>NZ_JAKGTE010000003.1:0-304234 GCF_022324665.1 Clostridium sp. YIM B02500 | reverse complement strand
TTTTCGCGAAATTATTATATCACAAAGGGATGACTTATTTATTTTTTACAAATTCTGTTTATTCAACAACCTATTAAATATTATAAAAGATATATATTTTCAAACATATATAGTTAAATATTTATAGGAAACATCAGGGGTTGGAGCCATTTCAATAATTTAGATACATTTTCTAGGGTAAATCATTCTCCTTATTAGATATCTTGTCTTGACCATTTGTTTATAAAGTTTATAGTTTCATTCCAACAATTTATATTTGCCTTTGCAAAACCATCTATATCGTCTGGATATTTATTTGAAGGATATATAGATTGATACGGTACAGTTAGCATATGTCCAGATTTTTCGTATGTGATATGTTTATATTCATGTTTAAAATGAGCTTTTCTAAGCAATTCCACGATTATTTCACAGTGAGTTTTAGAAGGCCAAATTTTATCTTTTAAAGATTCGAATTAATACTCTTTCATTTTTTAAGTCCACTTATTTTTACTGTTACAGGTTCATCAACTTTTGATGTTTCAGGCAAAATACTTATTGTACAATTATTTTCCACTACGCTCTCCCCCATATGTTTATTATATAATTACACAAAAGAGTAACATTCATATTATTCCTATGTATGTTACTCTTTCTTATATTCAAATAATTCTTCTGTTTTTTAACTTACATAAATAAATCTAAATATTTTTTTGTATTACCTACATGCACCTAATACAATCAGCTTTATCATTAAATAAATAATAAGTATCTTCTTCTAACATCTCTCCAGTTTCAATATATTTCTCTATGTTAATTTTAAACTTTTCTAAATGATATTCTTTAAATGAATATTGTTCTTTAAGTTTTTCTTTTATACTCTTTTCTTCCTCTTTCTCCATGCCACTTCTCAAAAATTCTGGAAGACCACGTTTCTTATTAAATATTAAGTAATTAAATCTAATAATCTCTTTTAAATATTTGTTACTTTCTTGTAATACACTTTCACTATAATCTAAAAATACTTTATAGTATTCAGCATTTCCTATGTTTTTGCTAAAATAACCTTTATCTTCAAAGAACATTCCTAGACTATAATAAAAATCAAATGGTAACTCAAATTTTCTCTCAAAATATCTAATTATATGATTAAACTTCTGAGAATTATAATATTTATCTACCATCTCTTCTACCTTTTTTAGTTTTAATAACTCTTCGTATGAGATCTTATCCGTTTTTAATATCTCATATGGCGGATATGGTGAGTATTCCATTCCATATTTGTCTGCATCTTCTCTCATAGAAGATCCCTTTAATAACTTTAAAAAACCAAGTTGTATTTCCTCTGGTTTTATTTCATACATATCATTAAAAGACTTTTTGAAAGATTCATAATCTTCTCCTGGAAGTCCTGCTATTAGATCTAAATGCTGATCTATATTTCTTAATGCTTCAATTTCTAAGACTTTTTCTTTTATATCACTGAAATTAACAAATCTATTTATATTTCTTAAAACTTCGTCATTAGTGGTTTGAACACCAACTTCAAATCTAAATCTTCCTTTTGGAGCTTTTGATAAAAGTTCTATTTCCTGTGGCTTTAATATGTCTGCTGATATCTCAAAATGAAATTGAGTATTCGTATCTTGATTTATTAAGAAATCCCATATTGCCATAGCAAATTTAGAATTACAGTTAAATGTACGGTCAACAAATTTAACTAATCTAACTTCCTTATTTATAAAATACATTAAATCCTTTAATACTCTATCAATATCTAAAAATCTAACTCCATGACTTGTAGATGAAAGACAGTATTTACAGTTAAAAGGACACCCTCGTGAAGCCTCATAATATACAATTTTATTAGTCAAATCTTCATTTTCTTCATATGGAAAAACTATTTCATCCATTGACATAAGTGGACGCTTTTCATTGGAATAAACTATATCATTAACTTTATAATGAAGCCCTCTGACATCTTCCAGTTTAATTTTACCTAATTTATATAGAATAAAATCTCTATAAGTTTTTTCTCCTTCCCCTTCAATAACATATTCTCCTACATTATTTTTCAAGAAACTTCTTGAGTCAAATGAAACTTCTGGTCCACCATATAAGATTTCTATATTAGAATCCACTCTCTTTATCAAATTAGCCACTCTTGAGACAAGTTCAACATTCCAAATATATGTTGAAAATGCTACAATATCTGGTTTTTCTTTAATTATTTCTTCAAGTATTCTACCTTCCCTATCGTTTATAGTGAATTCTTTTATTTTACTTTCATAATCCATATCTCTTGTAAAACTTTTTAAGTATCTAACTGCTAAATTACTATGAATGAATTTAGAGTCAACTGCTGTGATTAATACCTTCATAATTAATTTTCTCCTCTACTTCAGCTTTAGTCTTCAGTTTCTTTCCTTTTATGAAGAAAACATCTTCCCATGCTTTAGTTTCTTCTATTTCAAAATATTTTTCAAGAATTTTTTTTATTTCTTCAATATTAGAACTTAAAAGTACATTTAAATTCTTAAACGTAAACTCCTTAACCTTTTCATTTTGTAATATTACTTTTATCTTATTATTAAATATTTTCCCCCTTTCTTTGTTAATATCCCAAATAAATATTTCACCAGATTCTTTTATATATGAACTTATTTCTCTTATTAATCTTTCCTTCTCCAAACTAGTCCATATTTTATTTAACTCAAAGAAAAATGTACATGCATCGTATTTTCTATCTTTTAGATCTACTTTGCTGTCGCTAGATACATAATCTAATGATATCTCATCCTTTGCCTCTTTTGATATATTATATATTATACCAAGATTTTTTTCTCCTACATCCAATATGTCTCCTTGAAATATAACATCCTCTAAATTAATTACTAATGTTTTTCCCATAACATCTCCTCCATTATCACTAATACCTTTTATTATATTTTAGCATTTATTCCATAAATTTGAATATAAATTATTTTTGTTTATTAGATTACTTAAATAATAAAACTGTCTTAAGTTGATAAAACATCACTTAAGACAGCTCAAACTCTTTTTTATTATTTTTTATATGAATGCTTAGAATAAAATTTAAATATTATTAAGCAGGTTAATATAAACAGAAATACAAATATGAATATCCAAATTGGTTTTGGAAGATTAAATTTTAATCCAAAATTATTAGATTGCAATTTATATATACAGCCCATTCCACTATCTAATATATAAATATCTCCATCTGAATATTTAATTCCCTGTATTTTACTCTTATCTTTTAACTTTAATAAGTCATATACAACACTTTCTGAATTTATTCCAGCTATAAGGTTCTCTTTACTATTAAAATATACATTCGAATTCTTTTCTAATATTTTTCCATCTTTATCTATGGCTAAGTATCTTATAGCACTGACTTCTGAATATTGATATATAGGTGCTTGAACTATTTTATTAGGAGGATTAGCAATAAGAGGTGATACTAATTTTTCCCCTTTAAACCTTGGTGAACTTATAGGATCTCCACCACTAAAATCAGGCCAACCATACCATTTTCCTTTATCTAGTTTATACAAATAATCAAAATCTCTATTAATAGGCCTATCCCCTATATTCTCCATTCCACCAACAATTCCAATTAGATTTCCTTCACTATCTAGATCCCATCCCTTTACATTTCTTATTCCTGAAGCATATAATGATGTCTTATCATTATCTAGATTCACTTCAATTATACAAGAGTTTGCTATACTCTGGGCTTTTATTTTTTGCCCTCCTTCACTGGAATTTCCATATGGCATGAAAGCTCCTGTTTTCTTTTCACCATAATTGAATCCATTTAATGTTACATCTATAGAGCTTTTATCATAAGGTATTTTGTTCTGCGAATACTCGCTATCATTAGATGCTATTCCTGAATTCGTAGCACTTCCTATCGCTAAAAGTAATTTTGAATCCTTTATAATTAAATTCCTATCCAAATATTTCCCTTCACTAGGTATATTCCCTAAAATGCTTTTTAAACTTTTTGATGCTAAATCATATTCATATAAATCTGTTTTAGAAATAAAATACAATTTGTTATTATAATAAAGCAAGTTTTCTATTTCTAAGGATTTATCCTCCAATAAAGTTTCTTCCCTACCATCTATTTTAATAACTTTAATATAATTATTGTAAGCTATATAGGTATTTTGGTTTTCATCTTTCTCAAAAGCTACAGAATCTTTACAATTTTTATAAACAACACTCCAGCTAACATTATTTTTTAATGTATTCATACTATATTCATTAGATAATTTAAATACAGCAAAAGCTAGTACAACTATTATAATTGATATAATCAAAAACTTTAGAAATCTTTTCACTACACTTCCCTCCTTTACCTCTATAATTAAATTCTAAAAATACTTCTTATGTACAAATCATAATATCCATATTAAATTTATATTGTAAATTTAATAAAATAAGACCTCTCTTTAAAAATCTTATTTGTTTTACATATTAAAATAAGAGCAATAACTCACATAAAATATATGGATTATTACTCCTACTAATTTTTATATTCTTTTTAACTATGTAAAGATGTTTATATATGTTAATCAATATTCCATAAATTAAAGATTTTCAGCTAATTCTCCTAATTTCTTAGCTGTTGAGTTTAACTCTGCTATAGATGCTGCTATTTCTTCCAATGCAGCTGATTGGCCTTGTGAGACATCATTAGATTTAATTAAACCATCATTTATGCTATTTATTGATGTTGATATATGTTTTATAACTGAATCTATCTGTTTTATTGACTCATTTGAAGAATTTGATAGTTTTCTAATTTCTTGGGCAACAACGTTAAATCCCCTACCTGCATCACCAGCTCTAGCTGCCTCAATTGCAGCATTTAATCCTAATAAATTTGTCTGTGATGAAACCCCTTGAATAAATGTTACTATATTATCTGTATCTTTTGTTCTTTCATTAGTTTCTTTAGTTTCTAATAATAGTTCCTCATTCATTGTAGCCAGCTCTTGTACACCTTTTGCAACTTCGTTTATGCCTATCGATATTTGTGAAAGAGTTTCCGTTAAATTCCTCGTGATATCTGTAACAGCATTTTTCTTAGATAGACTTTTGGCAACTACAAAAACTCCAACAACCTTACCTTCTTCTTTTATAGGAATTGCAAATGATTTTACCTCAACACCATATACATGTTTTGGAACAAATTTAACTGTATTTCTACCTGTCCTTATTACCTCAACTATAGCACCACCATCAAGTATTAGATCTCCTGCTTTTACATTAGACACTAATTCTTGGCCATATTTCGTATATAAATATTTCTCAGTGTCAGTTAATACTATAGCTATATCTTCATCAAAAAGACTTTCTATAGATGGTACTGCATTATAGAAAAAATTTATCATATCGTTATCTGAAATTTTGTTCATTATATTTCCCCCATTTAATACAATTGTTTTTTTATAGATTTGGTCTAGATAATTATATCTTCTTAACATTTCCTTGTAAATATTTGTCTCATTTTATTTTATTTTGTTTTACATATTAAAATAGGAGTAATAACTCACATAAAATATATGTATTATTACTCCTACTAATTTCTATATTCTTTTTAACTATGTAAACACATTTATATATATTAATAAATATTCCATAAATCAAAGATTTTCAGCTAATTCTCCTAATTTCTTAGCTGTTGAGTTTAACTCTACTATAGATGCTGCTATTTCTTCTAATGCAGCTGATTGACTTTGTGAGACATCATTAGATTTAATTAAACCATAATTTATGCTATTTATTGATGTTGATATATGTTTTATAACTGAATCTATCTGTTTTATTGACTCATTTGAAGAATTAGATAGTTTTCTAATTTCTTGTGCAACAACATTAAATCCTCTTCCTGCATCACCAGCTCTAGCCGCTTCAATTGCAGCATTTAACCCTAATAAATTTGTCTGTGATGAAATTCCTTGAATAAATGTTACTATATTATCTGTATCTTTTGTCTTTTCATTAGTTTCTTTAGTTTCCAATAATAATTCTTCATTCATTGTCGCTAACTCTTGTACATCTTTTGCAACTTCGTTTATAGTTATTGATATTTGTGATAAAGTTTCCGTTAAATTTTTAGTTATACTCATCACAGCATTTTTTCTTTCTAAACTTTTTCCTATGACAAAAACACCTACAACTTTACCCTCTTCTTTAATTGGAATTGCAAATGATTTAAAAGCAGTTCCATATACATGCTCTGGTACAACTTTTATCATATTATTCCCAGTTCTCAACACTTCAATTATAGCTCCTCCTTCTGGAATTATATCTCCCTTGTTTGTGTTTAATTCCAATTTAGGGCTGTACTTTGTATATAAATATTGTTTAGTATCAGTTAATGCCATAGATACATCTTCATCAAAAAGGACTTCTATAGATGGTAATGCATTATAGAAAAAATTTATCATATCGTTATCTGAAATTTTGTTCATTATGTTTCCCCCATTTAGTACAATTGTTTTTTATAACTTAGCCACAGATAATTATATCTTTTTAGTACTTTTTTGTAAATATTTGTTTTATTTCATATCATATTACCTTTATACCTAAAATTTTCAAATTCATATTTAGTTATCATTTTGAATATTATTTAAAGTAATTTAAAGGAGTGAATGAACTTTGGGCAAAGATAATTTTTTAAAAAATTCTTTTTTATTAGTGTCCTCTAACGTGACTACGGGTATACTCGGTTTTATATTTTCCATCTATCTTTCTAAAGTCCTAGGAGCCGAAGGAATGGGGCTCTATAATTTGGTTATGCCTATTTACAATTTATTTATATGTCTTATGACTGCAGGTATAGTTGCTTCTATATCCAAAATAACTGCTGTCTATGCACAAAAAGGGGAACATAAAAATATAGAAAAAACGATTAGAGTTGTTTCATTATTTAATATATCTTGGGCACTCTTGGTAGGTATACTAGTATTTATATGCGCCCCACTAATTGGTAAATACGGTGTAAATGACGCTCGTACTATAAATGCAATAAAAGTTATCTGTCCAGCTATGGTATGTATAGCAATTTCAAATATACTTAAAGGATACTTTTACGGAACTTCTAAGATTACAGTGCCAGCTATAATTGATATTTTTGAAAAGGCCATGAGAATTCTAACTGTAAGCATGCTTATATTTTTTACTAAAGCTAATACTTTAGAAGGTATGGTAACCTTAGCTACAGTTGCATTATGCATTGGTGAATTTCAAAGCTTATTTTTCCTCTATATTTACTACAAATACTCAATTAGAAAAATGCCCATTTCTCACGAAAAGACTGAAAGCAGATTTCAGCTTCTCTTTGATGTGGTAATTATAGCAATTCCACTTTGTGCAAATGGTTTTTTAACTAATATTCTAGGAACTCTTGCAACACTAATTGTTCCTCGGCGTTTACTAGTAGCTGGTTTTACTTATACTGAAGCTTTAAGTATGATAGGTAAGTATACTGGGATGGCTCTTAGCATAATAACAATACCGTTAATTGTAGTCTCAACAATTAATACATTATTAATTCCAGATCTTTCTCAAAGTCTAGTTTTAGGAAAACAATATGAAGCCTCTGTTAGAATAAGAAAGGTCCTTAAAGTTGCTTTCTTGCTTGGTATAGCGACCACAATAATTTGTAATGTTATTCCCCATAGCCTTGGTGAGATGTTTTATGGGCGAAATGACTTAGGTTTATATATTAGATTTGCTTCACTTACTGCACCAATATTCTTTCCTGCAGTAACTATGTTTGGAATACTAAATGGACTTAATAGACAAGGGATAATTTTAAGAAACTCATTAATAGAAGCTGTAATTGAATTGATATGTTTATACATATTTACTGCTATTCATTCAATTAATATATTTGGTTATAGTTTAACTATGCTTGTAGCGTGTACGATTGGCTTTATTCTCAATATGTACGAGGTTAACAAACATATTGAACTTAATTTAAACAAGTTTAATATAGTAATATATATATTACTTGGATTTTTAACTTTCTTAATTATAAACATATTTTCAAAACATATGTTCACTAATTCTATGATCATAAATAACTTTATTATAATGGGTCTTGTTTTCTTAATTTTTACGTACCTTGGTACCTTTGGAGAAAGTGAATATTAATATATCTGAGTTATTTATATAGTTTAGCTTAATAAGATTTTGTTCTTACTTAAAGAAAATTGGGATTTAACTATAATTTTTGCTAGTGTACATTATATAATCCTATCAAGCCGTCTGGCCATATTAGATATTATAAATACACTGACTAAATGTTTATAGTTAAATCCCATTCTTTACTTTTGAAGTTTTTTTCTCAAAAATCTAGGTAAATAGTTAAATATTCTAGGTGATATGCTGTCAATATCATTCTTTTTTATTCCACCTATTAGCATCATTGAATATAAATAAACAAAACCGGCTATAGAAATAATTAAAATCGTTGTGATTGCTTTTAAGAACATATTTCCATTAGTTAATGTTAATATAACTGATGTTGGTGTCTTCAGAATAAATATTATACCTGCCATTATTGCAGAAGCAAAAAGAGGTTTAACTGCACTTCTAAAAAGAGGAATCTTAACTCTAAGTGCCTTTTTTAATGCTCTTTTATTTAAGATCATTGGTATTGCAAACCATAAAAAGTTTCCTGCTACTACTCCTAAAATATTAATTTCTGGTATCCCTACTAATATGTAATTTGCTATTATTTTAGCTACTATCCCTATACTAAATGTTCCAAGCACATAATAAAGCTTATTCATACTTTGAAGTATTATTGTTTGTATTTGCACAACGGCCATTAGAACTAAAACTACTGATCCCATTACCATTAATTCAAATCCTTGATCAGTTCCATAAAGCAATTCAAAAACCTCTTGCCCTAAGCAAGAAAGGCCTACAGCTGCTGGTATTGTTATTATTAATGTTATTCTAAAAGCAAAAGAAGTTTTTCTTCTTATTTCCTTCTTATCTTTTAATGCCATAGCTGCCGAAACAGCCGGTAATACGGTTGTCCCAAGGGCAGTAACTATTATCAATGGAACAGATAATAAGGTCTTATATCTCCCAAGAACCCCATAAAGCACGTGGGATTGCTGTAAATTAAATCCTGCAAATGCTAATCTACTATTTACGTTCACCATATCTACTAAGCTACCAAAATTCTGAAGCCCTGAACTTAATGTTATTGGTAAACCATATTTAATTAACTTTCTTATGATATGCTTAGTTCTTACTCTTTTAACATTTTGTTGAGCATACATAGAATCTTCTTCAAAATTCTTCTTTCCATAAACATATACCATATATAGACATGCAACGAAAGCACCTACGGAAGTACCTATAGTTCCCCCTGCACTACCATATTCAACACTTATATGTACTAGGAAATATGCACAAGCTAAACTAATTGCGATATTTATTACTTGTTCTAATACTTGTGATACCGCAATTGCAGTCATACTATTTCTTCCTTGAAAATATCCTCTATACGATGATAAAAGCGATGTAACAAATATACTTGGCGCAAGCATCAAAATTCCATAAGAAGCTGCTGGGTTTCCAATCATATTTCCAATAGGAAAAGCAAACAGCATTAAAAATATAGTTAATACCGCACCAACTAAAGATAAAAGAGTTCTTGATATTTTAAGAGCTCTTACAGCATCGTTTGGTTTTCCTAATGCTGTAAGCTCTGCAACTACCTTAGCAATAGCTGGTTGAGTCCCTAAGTTGGTAACTGCATATACAAATAAAAACACTTCATAACAATTCTGATATATTCCATATCCATCTAACCCAATTATTCTTTGAAGCAGTGGTATATAAAAAACTGATATAACTTTGGTTAAAAGCCCTGCTATTGAAAGAATTAAAAAGCCTCTGCTACTATTGGCTGATTGATCTTCCATAATTACCTCCTATCTAAGTGAGAACTTAAATACATCTTGCTTTATTTTTTTAAATATTGGAGGTAATGCCGATGCTATAGTCTTGTTTTTTAGATATTCTAACTTTCCATTAATTTTTCTAAAATTCAACTTATAAGCATATAAATACTGAAAATTTAGACCATATTTACTTTCAAAAAATGAATTTAATTTCTTATCTCCATATTTATTATCTCCAATTATAGGGTTTCCTAAATGTGCTAAATGTGCTCTAATTTGATGACTTCTTCCTGTAATTAAGTGTATTTCTAAAAGTGAATATGCACCATTGCTTTCCACTATACTTATTTCCATTGATATTTTTTTTGAGTTCTTAACCTCAGTGTCGTATATCTTAGATGTGTTAGTTTCAGGATTCTTTAATATGTACGCCTCATAAAGTCCAGCTCTTATTTTTCCTTTTGCTAAAGCGTAATAATATTTTCTTATTTCGTCTTCTCTAATGGCTTCATTTATGGCTTTTAAACCTTCGAAAGTCTTTCCGAACATGACCATTCCTGAAGTATTTCTATCTAATCTATTGCATGCTGCTGGTGTAAATGTTATTTCGTTTTCTGGAATATAATCACCCTTATCATTTAAATAAGAAAGAACATAATCTGTAAGAGTAGGTTCTTCACTATTATTGCTATCTGAATGAACCAATACATCTGGCCATTTTTCAATTACTACTACATTTTCATCTTCATATGCAATCTTGATTCTTTTAGGATCAACTTTAATAAACTTTTCTTTTTTATCTTCTTTGTTACTTTGTATGTATTTTATTTCTACTACATCGCCTTCTTGTAAGAAGTATTTCTCATTTTGTTTTGTCCCATTAACCCTTATATCTTTTTTTCTTAAAGCTTTAAAAATTGCGCTTAATGGCACATCTTTTAATAATTTTCTTAAAAATTTATCTAATCTCTGACCTGCCTCGTTTGGACCTATTTCTATTTTCAAATATAATCACTCCTAAATTTATTACCCTTAGCATTATCTAGTTTTTTAAACATATTGTCAATTTATTTTACATAAAATCGCAAAATAATACTATTACTTTGTTAAATAATTAAATGCTGCCAAAGCTTGAATAGAAACTCCAATTGGAAGACAATCCTCATCTATATTAAACAAATTACTATGTGCCGGCTCAGTAGTATTCTTTTCTTTATTTCCTGAACCTAAAAAATAAAATGCACTTGGTCTTTCATTTGCAAAATAAGCAAAACTTTCAACTCCCATTTTAGGCGCTTTTTGTTCTAAAACATTTTCTTTTCCTAAAATTTCATTTGCGCTATCACTTATTAAATCTACAAACTCATCATCATTATATAAGCAAGGATAACTTTCTTCTATTTTTACTTCTGCTTTAGCTCTTGACATAACTGCAATCCCATTTACAATTTCATTTAATCTTTTTATTGCAAATGCCCTATCTTCTTTTGTCATGGTTCTAATCATTCCACTTAGGGTAGCTTCTCCTGGGATAATATTCTGAGCAGTTCCTGCATGTAATGTACCAACAGTTATAACAATCGGATTAACTGGTGATATTTCTCTGCTTACTATTGTTTGAAGTGCTACTACAATGTGACTGGCAATAACAATAGGATCAACAGTAGTATGAGGTGATGCTCCATGACCACCTTGACCTGTTATCTTTATACTAAACGGATTTGAAGCTGCATTAACTACACCTTTTTTTATTTTTATAGTGCCACATTTTGTTTCCTCATCAACATGAAGTCCAATAACACAATCAACTCTTGGATTATCTAAAACCCCCTCGTTTATCATAGGCGTAGCTCCACCAGTAGTTTCTTCAGCAGGTTCAAATAATAACTTTACTGTACCGGAAAACTTATCTTTATTATTATTTAATAACTTTGCTGCTCCCATTAGTATTGTTGTATGAGCATCATGTCCGCAAGCGTGCATTCTTCCATCAATTTTTGATTTAAATTCGCAAGTTTTCATATCCTTAATAGGAAGCGCATCAATATCTCCTCTTAAGGCTATAGTTTTATTATTTCCTTCTTTTGTACCTTTTATAATTCCACATACGCCTGTTTTGGCTACTTGAATATAAGGAATATTATTAGATTCTAAAAAATCCTTGATTACTTTAGATGTCCTAACCTCTTCAAATCCAAGTTCTGGATGTTCATGTAAATCCCTTCTTATTTTTATAAGTTCATCTTTTATAAGATTAGCTTCTTTTTTAAAATCTATCATTTCTCTAATCCCTCCATATTTAATAATAATTAGATTTTTAAGCATATTTAAAGAAGACAATATGCCAATTGTACAAAATAAATTCGTATATGGACTTATTTTAATTTTGAATATGCCTAAATTTAAAATATTAGCTCTAAGAAATAATAAACTTTAATTATCACTCCAAAAAACTTCTATTATATCTCCATCTTTTATATTTGCTGTGTATGGTGCCTTTTCCCCGTTTAAATTCAAGTTAATTATTCCTTTTGGAACTGTTAAGTCAAAATCTATATATTCAAATATATCTACTATTAGATATTGAACTTTTCCTTTCAATGCTACATTTTCTCCATTGATATTAACTGTTATATTTCTAAACTCTTCTCTACCAATTGCTATTTCGATTTTATCTGAATTAATATTTTCACTCTCTTCATTGCAACTTTCTATATTTTCGCTTTCTATCACATCTACATAATCTTCCCTATCATTTACCTTAGCAGCCTCTTCATGTCCTATATGTGAATCCATTGCTTTAATTACAATGTGATCACCTTCTAAAATTTCATAATTATCTTCTAAGTATTCTCCACCTTTTAGTAATATTACCTCTTCTTTTAATATATACTTCTTAAATTCATTAACTTTACATGGTAGGAATACTCTTATTTCATCACCATTTTTTATTATATAATCTAACTCTTCTCTTTTCTCATTAACAAGCGTTACAGGTTCTATATTAATAATATTATCATCTAAATAAATAGAAACTGAATTTATGTTTCTTATATTTTCTGATAATTTAGGTGCTGCATCTTTTCCATTCTGTGCGTATTCTAGTATTATATTATCATTTGCTTTAACTTCTGTTTCAAGAGTTGCTTCCTCTCCATTTATTGTGATCTTTGCATTAGTTCCATATTCACCAAAAACAATTCTTTTACATCCATTATAGTTAAACCTGACGCTTTTACCATTTTTACTTATAAGTAGCGATGGATTTATTCCTGCCTGAAGCAATACATCCATTATAGTATGTTTATGGGAGTTAAATAAACTAATTGGATCATTATTTAAAATAACATCAATGAAATCATTACCCATACTACGTATTGCTGTTAAAGCTATTCCTAAAACAGTTACACCTGATGATCCCATATCATTATCTGAAACACACTCTATCACTGCCTGCCTATCTTTAATAGCTATTCTTTGAGGCGGTAATTTTAATTTATCAGCAATAGCCTCTAAAATTCCTGGTGTATGAGCTCCACCTCCTACTAAAAATACAGCACTTGGAGCCTTGCCCCCATTTAATTCTAAAATCTTTTTAGATATTTCTTCTCCAGTCTTAATAACAATAGAATCAATTAGTTTGTATACACTTTCTGATGATATTATATTTTCCATACCCAGAACATCAATATATTTTATTTCTTCTTCTTTTACTATAGATCTTTTTATATTTTCAGCAGTATTAAAGTCTACTAAATATTCTTGAACGATAGTTTCTGTAATCTCATCTCCAGCCATTGGAACCATTCCATATGCAGATATACTTTCTTTAGAACTTATGGCTATATCCGAAGTTCCAGCTCCTATATCTACAAGCGCGATATTAAGCAGTCTTAAGTTTTTAGGTATAGCAGCTTCCATAGCAGCTATCGGCTCTAAAGTCAAATTTACAACCTTTAAATTAACCCTATTCATTACTGCATAAAGTGAATCAATTACAGATCTAGGTAAAAAAGTTGCTATAACTTCTGCACCTATATTTTCTCCCTTATGCCCTAATAAATTAGATATTAAAAATCCATTTAAGTAGAAATTTCTAACTGAATATCCAACACAATATAGTTTTCCTTCAGTTGTAGAAGCTATCTGCTCCTCTGCCTTTTTTACAGCACTCAATTCAAGACTTCTTATGATTTCTTTATTAACTTCTTCATCATCATTAAGCTCAATATCTGCTCTTACATCAATAGTTCTTAAAAATCTACCTGCCGCCGCAATAGATACTTCATTTAGCTGTATTTCAAGTTCATCTTCGAGATAATTCTTAACTTTTTGAACAACAGACGCCACTAAATTAATATCGTGTATTTGCCCATCCACCATGGCTCTTTCTTCATGCTCTAAATATTTCTCGCATACAACTTGGAACTTCTTATCTTTTACTATTCCTACTGTACCTATAATTGATCTAGTTCCTATATCTAAGGCAAAAATTATATCCTTTTGATTAAATCTTTTTAATTCCATATAAACACAACCAACCTTTATTGTTTTATTTATATTTTTAACTCCTGCATAAATATACTATAAATTATATATTATAAGCCAATTACATACAATGACTTAAAATATTTGTTCACAATTTTGCATTACTTCAACTTATTTACTTATTAACTTCCCTCTGCTAAAATGGTAGAAGGTGTAATTGCCGTGATTTTAATACATAAAAATGATTAACTATAGAAATAAATGTATACAAAATTAAAATCATTAGTTTTTAAGAGGGGGATAACATGCAAAGTAGACCTAATATATCTTTATTAAAAAATAGCTACTTAGAGACCTATCATGCTATACAAGCATGTTTGATGCAACATAACTTTAGCCTTTTATTACCAAGAAATATAGAAAAACAAATTTTTGATATTGTATTTACAGCTCAAAATCAGAAGGTTCCAACAAAAAAATTAGAATGCAACAAAGATCTGGATAAGTTTTGTAATAAGTTAATTTATGAGTATAATTCTTCAGTGTCTGCTATTCAACAAGTACTTGAAGGCATATTTACTTTTTCAATACTAGTTTTTTTCTTTACTTTACTAGATGTTTTATTTGAAAAAGGAGTATTAATGAGCACCTTAATTACTTGTATTCTAATATCTATAGGGTATTTCATCTCAAATACTATTTTAAGACATAAGGAAACATCCAGTTCTAAGCTTCGCTCATTATTAATCTTTGGAATTGTGTTAATTCCATTTATGATTATGTCTTTTCTAAAGACTAAAATTCCTTCTTTAGCTGTCACCTTTCCATTTCTTGATAGTTTAGTATTAACATTAGTAACTGGTGTTATTAGCTTTCTTTCATACTCCATACTTTCAAAAAAGTATGATTTGTTTATATTTATAAGACGTAAATAATTTAATATTTTAGAATGTATATATACTACAATTTAATTCCTACATTATTATTTAAATTAAGCACTTGGATTATTAGAATTTTAAATGTAAGTTTATTATTGCAACATATATAAAAGCTAGAAAGTACTTAACTTTCTAGCTTTTGTGCTTTTATTATAATAAATACAAAGCTCCCATAAAGGAGCTAAGCAATGTTAAAAGAAAATAAATATTAAAAGGATGTTAATATTATATGAGAACATTAATCATTTAATTCGCAACATTTATTGTTCTAAATAAAGTGTTAATGAAAAGTCTAAAATCTCCCCCTTAAATAAATAAGGTGGGAGATTTTATCTGAAGAGATGTTTAAAATTATATGGGTATAATATATTATGCAGAAACTCATATAATAATACTAACTTTATCGACTTACTAAATCATTATTTAAGTATGATTTCTGCTTATACATAATTAGGATTAAATATGTTCACCTATACTAAATCCCTAATGACTTTTTAGTTAAAAATCCAATTTCTCTACTGAATTTCTGTAAACTAACTCTGCATTATCTCCCGCTTTCTTTCTTAGACCTCTTGCCTTGACTACTTTCACTAATCCATACATTACTACTGCAATTACAGCTATAGGTACCAATGTTCTAATTCCTATTCCATTTCCACTGGCAAATCCTAATTTTGAGCAAACAACATACATTGATACCATCAAGAATAATACTACTCCACAAGCTTCATAACGATATTTCCATGGCTTAATATCTACTACTTTATTGTCTTTTAACACATATTCCTTTTCTCTTGGTTTTATTTTACCAATAATTAGCATAATCATACATGTGATTACAAATAAGATTCCTAATTGATGAAGGAAATGCATTTCTGGTTTTATTATTAATTGAAGTGTTCCATAAGTTAATACAAAGAATACTATTGATATCTTTGCTGCTATAGCTGGAACCTTTTTAGTTACATAACCTATAAATACTATTGTGAATATAGGCACATTGAAGAAACCATTTACTGTTTGTAAGTATTGGAATAAGCCTTGTGGCGCATACATTATAAATGGTGCTATAGTCATTGAAATTATAGCTAATACAAGTCCAAATATCTTACCCTTTGATATTATTTCTTTATCAGATTTTCCTCTTCCAAATACAGGACTATATACATTTAATGCAAATAAGGTAGATGCACTATTTAATACTCCATTAAATACACTTAATACTGATCCAAACATAGCTGCTGCAAAGAAACCAATTAAAGGTTTTGGCAATACATCGTTTACTAGTCTTGAATATAATAAGTCTGGATTTTCAACACCTGCTCCATATATATGAAAAGCTACTATTCCTGGAACTATAACTATTAATGGTGTTAATACTTTTAAAAGTCCCGCAAAAATTATTCCCTTTTGCCCTTCTGCTAAATTTTTAGCTGCTAATGCTCTTTGAATGATTGCTTGATCAGTTCCCCAATAATAAAGGTTAACTAAAAGCATACCTGTAAATAAAGTTCCAAAAGGTATAGGATCTTGTGATGTTCCTATTGCATTGAATTTATCTGAATGATTAACCAATATATTTGATAGTCCTGTAGAAAAGCTGCCATGACCAAAATATATTATTCCGAATACAGGTACCATTAATCCGCCAATAGCTAGTCCTATACCATTTAATGTATCGGATACAGCAACTGCTTTTAATCCCCCAAGTATAGCGTAAACAAATCCTATTATACCGATAACCCAAACCATAATCCAAATACTAGCTGTATAGCTTATTCCAAAAGTTTCTTGAACATTAAATATTTGAGCTAATGCAATAGCTCCTGAATAAAGAGTTATTGGAAGCAAATTAGAAACATAACCTAATAGAAATAATATTGAAACTATCTTTTTAACACCTGAATCAAAACGTTCTTCAAGAAAATCAGGCACAGTTGTAACCCCTTGTTTTAAATATCTTGGAAGTAAAAATAAAGCTACAATTACAAGAGTAATACCAGAACCTACTTCCCAACCCATAACACTCATATTACTTGAGTAAGCTTGAGCACTCATCCCTACAAAATTAGATGCACTTAGATTTGTAAGTAGTAAAGATGCCCCTATCACACCACCTGTTAAACTACGTCCACCTAAGAAATAAGAATCCTTTGAATTATTTTTTTGCCCCTTTAGCTTACGATAAGTAATTGTTGCTACTAGTGCGATACAAAATAAAAATGAGATAACGGTTAACATGCTTTTTCCTCCTTTAAAATCACGAACGTTTACATCCTCTACAGAATTCCACCATTACTTTTAATAAGTGCCCTAAATATAAACTGTTCATATTTCCGTAAACTACAGTATGTTATTGTTTTCTGTAATCGTTAATCACATTATATTGAAATCGTTCCATTATAAAAATCTTAAATATTAACTTTTCTTATAAAATATTAACTTAATTAAAAATAAATTTTATATATCCCTCTTTCATAGTTGGTTTTAAAAAATAATAAACATTTCTTTACTCCGATTTCCATACAGCACTCAATTAAAAATATTCATCATTTTTAATTTAAGATATATTCTACACCACATCTCTAATTTATAATTAGCCAGTACATAAATTTAAATCCACTATTAAGTACATACCTTCACTAGAATTCCTATACTCTTAGTGCTATAATTTCCTATGGTGATGATCAATGAAGGTAAAAAAAATCACAAAGATAAGAAATCGAATAACTATATATTTTTCAATTATAATACTTGGATTAACTTTAGCTGTTACGTCCTCTATAAGTTCTATTTTTTCTAAAGAAATAATTAAACAATATAATAACGTTGCTACTGAGAAAATAACTGTAATTTCTAAAATCCTTAATGAAAATTTAGATTCTATAAGACATGATTCTTATATGATTGAAAATGATAAAAATATTTATGATTATATGTCTAAAGTTAATAGAAATAACTCTGCAACTCCAGAAACTAATGCAGAATTTTTTAATACTCTTTCAGAATATTGTAAATGGAGTAACTATATAATTTCTATAATTCCTTTAACAACAGATAAAAAAATAATGGATCCTCTTTATTCACAATATCCTTATAGTGAATTAATTTATGGAAATAAAGAATTGGACAACTTTATTGAAAGTGGATATTCAAATAAATTTTCTTCTCCTAATACTTTTCCATTCAATTATGAGAATGCCGACTATGAAAAAAGAACAACTATAACTTATTTTTCTAGGTATTTGGATAAAGAAAACTACTCCCTTATCGGCTACCTTATGATCAATATAAAGAAAAAGAATTTATTTATGAACATAGATGATTACTGCCATGGAGTCTTTGATAGCACTTTTATTGTTGATAAAAATGGTAATCTGATTTATAAAATAGGAAATATTGATTATGACAATATAATGCTTGAAAAAGTTAATAATGATACTGTAAATGTTAATAACGTAAAGTATATGGAATTTAATAGTGTTATAGAAGCATATCCAGAATGGAGAGTCATTGGATTAATATCTTTGGACTCTTTAACCAGAAACCTTGATTCTATTCTATGGTTAATTTATTGTATTGGTATTTTTAGTATTGCAGTTGTACTTTTTATCAGCCACTTTACTTCAAAGAAAATTACAGATCCTATATATGATATTACAAAAGCAATGAATAAGTTTGAAAATGGAGAATGGCCAGACAAACTAGAAGCCAAAACCGAAGACGAACTTAAGTATCTTATAATTAGTTTTAATAAAATGATTTACAATATAAAAAATCTAATTGAACAAATCTATAAGGAAGAAGAGGAAAACAAAAAGCTTGAAGTTGAATCCATGAAAACCCAACTGGATTTACTGCAATCACAAATAAATCCTCATTTTATACATAATACACTAAATACAATAAACTATTTGGCTATAAAAAATAATCAAAATGAAATAAGAGAACTTATTCAATCATTTAATGGTCTGCTAAGACAAAGCATATCAACAAGTAAAAAGCTTATAACGTTAAAAGATGAACTTACATGCACTCAAAATTATCTGAAGATACAGAAGTATAGATATGGAGATATAGTTAAACTAGTATGTAATATTCCTGAAGAATTGAATAACTGTTTAGTGCCCAAACTTATTCTTCAGCCACTTATTGAAAATTCTCTTTATCATGGAATAGTACCTAAAGGTTGTGCTGGGACTATAAAAATAGATATATTGCCACAAAAAGATTTTATAAAAATAAAAGTTATCGATGATGGCGTAGGAATTAGTAAGAGAAAATCAACTCACAAAGGCTTTAATGGTATAAGCCTAGATAACATAAGCGAAAGACTCAGACTATATTTTGGAAGCGAATATGACTTAAAAGTATATAGCAAAACTGGAATTGGAACTTGTATAGAATTCAATATTCCATACATTTACTAGAGCACATTCGGGAAATAACAAGTCAGTGTGCCTTAATTCTAAAAAAGGAGGCAAATAGCATGTATAAAGTAATGATTGTAGACGATGAAATACCTGCACGAGAAATTCTCTTGTACATCATAAATTGGGAAGACACTGATTTTAGAATAGTATATAGCGCTTCAAATGGTAAAGACGCACTGGGCAAATATACTGATATAAAACCAGATCTTATTATTACAGATATACAAATGCCTATTATAGATGGTTTAGATTTAATAGAAGAAGTACAGAAAATAAATAAATCTCAAAAATTTTTGATATTAAGCTGCTATGAGGACTTTACGTATGCGCAAAGAGCTATGAAAATGGGCGTAACAGACTACTTGATAAAAGATTTAATAACACCTAATGATCTATATGGAATATTAGCAAAAACTAAAACTGATCTTGATAATATAACTATAAAAAAGAGTGAAATAAAAAAAGAACATAAACTTTTAAATTTCCTAAAGGAAAATAAGGATATTGCACTAAGAAAGCTTATATTTAATGATATAAGTCAAGATGATTGTTATAACCTTATTGAAAACCTTAACCTTAATCTAAACGGAAAACTTTTTGTTCTTTTCCTTATCCAGATAGATAACTTTTTTAAATATATAGAAGATGAGAATTTCTATACAAATACCCTTAATGAAATAATAAAAAATGTTTCTGAAACCATCGAAGAACTCAATATTGGTGAATGTTTTTATAGTGAAAATGGAGAATTCACAGCTATTGTACGCTTGTCGCCAACCATTAGTGAAGCGGATATAATAAATGAGTGTTATTATTTAGCGCAGGAAATAAGAAAAAGGATTTCCCTCATGCATAATATCAGCTTAACAATAAGTGTGAGCTCAACATTTAAAAAGCCATTTAAAATAAAGAAATACTTTGATGAAGCATTTAAACTTTCTAAAATGAAGGTATTCCTAGGCAATGATACTATAATTTTAAATAATACCTTTGTAAAAAATTTAGATTTAGATACTGATACTTTAGCAAAAAGAATTAATGCCATTAATATAGCTATTGAACAAAATAATATTGAAAACTTAAAATCAGAGTTAACTCACTTATATGATAAAGATATACGAGGATTTATGCAGTTTAATTATCTAAATTATATAAACTCCTCTCTCCTAGATTTAGTAGTAAGAACCTGTAATAGATATTCTATAGCTTATGAAGATATTTTTTCAACTTCATACCTACCTATAGAAATATTATCAACAAAAGAAACCGTTGAAGAAATGAGCGGATGGTTTATTGAGATCTTTACTAAAATAATAAATATTAATTTTAATAACTCTTTTAAAAATAAATATAGTAAAAAGGTTGCTGATTCCATAGATTACATAAACAAAAATCTCTTTAATCAATCTCTTAGTCTAACAGATATAGCAGAAAACATTAATGTCCATAAAGTTTATTTATGCAGAATCTTTAAAGAAGAAACAGGTGAAAATGTTACGCAGTATATTTTAAAAGCTAGAATTGACAAATCTAAAGAAATAATTTTATCAACTAACTATAAGCTTTATGAAATATCAGACAAACTTGGATTTAATAGTCCTCAACAATTTAGTATTTTATTTAAAAAAGTTACAGGTATCACTCCGAACCAATTTAGAGACTCTTATTTTAAAAATCTATAGTTGGGTAATGGCTTATAACTACTCCAAATATACATTTTAAAAATTTTGAAAGGAATTTATATTTACATGAATAAGAAAATACTTTTAGTTGTAATAATAATTTTATCTAGTTTTGCTTTCTCTTGTGATACTACAACTTCTAAACAGAGCTCAAAAAAATCTGATTTAGTTATTGCCGTTATTTACAAAACTTTAGATGAAGCTTGGTTTCAGGAAGAAAGTGAGGCTGCTAAAAATAAGGCTTTAGCTATGGGGGCTAAAGATGTAATTACTATAGATGCTAAAATGAATCCTGATGTGTATTTATCTGCTTTGGATAATTTAATTACTCAAAAAGTAGATGGTATATTAATATGCGTTCCTGATCAAAAATTAAGTAAAATCACTATAGATAGATGTAAGAAATCAAATATTGCTGTTATAGCCTGCGACGATCCTCTTACTGATGATGAAGGTAATTATATTGCACCATTTGTCGGAATAGATTCTAATCAAATTGGACGGGATATGACTAGTCTCATGGTAGATTATTTAGAAAAGAATAATAAATTAAGTGATCCTAATTCTTCAGGACTTCTGCTTATGTCAATGGATTCTGTATCTAGCTGCATACCTAGAACTGAAGGACAGTTAGAAACATTTAAAGATAGACTTCCAAGCTTTCCAAGAGAAAATATTTTTCAAGCCGAATATAATGGACAATCAGAAAAAAGTTTTTATTCTGCCGCATCAACTATAACGTCTAATAAAAATATAAAGAATTGGTTTGTCATGTCTGCAAATGAAGCTGGCACCATTGGTGCAATAAAAGCACTGGATCAATCTGGTCTTGCAGAAAATGCTGTTGCTGTAGGGGTAGGTGGATATGTAGCAAAGGATGAATTTCAAAAAGAAAACTCTCCTCTTATAGCGTCTGCATACATAAGTGCTACAGAAGTTGGAGAAATTGCTGCTCAGGAACTTATGGAAAATCTTTTGCTTAATAAAAATATTCCTGATAAATATTTGGTAAAAGATAAAGTGATTACAAAAGATAATTATAAAAATCTTGTGATTAAATAATTTAACAATAAAATAACTCCATTCACATAATAATTTCTCAACTGTTACATGAATGGAGTTCTACCAACTTAAATTTAATTATTATCTTTTTAATTTAACATTTTGATATTAAATTGTTATCAACCAAAATTTTCAAAGAAAAACTTCTAAAAATTCCATCATCAAACTTCAATTTAATCTTATCTTTGTCATTTTCATCAAATCCAGTAATCTCTCCAACACCATAAGTTCTATGGGCTACTTTATTTCCAATCTCGTATCCATAAGTGTCAACAGGCATATCATTTAATTTTCCTTCAATAATAAACCTCGAAACGTCCTTAAATTGGCCTTTCCTGTTTCTTGGAGAAAATAGATACAGGTTATCTATTGCCCTAGTTATTCCAACATAAAATAATCTTCGTTCTTCCTCAATATTTTCCTTTATACTTGATGCATGAGGTATAGTTTCTTCTACACAATTTATAACATAGACATTTTTGAACTCCATTCCTTTCACGCCATGTATAGTACTTAAGATAACGCCTTCTCTCTTAGTTTTTCTTTTACTTTCCTCTATACTTTGTTTTACTTCCTCTATATGTTCTAGAAATTCAAATATAGTTTTATATCCTTCTGCTGATAATTTAAATTCTTCTATTATATCTTCTAAATCCTCAAAACTTTGATTAAATTTATTAGCATATTCCTGAAGATAATCTCTATATCCTAGATCCATTACTATATATGCAATTGCTGATGATAAAGATATCTTATTTAAATAGTTTATATCTTTTCTTAACTCATCAAGCTTTTTCTTTTGAAATGGTGGTGTATCTTCTTTGCTAATAATTATAGTAAATGGACTCTCTTCTCTATCATAATTTTTTATATAAAATAAATTTCCCTTACTTATATATCTGAAAGGCCTATTTATTATTTGTAAGAAGCTATTTCTATCAAATTCATCTACACTTAATCTTAAATATGAGATTAAATCCCTGCAAATAAAATGCTCAAAAAAATTATATTCTCTATCAAGCAGCGTAAATGGAATCTTCCTTTTAGTTAATACATCAATAATAGACATAGACTCTATATTAGTTCTATACAATATTGCATTATCTTCATAATTAGTCCCTAAAGTTTTATTATTTATAACTATATCAGTCAAACTTTCTGCCTGCATCTTTTCATTATATGGATTAAACCACTTAACAATCCCCTCACACTCTTTATCCCATTTTATAGCTTTATTATTTCGCTTTTCATTATATGCTATTACAGTTTTTGATTTATCAACTATATTCATTCTACTTCTATAATTTATCGATAAATAATATTTTTTCCCACCTATAAATATTTTATCAAAGTTGACCATATACTCTGGCTTTGAGCCTCTAAAAGAATAAATACATTGATCTTCATCTCCCACTGCAAAAAGATTATTATCTTCCCCCTGATTTATTAACCTTAAAAAATCTATTTGCATTTCATCACAATCTTGAAATTCATCAACTAAAACATACTTGAATAATTTCCTATAAGACATTAGCATATTCTTATCATTCTTTAGCAATTCTAATACTTCTATAGCTAGATCATCAAAATCTCTTTTATTGTGTTCTTTTTTATATTCCTCATATTTTTCCAATGCTTCTTCAAAAATTTCTTTTGCAATTGATGGCTTAAATTCATTTAAAGGAACTCTTGAAGTTTTATACAATGAAATGTTATTTATTGCCTCTTTAATTTTATCTTCATTAACTTCATCAAAGTATTTTCCTAAAATATTACTAACTATTTTGTGAACAACGGCCCCATCAACTATGTCTATATTTCTTCCACATCTCAAAAGTATCTTATAAAATAAGCCATGGAATGTCCCAAAAAAAGGTGAACTGTTCGTATTGAATTTAGATACATATCTATTCTTCATATTCTGCGCTGCCGCTTTTGTAAATGTAATTACTATTATATTTCCATTAGCTACTCTTTTATGCTTTACTAGATAATCAACTCTATTTATTATAACCGTAGTTTTTCCAGATCCAGGTGCTGCAACTATCAAGACATTTTTTTCTTCTGCCTTTACTGCATCCATCTGATATTTATCAAGATCGTACCCCACTGTAATGCTCCTTCTTTCATTCCTATTTACATTTCAGCATTTATGAATTTCTTTATATAAGACTTACATATTTTAAATTCTTTCCATATTTACTATATGAATTTCATTTTCCTCTCATAATACTGAATATTTTCTACTTAACTTCAAAAAATTAATATATGTCTGATTTTAAGTTATAAGCAACTATATTGTAATCAAACTCTTATAGATGTACAATAGTTTTATGCATTTTAATTTATAATGGATTAAACTATAATTATAAAATAAAATTATTTACATGTTTTTTAAAGGAGATTATTATGGATAATAAATCTAGTTTTAATGTTAAGGATGAACGAAATTTAACGATGTTAGTTGATTTTTATGAATTGACTATGGGTAATGGTTATTTCCGTAAAGGACTTAAAGACAAAATAGCATACTTTGATATGTTCTTTAGGCGAATCCCCGATGATGGCGGATACTGTATAATGGCTGGAGTTGAACAATTAATCGATTATTTAAGCACTTTAAAATTTACTGACGACGATATTACTTATCTAAGAGATAAACACGCCTTCTCCGAAGAATTTCTTGACTATCTAAGGGACTTCGATTTTAGTTGCGATGTTTGGGCTGTTCCAGAAGGAAACCCAGTATTTCCAAACGAACCTCTTGTAACTGTTCGTGGCCCTGTAATTCAAGCTCAATTCCTTGAAACAATGATTCTTTTAACAATAAATCATCAGACACTAATTGCTACAAAAGCTAATAGAATTTGTAGAGCAGCAGATGGGCGTCCTGTAATGGAATTTGGTTCAAGAAGAGCTCAAGGTTATGACGGCGCAATTTATGGTGCTAGAGCAGCTATTATAGGTGGATGTAGTTCAACAGCCTGCACTATGTCAGACAGAATGTTTAATATCCCTGCTGTTGGAACTATGGCTCATAGTTGGGTTCAATTATACGATACAGAATATGATGCTTTTAAAGCATGGGCTGAAATTTATCCAGATGATTGTGTATTACTTATTGATACCTACAATGTCATAAAGTCAGGAATTCCAAATGCAATAAAAGTATTTAATGAAGTTTTAAAACCTCTTGGCAAGAGACCTCGTGGCGTAAGAATAGATTCTGGTGATATTACTTATCTAACAAGAAAATGCAGAAAGATGTTAGATGAAGCTGGATATGAAGATTGTGGAATTGTAGTTTCTAACTCTCTTGATGAGCATATTATAAAAGATGTATTAGATCAAGGTGCATGTATAAACTCTTTTGGAGTTGGTGAGCGACTTATAACTGCTAAGTCAGAACCAGTTTTTGGCGGCGTTTATAAATTAGTTGCATTGGAAGGTGATAATGACATTATCCCTAAAATTAAAATAAGCGAAAATGAAGAAAAAATAACAAATCCAGGTTTTAAGAAGATAATAAGAATATTTGATAAAAACTCTCACAAGGCCATTGCGGATTTAATTACTTTAAGAGATGAAAACATTAACGAGAATGAACCATTAATAATATTCGACCCTATTCATACATGGAAGAGAAAAAAAATCAAGAATTATTACACTAAAGAACTTCAAGCACCAATATTCAAAAGTGGAAAGTGCGTGTATGAATCTCCTACAGTTTTAGAAATAAAAGATTTTTCAAAACTTGAAACTGATAAGCTGTGGCCTGAAGTACTTAGATTTGAAAATCCTCATACTTATTATGTTGATTTATCCCAAAATTTATGGTCTTTAAAACATTCTCTTCTTCATAAATATACAAACTCTTATGAAGCACAAGAGTAAAACTCTACAAAACTAAGTTAATTCGCGAACTTATCTATAAATATTATAATATTTTTATAGATCAAATAAACATATACTTCTTTTATCAATAAAAATATAGATTAGAATATTTTCATATATTCTAATCTATATTTCTTTAGCATTAATAGTTAATATTTGTTCTCTTTTCGTCATCATATATAGACAAATTTAGAAAACCGTAGTCTTCTTTCATAATTTCCTTAAAATCGATACTGCTTGACTCACTACATTCATTAAAAATGCAAAGCTTATCATCTTGCCCTTTTAATGATTCACTTTTTATAGGGCATTCACTATAACACTCCACTTTCTCTTTTGTTGTTGACCAAAATGGACACCTACTCATAAAACCCGCCATCCTTTTCTCATCCTAATAATTTATAAATCTCATAAATTTATGAATTCATTATATTACAAACGCCCTTAAAAGTAAAGATTTTACAATGGAATTCTATGTAAAATTAAGGAGCATTTTTTATAATGCTCCTTAATTTTTATAATTATATTTGACAAATATTCTTAACAACTGATATATTTATAAGTTCATTTTGGAATGCTCTAAGTAATGCCTTTTCCAAAACTTTTTCTTTATCAAAGTTCTCTATGTCTCTACATTCAGAAAAAACTTTATTTTTCTCGCCTTTAACATTTTTATAAGTTAATGTCACATATGGCTTGTCATATTCTACTTCTAATATTTTTATTCCCCAAGATATTTGTGCGAAGTCTCCATCAACAGTTAATTTTGTTAATTCCTTTAACTTCTCATTATCCTTGCTTGGATCATTTACAATTATTAATTCGTCCCCAACTTTATATTTTCCCACAAAAATACGCCTCCTCATCAATTTCTATTTATATTTTTATCATAGGCTAAATGATTTTGATTAAGTCTGTAATAAAAATTATCATTTTTTTGTAGAAATAGTAATTATAATTACTATAGTATGTTAATTAATTAACATACTCTGCTTAGTTATATTTTAACAGACTTTTCTTTAATGTACAACAAATTTTTGATATTTTCATTCAATTATCAGAAAATTAATTGAAATTGCGTGTTTATTTATAATTAAATGTTCAAATTAAGCAAACTCAATCTTTTTCTTTGCATTTTTATTAACAATATTTCTCTAAATAATAATAATTGTTTAAAAATAGTATTAATTAATTAGTTGACTCTTTCTTTATTTCTATGCTATAATCGATACATAAAACTAATAGAAGTGAGGTTTTTAAAATGGATCAAATAGCTTCAGTTTTCAAAGAAAAAAAGCTAAAATTAACTCCTCAACGACTTGCAGTATATAACTATTTAATTAATACTACTTCTCATCCTTCAGCAGACGTTATTTATTCTGATATTCATATCCAATATCCAACTATGAGTTTAGCTACTGTATATAAAGCATTAAAAACATTAGTTGATGTAGGATTAATTCAAGAAATAAATGTTGGTGAAGGAAACTTTAGATATGATGGTAATTCATTACCTCATCCTCACTTACAATGCTTAAGTTGCGGAAGAGTAGATGATTTTAAAGATCTATCTCTAGATAATCTTAATGCTTTGGCAAAAGAGCATACTGATTATCAGATTGTTTCAAATAAGGTTTATTTTTATGGTTATTGTAGCAACTGCAAATAATTGTTATTTTTTTCATCCTGATCATAACTTAGGCAAAAAATATTTTGCGTGAAGTTATGGTCTTTTTTTATTTTATCGCTTTTATATTATTAATATGCATCACTATATCAACATATAATTTATTGAGGTGATACATAATGAAAATCATAATATTAAAGAAAAGGATTTTAGTAAACTCAGCACTATATATATCAGCATTATTTTTAATTTTAGGTATGGTTTACTTTGTTTCTAATAAGTTTAAATCTTTACAAACTATATCTCCAATAAACATTACCCAAAATACACAATATGACTTAACAGGTGATGGCAAAAAAGATACTTTTCAATTATTAAGCTCACAAAATAAGGTTGATTTTAATATAAATTGTTTTGATAATGATCATTATCTTTCCAATCAACTTAGTGACAAAACACTTTTCACGACTAATCTTCATTTTGAGCCTAAAGTTTATTTTCATAATCTTTCTAGAGATAATATTCCTGAAATTATACTTCTTGGCTCTAAAAATGATAAGTCTATGTCTTATGTATTTAAGTGGAATAAAAAAAACTTTAATTTGCTCTATTCAAGTAATAATAATATTTTTGGTATATTGGATTGTAAAAATTCTAAGACTCCTCAATGTTATTCAATATCATCATCAGAAGGGCTTTCTTCATTAAATAGCTTTATGCTCATTAATAATGATATTTTAGATACTAGTAAGGATAATGCAAATCTTCCTTCATTAGATTCTGCAACGAGTTTTATTAATTTAGTTGAGCTTCCTTACGTAGTTGATGATCTTCCAGATATCTTCTCTTCTACAATTGACAAAGAGAATTTATCTTTACTTTGGAGTTTAGATAAAGATAATTATTCGTATACTTTTCAAAATGCCTTTTTTTATGATTATAAGTGGACTGAGTCATTAGAGCCCTCAGCTATAAGGTGGAGACTATCTTTTGAAAAAAGCAATCTTAAAGGTACAAATAATAAAAGTGAGTTGATATTATTAATAGATTTTGAAAAGCAAGGTTCTTCTTATAAAATAAATAGTATACAAAAAGCTAAATAAATATAAAAGGCCGCATTAGCGGCCTAAAGGGGGATGAGGGGTTACTTAATGAAGTAAAAAATTTATCCGATAGTTGAACTGCCATTAACACATCAAACTCTTTAAATGTTAACCAAACGGCATTAAACTTCTGGATAAGCTTAACTAGATTTTAGATGGAAATACCTCTCTAAATCAAGTCTTACTTAATAATCCATTAAGTTTGTAAGAGAATACTTTCTCTATTACATTAATATTATTGACATGATTTCTTTTTGTATACACAATTTAAAAAATAATTTTTATTTTTTTATGCTTCTTTGAGTTCTCCATTCTTATAAGCTTCAATGATTCTATCAATAAACTTTATTCTATCCGGATGAGCATAACTTCTAATTGCCATTAAAAATTCTAAGTTCGCATCCTTATCCTTAATATTTCTATTTGTTGCAACATTGTTCTTTTTAACACCTTTATCTTCATTTAGATTTTCAGAATTTTTAGGATTCGTATTGCTAGAATATTCTTTAGGATTTGAATACATATTCTTATTATTTACATTGCTTTGACTTCCACTCATATTTCCTTGAAATAAGTTATTATCTAAATTTAACCCCATCATTTGAGCTATTGAATTTAAATTTCCCAAATTAAATCCATTTGTATTCATTGAAGCTAACATATTCCCCATATTATTCATATCAAAATTTCCACCTAGTAATCCCATTAACTGCATAGGATCAATTCCGAAAGGTGCATTTCTAGCATTATCATTAATATTAGAACTAGTATCATTTGATGTTTGATCTTGTTCTCTATGTTTATGCTTAGCCATTTTAAAATCCTCTCACTTAAAATTGTCTCTTTTTAATATATGTATATCATTCTAAAAATGTTTATGTTTTTACGCATTTTTTTAGAGGGCCATTAAAGCCCTCTATCCACTATCCTAGCAGCAGCAATTACTTTCTCCTCGTCCGCCTCCTAAAAGATTAGAGAAGCATCCACCACATAATATAAATAGTAAAATAATTAAATATGATTTGTTACAGTTTAATAAACCTGACCCGCATGCTATTAATAGAAATATGATTGGTGTACAACCACTTCCTAATAAACCATCTGAAGCATTTGATCTTGGCTCATAGCAGCAACATTCATTGTGTCTTTTTTCACAGCAACATTTATTCTTCCTTTTAGACATATTTATCTCTCCTTCCTAAAAATTAAGAATCTTAACAATTAGCAGCACAACCAAAATTATTACCGAAAGGACTTACTCCTCCGCCAAATCCACAATTGTTAAATCCTCCGCCTATTCCATTGTTATTATTGCAAAGGAATAATAGTACTAATATAAACAAATATGGTGCACAACTACCTAAGAATCCACTATTAGCTCCGCCTTTGTTGCAACAGCAATCTTTCTTTTCACAGCAGCAATCGCACTTTTTCTCACAGCAGCAATCACTTCCTACATTACCTCTTCCTAAATTATTTCTTCCACAGCCACAATAGAATAATATTAATAAAATCCAAATCCAGCTGTTAAATCCGCAACCACCATTATTGAATCCTTGTCCACAGCCTCCTATACCCCCTGGAAAACCTCCGATTCCTGGTCCACCAAAGTTTGGCCCGCAACCACAATTGTTAGAACTTGAATCTGAACAATCATCATCACATGAATTTAAACCATTTAGGATATCATTCATCTCCATTTTTATTCCTCCTTGGAAATATTTTTTTCTTTTTTATACTATATATTATTCCTACCTAAAATTTTTGACACTATTTTTTATAACTTATAATTATTTAAATTTTTTATCAGCTATTTTAATAAATAATATCATTACTTAAATAGAAATAACCTCTTACAAATATTATATCTGTAAGAGGTTATTTGTTTACTATTATATAAAAATTTATAAAAAATATTTTACTAATCTAAATCTGTCGCAAATTCTAAGAAAAGATTATCTATTAGTTCATCTTTCCCATCTTTATTTAATGATGAGAAAAAATATAATTTGTCATCTGAATTTAATTTGAGTGTTTCTTTTATAACTTTCTCATTTTTCTTTAATTCATTCCGTGTAAGTTTATCGCTCTTTGTAGCGACTACTATAACGTCATAACCAAAATGTTTTATCCATTCATGCATAATTATATCATCACCCGTTGGCTTATGCCTAGAATCTACAAGCAAGACAACTCTTTTTAGCTGTTCTCTACCAGTCAAATACATTTCAACAGTTTTCCCCCAGCTATCCTTCTCCGCCTTCGAAACTTTTGCATATCCATATCCAGGCAAATCAACTAAATAAAAATCATCATTTATAAGAAAAAAGTTAACTAATCTAGTTTTTCCTGGAGTCTGACTAACCTTTGCAAGTTTTTTTCTATTGGTTAATGAATTTATCAGCGAACTCTTTCCTACATTAGATCTTCCAACAAATGCAACTTCCACTCTATTATCTATGGGATATTGATTCTTCTTTACTGCTGACGTAATAAAATCTGATTTCTTAATTCTCATTAGTATCCTCTCCAATTAGTGCATTTTTCAATACCTCATTAACTTCTTTAGCAGAAATAATATTCAAGCTATTTCTAATCGAATTTGGTATCTTATCTATATCTTTCTCATTTTCTTTAGGAATTATTATAGTATCTACTCCTGCTCTAAATGCTGCTAAAGATTTTTCCTTTAGCCCACCAATCGGAAGCACTCTTCCTGTTAATGTAACTTCACCTGTCATTGCTACATTATGCTTAACCTTCTTACCGGATAGTGCTGATACAAGTGCAGTTACCATAGTCACGCCTGCCGATGGACCATCCTTAGGCACTGCACCTTCTGGTGCATGAATATGGATATCCTTTTCTTTATAAAAAGTTTCATTTATCCCAAACTTAATTGCATTAGCTCTAACATAACTGTACGCTGTCCTTGCCGACTCTTGCATAACATCTCCAAGCTTACCTGTAAGTTCAAGTTTTCCTGATCCAGTCATAACCATAGCTTCTATTGGAAGCGTATCGCCTCCATATGCAGTCCATGCCATTCCTGTAACTACTCCAACCTTGTCCACTTTATCAATTTGATCAAAATCAAACGTCTTCTTACCTAATAATTTTTCAACACTTTCATTATTAATTAGGAATTCCTTTTGTTCTCTTTTTAACATTTCTGCTAATACTTTTCTTATTAAAGAACTTAATTTTCTTTCTAATCCACGAACTCCTGATTCTCTTGTATATCCCTCGATAACCATTCTAATAGAATCGTCTTCTATATCAATTTTATCTTGCGGAATATCAAGTTCTTTAAATATCTTAGGAATAAGATGATTTTTAGCTATATTGAATTTTTCTTCATACGTATATCCCGATACTTCAATAACTTCCATTCTATCTAAAAGCGGCCTTGGTATGGTTTCTAAAGAATTTGCTGTTGCTATAAACATAACCTTAGACAAATCCATCGGTACTTCTAAATAACTATCTCTAAAATCTTTGTTTTGCTCACTATCTAATATTTCTAATAATGCATCAGATGGATCACCTTTATAGCTCGAACTAATTTTATCTATCTCATCAAAAAGCATTAATGGATTCATAGATTTTGCCTCTTTCATTGCATAGACTATTCTACCTGGAATTGCACCAACATATGTCTTTCTATGACCTCTTATTTCAGCTTCATCCTTCATTCCACCTACGGATATTCTTGTATATTTTCTATTAATGGCATTAGCTATAGATTTTGCTATAGATGTCTTTCCCACACCTGGAGGGCCAACTAAACAAAGAATAGGTCCTTTTTGGGACTTACTGAATTGTTTTACTGCTAAATACTCTATAATTCTATCTTTAACGTCTTCCAATCCATAGTGCTCATTATCTAAAACTTCTCTTGCTTTAGTAACATCAATATTTTCCTTTGTATTCTTACCCCAAGGGATATCCAATACCCAGTCTAAATATGCCTTTACAACATTGCCTTCTGATGACGTAGGACTCATATTTTTAAGTCTTGATAACTCGTAATTAACCTTTTCTTTAACTTCATTAGGAAGTTTAGCTTTCTTGATTTTTTCTTCATACTTAGCTATTTCTTTCTTGTCCTCATCATCTTCACCCAATTCTTCTTGAATTGCGCGCAATTGCTCTCTTAGATAAAATTCCTTCTGCTCTTTTGCAACTGTATTCTTTACTTTATTAGCAATTTTTTTTTGGATTTTTGCTATAGAAATCTCTATTTTAATTCTTTCTAGTACTTTCTCTACTCTCTTGATTATATCTACTATTTCCAAAATTTCTTGTTTAAGCTTTTCATCAGTTATTGCATAAGAAGCTACCATGTCTACAAACTGACTTGGTTTTTCAAGTGAATCTATTGATTTAACTGCTTCTCCAAAATTATCTTCACTTAACTTAAGTAGTTTCATAAATTCTTTATCCAAGAATTTAATATAGGCGTCTAATTCCTCATTCTTAACCACTTTATCATCTAATTTTTTTACTGAAACTTTTATATAATTTTCTTCTTCCTCTATATATTTAACTATTTTACCTCTTTCTTGGCCTTCCACAAGAACTCTAATAGTATTATCAGACATCTTTAAGATTTGCTTTATTTTACATATGGTTCCAATCGAATATATTTCATCTTGATTAGGTTCTTCTATCATTGAATCTTTTTGCCCTACAAGAAAAACTTCTTGTTCATCTAACATAGCTTGTTCAATAGCTGCTATGGATTTTTCTCTTCCCACATCAAAATGTACAACCACACTAGGAAAAACAGTCAATCCTCTTAAAGGAATTAGCGGAATCGTATATAGCTTTTTCATAGTACTATTTCCCCCCATATCTTAATTACATTATTTATTTTGACTTATCTAGTATACACATAATAAATATTTTTTTCAATGATTCTAAAAATAAAAAACTCATTATATATTGTAGAGTTTACAAAACAAGTATACCTAGTCACTTGCTTTGTAAACTTATAATAATTTTGTTTAATCAAACAGCATATATACTACTATAAATACTCTTTAGTTTATCTATTATAACATAATATATTAATTTTAAAAGAAAAAGTGTAAAAATATTAAGATTTATTCATATTTTACTGTACTAATTAAAAATATAACTTTACAAGTTATTCAAAATGTTATTGCCTTCAGCTGATAATATTTCTCGTTCGCTTTCATTAATTATATCTTCTTCTATAGCCAACTTAATTACCTCTTTAAAATTTGTTACAGGAATTATTTCTATTTCACATATTTCATGTAGTGATTCATCATAATTTTCTTGTGGAATTATAACTTTTTTTGCACCAGCTTTAAAGGCTGCAGATATTTTAGCCTTCACTCCTCCTATCGCTTTTACAGATCCTAATATGCTTATTTCTCCAGTCATAGCAACAAACCTATTTATTTTCTGCTTAGTTATAGCGCTATAGATCGCTGTTGCAATACTTATACCAGCTGATGGGCCATCAACTGGAATTCCTCCTGATATATTTACATGTATATCATATCTATCAGTTGATAAATCGAATAAATTATCTAATACTGTAAGCACATTTTGAACAGATGCAAAAGCAGTGCTTTTCATTTTTATTTTTTTATTGTTATTAGTTATCTCTTCCTCTTCAACTATTCCAGTTATTTTAAGTTCCCCTCTTCTACTTGTAACTTTCTTACAACTAACTTCAAGAGGCATTAACATTCCAATGTTTGCTCCATATACTGCTAATCCATTAACAACCCCAACTCTAGATTGAGATGGTATCTTATTTGAAATTATTTTGTTATACTGTCCATTCTCTAATACCCATTTAATATCATCTAATGTAATCTCACTTCTATCTTCATTAATAGCAATTCCAGACGCCAACTGAATCAAATTTATTACTTCTCTACCATTTGTGCAATATTTACTTACTTCTTCAACACCATCTTTTGAAATTTGCAATCCAACTTTATTAACACAATTTTCAGCTATTTTCTCTATTTCTTCAGGCAATAATGCCCTAAAAAAGATTTCAACACATCTTGATCTTATAGCTGGTATGATTTCATGTGGCGCTCTTGTTGTTGCTCCTATTAATCTAAAATCAGCAGGAAGCCCATTATCAAATACTTCCTTTATGTACTTAGGCATATTAGTATCTTCTGAACTATAGTATGAACTATCTAAAAACACTTTTCTATCTTCTAATACCTTCAATAACTTATTTAACTCAATTGGATGAAGCTCTCCAATCTCATCTAAAAATAATACACCCCCATGAGCTTTTGTAACAGCTCCTGCCTTTGGTTGTGGAATTCCAGCTATACCTAAAGAACCAGCGCCTTGATAAATCGGATCATGCACTGAACCTATTAGTGGATCTGCTATTCCTCTCTCATCAAATCTCAATGTGGTTGCATCTAACTCAACAAATTTTGACTTTTCTGTAAATGGCGATAGTTTGGATTTTCTAGCTTCCTCCAACACCAATCTAGCTGCTGCCGTCTTTCCAACCCCTGGTGGTCCGTAAATTATAACATGTTGAGGATTCGGCCCGCAAAGAGCTGCCTTTAATGCTTTAATCCCTTTTTCTTGCCCTATTACCTCATCAAAACTAGATGGTCTACTTTTTTCAGTAAGTGGCTTAGATAAACTTATTTGTCTTAATCTATTTAGATTATTTAATTCCTTAGTATTTTCCCTATCAATTATTATCTCCCTATTTTTTTGTGGTTTACTTATTGCATTACACATAACATAAACCATGAGAATTAGAACTATAATTTGCAAAATCATTAATATATTTGTCATAATCTTTAAATATACTTACCTTTACTAATATATACATTTTATTTCCTTATTATTACTAAAGTAAATATACTTTGCCTCCTTCAATTTTTATTATTAGTATTATTTGCTTATTATTACAAATATATTCTTGATTTTGAAATATAAATAAAAACAATCCAATATTTAAAATACTAAAAACTTGTAAAAAACGCTAAATAAGTCAGTATATATAAAAAAATATATACTGACTTATTATTCTCGCTAATATTAAGCTGATTCAATATCTTTCTTAGTTCTAGCTTTTACTAAAGTAGGTCTAATCTTTCCTTCTTCTACTCTTTCAATTCTAGGCTGCTTTTTCTCTTTAATAGCCTCTTCAGTTATTATAACATTAGTTATTCTATTATCAGAAGGTATCTCATACATTATTTCATTCATTATATCTTCAATAATAGCTCTTAAACCTCTGGCGCCTGTCTGTCTGCTAATCGCTTCTTCTGCTATTGCGATTAATGACTTTTCGTCAAACTCTAACTTAACATCATCTAGCTCGAATAATTTCTTATATTGCTTTACAAGAGCATTTTTAGGTTTAGTTAAAATTTGAATTAAAGCTTCTTTATCTAAAGACTCTAAAGTAACTAGTATTGGAAGTCTTCCAACAAATTCAGGAATTAACCCAAACTTCAATAAGTCTGCTGGCATAATTTCTTTTAGTAAGCTTCCAACATCCTTTTCATGTTTAGCTTGAATTTGTGCTCCAAATCCCATAGAACTCTTTCTTGTTCTATTTTCTATTATCTTATCAACACCATCAAAAGCTCCACCACAGATAAATAATATATTAGAAGTATTTATTTGGATAAACTCTTGATGAGGATGCTTTCTTCCACCTTGTGGAGGAACAGATGCAACAGTTCCTTCTAGTATCTTTAACAATGCTTGTTGAACACCTTCACCTGATACATCACGAGTAATAGATGGATTTTCTGATTTTCTAGCAATTTTATCTATTTCATCTATATAAATAATGCCTCTTTCAGCTTTTTCTACATCATAATCTGCATTCTGTATTAGTTTAAGAAGAATATTTTCTACATCTTCTCCAACATATCCAGCTTCTGTTAATGTTGTAGCATCAGCAATTGCAAAAGGTACATTTAAAAATCTTGCTAATGTTTGAGCAAGTAGTGTTTTTCCTGAACCAGTTGGTCCTAGTAGTAAAATGTTACTTTTTGATAATTCAACATCAATATCTTCTTTATTAGTATTAATTCTTTTATAATGATTATAAACTGCTACTGCTAAAGATTTTTTTGCTCTTTCTTGCCCAATGACATAAGAATCTAAGTATTCTTTAATCTCATTTGGCTTTGGTACACTTTTAGGGTCAAAATCAACAGTTTCTTGGAATTCATCTGCTATAATTTCAGAACATAAATCAATACATTCATCACAAATATATACTCCTGGACCTGCAATTAATCTTTTTACTTGTTCTTGAGTTTTGCCGCAGAAAGAACACTTTAACTGCTTCTTTTCATCATATTTAGCCATACATTCACCTCACTTAAAAACGTATAAATTTAAAATTCAATCTTATTTATCTTTTCCTATTTTATGCGTAGTTATTACTTCATCAACTAACCCATAAGCTTTAGCTTCTTCTGCAGACATGAAGTTATCTCTTTCTACATCTGCTTTAATTGTTTCTAAAGGCTTACCAGTATTTTCACTTAAAATTCTATTTAAAGTTTCTTTCATCTTTAATATTCTTTTAGCATGTATTTCAAAATCTGTTGCTTGACCTTGAAAACCGCCTAGTGGTTGATGTATCATAACTTCAGCGTTTGGAAGTGCAAATCTCTTTCCTTTTGTTCCAGAAGAAAGTAAAAATGCTCCCATTGAAGCTGCCATACCTATACATATTGTTGATACGTCGCACTTAATATATTGCATAGTATCATATATAGCATTTCCAGCTGTTATTGATCCTCCTGGACTATTTATATATATATATATATCTTTATCTGGATCTTCACTTTCTAAAAATAATAATTGTGCTACTATTAAATTAGCACTATCATCATTCACTTCTCCACTTAACATGATTATTCTTTCTTTTAATAATCTTGAAAATATATCATAGGAACGTTCTCCTCTACTTGTTTGTTCTACAACCATAGGTACTAAAGCCATATAAATCCTCCTTTTACTATTATACTTTTTCTAATTCTAATTATATATTTTTTTTATTACTTTGTTAATTATTATTTGAATAAATTGCCAGAAAAAAATTTTTTTCTGGCAATTTATAATTAGCATTCTTATTTTATATTATATATTAAAATAAATTATTTGCAATTTTCTTTTAAGAATTTTAAAGTATTTTCTAATATTATGTCTTTTTCAATCATGTTTCTTTGAGACTTAACTAAGATTTTAGCCATTTTTTCTGGGTCTTTTGGTCCATAAATCTTTCCTAATTCTAAAGCTCTTGCATTTAACTCTTCTTCAGTTGCTTTAATTTCTTCTGTTTTTGCAATAGCTTCAAGAACTAAATCAGCTTTAACTTTTCTTTCTGCATTTTCTTTCATAAAGTCTCTCATTTTTTCAGTTGTATTTCCTGTGAATTCCATATATTGTTCTAAGCTTAAACCTTGATATTTTAATCTTCCTTCAAGATCTTGCATCATGGCATCAATTTCTTTATTTACCATAACTTCTGGAATATCCATTTTTGAGTTTTCAATTACTGCAGTTATAACAGCTTCTTCGAATTCTCTTTCTGCCTTTTCATCGTTATTTTTTTCTAATGTCTTTTTAAGATTTTCTTTTAATTCTGCAAATGTGTCAACTGCTGATACATCTTTAGCAAATTCATCATCTAATTCTGGCAATTCTTTAACTTTAATTGACTTAATTTCAACTTCAAACATTGCTGGTTTTCCGTTTAATTCTTCTTTTCCGTAAGCTTCTGGGAAAGTAACATTTACTTCTTTTTTGTCCCCAACTGCTAAACCGATTAATTGTTCTTCAAAATTATCAATGAAAGTACCAGAACCTATTTCTAAAGAATAATCAGAGCCTTCTCCACCTTCAAAAGCAACTCCATCTATGTATCCTTTGAAATCAATAACAGCTATATCCCCTTTAGCTATATTTCCCTCTGTTTTAACTTCTATTCTAGCATTTTTTTCTTGCATTTCTTTAATTTGCTTATCTATTTCAGTATCTTCTACTTCATATATAGGCTTCTTTATATCTAATCCTTTATACTCTCCAAGTTCTACTTCTGGATAAGTAGTAACTGTAGCAGTATAAACTAATTCTTTACCTTCTCCTAATTCTACTATATCAACTTGTGGGTAATCTACAGGTTTAATATTTTCTGCATTTAATGCTTCTGGATATGATTCATCTATAGCAAAATTAACAGCGTCATCATAGAATACTTCAACTCCATAGAACTTTTTAACCATTGCCATAGGAACTTTTCCTTTTCTAAATCCAGGTATATTATATCTGCCCTTATTCTTATTATAAGCTTTAGTTAACGCTGCATCGAATTTTTCAGCTTCAACCCTTATTTCTAATTTTATCACATTTGTTTCTATTTTTTCCACTTTAGCTTTCATTTTATTCTTTCCTCCTAAATAGTGTGCATCTAATTTAACTAAGTCATTATACCATAAACACTTAAATCTTATCAAATAATTTATTAATATTATCTCTATTGAATATAATTACCATTTACATCGATAAAATATACTCTACCATCAACAGTAATTTTAACGCCTTTTTCTTCCTTTTCACCAATTTCTATATTAGCTCCAGCTAAATCCCACATAACCTTATCTTCATTAGTTGAAATATCAGTCATCCATAGATACTTTTTAAGATTTCCAGCTCCAAAATATGGCCTATTAGTTAAAAATATTATTTTATCTTCACTAATAAATTTTGGATTCTGATTCCATAAGTATTTTGGATTTGATTGAATTGTAGCTTCTTTAGTAAAAACACTTCCACTTGTAGATACATATTGATCTTTTGATATCACCTTGTTTGTTCCATCTAAATTATATAGAGTAATTACTGAATTTGTATCTTCCACAATTATTTCCTTACCAGATGGACTTATGCTGTAACTAACACCATTATCGCTAGTATCTAAAGTTTTAAAAACTTTTCCTGTATTAGCATCATCTACATAAATTGCTTTTGCAACATTTCCACTCGCTAGAGTTATATTTATATATTCTTCCACCGGTTTTTGAGGTTCTTCTTGAACTACTTCCTCATCTTTTTTTTCGTCAGATGTTTCTTGTTTTTCTGCTTTAGTCTGTTCTGAAGAATTATTAGTATCACTATCAATCCATGCCTGTATATTTTGTTTAATATTTTTATAATCTATTGGATTATACGCTATTTTAATTGATAGCGCAGATGTTATTAATATTATTGCCAAAAATATTATTATCGCATTTCTTCTTCTTCGCTTCATCCTTTTTTCATATTCTCTACTAAAAATACTTGGCTTTCCCAAAGATGGCCCCCTCCAAATCTTTCTAATGTATTATAATATAAACAAATTCATTATATATTATTCTTTTGTTTAAATCTACAACATATTTTATATTTTTATAATCATATAATCCTAGATCAAAAAATAATATTATTTTTTACAACTGTTCTTACTATTGCAGCTTGAGCAATTACCTTTTTTATTTTCTCCCTTTAAGCAGCAACCTCCACATTCCAATAACCCTTCTTTTTTAAGTTCTTCTAGTGTTAATTTACAAACATTTTCTGAATACTCTTCATAATCTATGGTATTTTTCAACAATTCTTCTTTATATATTTTAATCATTTCATTCTCCTACACATATTATTTTATTTTGTAATTATATATTGCAATATTAAATTTATATATTAATATAATAATTTAATATTTTCATTCTTAATCTACATTAAATTCAAGTTAGTTTCTACATAATATCTATATTATACACCTATAAATTTCTTATAATTTTTTCTATATACTAAAGCCTTTATTTAGCAACATAAACTTTACTTATTTCTCTTATATTTTAATTGTCATAATATAAAAAATTATTGTTTTTTTTTGTGATTATTGTATAATTAAATTATCAATATTGTAACAAATAGCCCATACACTTTATGGTTTATCGCCATAAAATTTTATAAACCCACAATAACATGTTCATTTATTTCCTTTCTCGAGTGGACATGCGAAAACCTGTACTATATATACAGGTTTTCTTTTTTATGTTTAATATTATAAGTATTCTTGCCTATAATTAATAAAAAATTTACTTTGTGTTTACCTAATATTATAATACTCAACTTATAATTGACAATCAACCGTTAAAATTTTGTAATTCTAAAACTTATGTTATTCAGATTTCCGCATCTTAACATCAAAAAAAGGATTGCTCAGACAAACAATCCTACTTTTATACTTATAATACCGCTTAATTACAAATAGAATTTATTTAAACATTTGTTATCGGTTTTCTTTCACCTTTAAAATTATTAATTTTAGTTCTCCTCTTTTCCAATTCTGCTCCTACTTCTTCAATTGAAATATCCATTTGAGCTATTAGAACAAGTAAGTGATAAGTAAGATCACAAATCTCATTTATCTGTTCTTCTTTATTATTTTCTTTACAACTAATTATAACTTCCGTGCATTCTTCTCCAACTTTTTTTAGTATCTTGTTTGTTCCCTTTTCAAAAAGATACTTCGTATAGGATCCCTCTTCACCTTCTGTTTTCCTTTTTAGTATAGTCTCATATAAAGCCTTTATATTTTCATCCATTTTTAATCCTCCAATGCTTCTCATATATAAATTACAAATCCCTATAAAAACAAGTTCTATTTCCTGTATGGCATGCCGCTCCAACTTGCTCAGCTAATATCAAAATGGTATCATTATCACAATCTATTTTTATTTCTTTCACATACTGAAAATGTCCCGAAGTTGCTCCTTTATTCCAAAGTTCATCCCTACTTCTACTGTAAAACCAAGTTGTATTATCCTCTAATGTCTTATTTAAACTTTCTTTTGACATATAGGCTAACATTAAAACCTCTTTAGTTTTATAATCTTGAACTATAGTTGGAATCAATCCATTCATCTTTTCAAAATCAACTTGCTCCACTCTCTTGCAAATCTCCATACAATTTTTCTCCCTTCAGATATATACTAGCTATTTGCTTTTTATATAATCTTAAACTTATATACGTACTGAAATATTTTTATCATGTAAATATCTTTTAACCTCATCAACAGTTAACTCCCCATAGTGAAAAAGAGAAGCGGCAAGTGCTGCATCCGCTATATTACTTTTAAATACATCATAAAAATCTTCTAAACAACCGCATCCACCTGAAGCTATTACCGGAACATTAGTTATATCACTTACAGCTTTTGTCAATTCCAAATCAAAGCCTTTTTTAGTTCCATCTGCATCCATAGATGTTAAAAGAATTTCTCCAGTTCCAAGCGCTGTTGCTTCCTCAATCCACTTTAGCAGATCTAATCCTGTATCAATTCTTCCTCCGTTTATTACAACATTCCATCCTGTATTATCAGATCTTTTCTTTGCATCAGCTGCCAATACTATACACTGACTTCCAAAATAGAAAGCTCCTTCTTTTATAAGCATTTTATTTCTAACAGCTGCTGAGTTTAAACTCACCTTATCTGCTCCTGCTCTAAGTATTGACTTTATATCATCTAAAGTCTGAAGTCCTCCACCTACTGTAAATGGGATGAAAATTTTTTCAGCTACACTTTGAACAACTTTTTCCATTATGCCACGTTTTTCATGAGTTGCTGTTATATCTAAAAATACTAATTCATCCGCTCCTTGCTTATTATAATATTCTGCAAGTGCAACAGGATCACCTACATCGACCAATCCCTCAAAATTAATTCCTTTAACAACTCTTCCTTCTTTTACATCAAGGCATGGAATAATTCTCTTAGTATGCATCCAGTTATCTCCCCTCTTTAGAAATTTCTATTGCTTTTTCTAAAGACAATGTTTTAGCATATATAGCTTTACCTGTTATTGCCCCATATAAGTCTATGTTTTTTAATTCTTTAATATTTTTAATATCCTTAATTCCACCAGAAGCTGTAATATCAATACTTACTGTTCTCTTAAGTTTTTTAAGCATTTCTGCATTAGGTCCTTCTAATGTTCCATCTTTACTAATATCGGTTACTATTATATTCCTAACACCAATATTCTCCATCTTTTTAGCAAATTCTATATAATCAAGGTCACTGGCCGCAAGCCATCCCCTTCCATATACTTTGCCATCTTTACAGTCTATTCCAACTGCTATTTTGCTATCATATATTGCTATTGCCTTTTTTAGTAACTCTTCATCTTCCATTGCTATAGTTCCAAGAATTACTCTTGCTACTCCATTATCTAAAAGATATTTAATAGTTTCAAAAGATCTTATTCCTCCACCTAGTTCCACAGGAATATTAAGCTCATTAGCAATTTTAATTACTAGCTCATGATTTTGATTACTTCCACTTTTAGCCCCATCTAAATCTACTAAATGTATATATTCTGCTCCCATATCTTGAAAAGATTTTGCTGTTTCAAATACATCATCTGCAACAATTTCTTTTTTATTATAATCTCCCTGATACAATCTTACTGGCTTGCCATCAATTATATCAATTGCTGGTAAAATTATCATTTAATCAACTCCCCAAAATTTTTTAAAATGGCCAAACCTACAGATCCACTTTTTTCCGGATGAAATTGAGCTCCTATTACATTTTTGCACCTAACTACACCTGGTATCTTATTTTCCCCATATTCGCTGTATGCTACCAAATCTTCATCATTATAACCTTGTGCAAAATAAGAATGCACATAATAAACAAATCCCCCTTCATCTATACCTCTGAAAAGTTCATCGCTTCTACTAAAAACCAAATCATTCCAACCAATATGTGGGATCTTTATATTATTAACTTTATCATCTTTCATTTTAATAATACTACCTTTTAATAAGCCGAGCCCTTTTCTTTCAATTCCTTCAAATCCATTTTCAAATAATAATTGCATACCGAGACATATTCCAAGAAGCGGTTTATTCCTTCTTACTTCTTCTGATATTATTTTATCTAAAGATAATTTTTCAATAGTCTCCATAGCATCTGGGAATGCTCCAACGCCTGGTAATATTAATGCATCCGCATCTCTGATTTCATCTTCACTACATGAGATCTTATTCTCAATCCCAAGATAATCCAGGGCATTCTTAACGCTTTTTAAGTTTCCCATTCCATAGTCTATTATAACTATCATTATATAACCCCCTCCTATAATAAAGATCAAAATGAATAACAAATGATAAGTTAGCATCTCTATTCCCCAAACTTTACAGATATTTTACTAAATAATCATCATTATTCATTTTTCTCTTTTATAATTTTTTATAAGCTTCCTTTAGTAGATGGTATATCATTATCACTACTTCTAGATATAGCTTCTTTAATTGCTCTTCCAAAAGCTTTAAATAAAGCTTCTATTTTATGATGATCATTTTCACCATATAAAGCTTTTAAATGAAGTGTTATTCCAGCATTAAATGCAAAGGCTCTGAAAAACTCAACCACCATTTCAGTTGACATTTCACCAACTTTTTCTCTCTTAAAATCACAATCAAAAACCAAAAAGGGTCTATTGCTCACATCAATTGACGCTAAAGCAAGCGTTTCATCCATTGGTACATAAAAAGTTCCATATCTGTTTATGCCATGCTTATCTCCTAGTGATTCTTTAAATGCTTCTCCTAATGTTATTCCGATATCTTCTATTGTATGATGATCGCATACATAAGAATCTCCTTTAGCAAATACATCCAAGTCAACCTTACTATTAAATGAAAACAAAGTTAACATGTGGTCTAGAAATCCAATCCCTGTATTTATTTCACTATTCCCGTTTCCATCTAAGTCAATTTCTACTCTAACACTAGTTTCTTTAGTTATTCTTTCTCTTCTTGAGCTTCTATCTGACATACTAATTCTCCTTAAAACGAATAATTGTATTTTAAATATAGTTTTCCAAAAGAATTCTATAAATTAATAATATCTATATAAAACATAATCTTTCTATAGTCAAGCATATCTAAGAAAATAATATACAAATGATATAATTATTTTTTATTGAGTCAAATATTATCCCTTTAAATAAATCAATATACCAACTTATTATTTTTCCTAAACATGCCAAGTATTTATACATATATAAAAATCTTTTTTATTCCTTCAACTACTTTCCTATTTTGCATTGGTGAACCAACTGTAATTCTGAAACTGTCATCATTAAAATTTCTAATTATTATCCCCATACTCTCAAGTCCCTTAATAAGAGCTTCCTTATGAGGTGTTCGTCCAAAGATGTAGTTTCCCTTTGACGGATAGAATTGTATTTTCATTGCGGCATTTTTTTCAACCTCTTTTAAATTCTCATATAATTCTTCTCTTTGTTTAACTATTTGTTTTGCATTTTTTACAACATTTTCTGGGTATCTCAAAGCCATTGAGGCCAGATTTTGCGAAAACGAACTTATTGTATATGGAATTTTATAATTTAATAATTCAGAAATATTACTCTCATGAGTTATCAAAAATCCTACTCTCAACGATGCAAGCCCCCAAGCCTTTGACAAGGTTCTTGTAACAACCAAGTTTTTATATTTATTTATATATGGAATCATTGATTTTCCGTAGAATTCATAATAAGCCTCATCTACAAGAACAACAGTATTTTTAAAAACTTCTAAAATATTAACTATATCTTCTAACTCTATTCCAATTCCAGTAGGATTATTGGGATTTGAAAAGATAATTAGATCTACGGCTTCTTGTTTTCCTATATTTATAAATTCCTGAACATTAAAATTCATAGTTTTGCCTATATCATATTTCTTTAATTCTCCACCAAATCTTGAAACCAAAAAATCATACATTGTAAAATCTGGTCCTAGAGTTAATGCCTTCTTTCCATTTTTAATAGCCTTACTTACAACAAGTTCAAGCATCTCATCAGACCCATTTCCTACAATTATATTTTTGCTCTCTATATTTGCATAATTTGCATATAATTCTTTAATTGTAGTCATCTCATTTGTAGGATACCTATGGAAAAGTACATTAGTTAAGCAAGATTTCATTTTCATTAGTATCTTTGGGTCCATCTCTAGATAAATTTCATTGCTATCTAGATTTATTGTATACTCATCATACGAATTTATATACTCATTATAAGTTCCCATTCTCTAATCTCACTTTCACAGAATTAGCATGAGCTGTAAGTCCTTCCTTGCTTGCTAATGTTATAATTTTTTCTCCATTTTCCATAAGTGCTTCTTCTGAATAATAAATGAAAGAAGATTTTTTTATAAAACTATCAACTGATAACGGTGAAAAGAACCTTGCTGTACCACTTGTAGGTAATACATGATTTGTCCCCCCAAAATAATCTCCTATAGGCTCTGGACAGTATCTTCCTAAAAATACAGACCCCGCATTTCTAACCATACCTAAATATTTCATTGGATCATCTACCATTAGTTCTAAATGCTCTGGAGCTATAGAATTAGAAATGTCAATACATTCTTCTATTGTTCTACAAATTATTGTACTTCCAAAATTTTCAAGGGAGGTTCTTATTATTTCTTCTCTTTCAAGAGCCTTTACTTGTCGTTCTAGCTCCATCTCAACTCTCTTGTGTAATTCTTTTGATGTTGTGATTAATATTGATGATGCTAATTTATCATGCTCTGCCTGTGACATTAAATCTGCTGCTACAAAACACGGATTAGATTTCTCATCAGCAATAACTAATATTTCACTGGGCCCTGCAATCATATCTATATCAACTTCTCCAAATACTAATTTCTTTGCAGTAGCAACAAATATATTTCCTGGTCCAACAATTTTATCAACCTTTTTAATGCTCTCTGTTCCATAAGCCAAAGCTGCAACAGCTTGTGCTCCTCCAACTTTATATATTTTATTAATTCCTGCTATTCTTGCAGCCACTCCAATATATGGATTAATTCCTCCATTTTTATCTGGTGGAGTTACCATAACAATTTCATCTACTCCTGCTACTTTTGCAGGTATTACATTCATAAGCACTGATGATGGATAAGCAGCAGTTCCACCTGGAACATAAACTCCAACTCTTTCTAAAGGCAATACTCTCTGCCCTAGGTATACTCCTTTATCTTTTGTCATTAAAAATCCATTTGATTTTTGTTTTTCGTGATACTCTTTTATATTTGCTTTAGCTTCTTCTAATGCTTCAATGAACTCTTTCTCCACTTTATTAAAACATTCATCAATTTCAAAAGTTGATACTTCTAAAGTTTTAAGTTCAACCTTATCAAATGACTTCGTAAGTTCAAATAAAGCTTTATCCCCATCTTTTTTCACTCTTGATAGAATACTATTTACACTTGAGATTATCTCTTGTTCCGTTTCTGTAACTCTACCTTTAAGTTCACTAATTAAGCTTTCTTTATTACTCTCGGTAATCTCCATTAAATTTAACATATAATTAATAGCCCCCCTTTGACTTGATAAAAAAGTAATAACAACAAAAAATACTCTTTAAATTTTATTTATTATTTTTTGTTAATTACTCAAGATATCATAATCAATTTTATCAACATCTCACGAATTTTGTCAATTATTAATCACTTTCTTAATCCTATCTATAAAATCCCATATTTCATTCTGCTTCATTTTAAAACTAGCTTTATTCACTATCAATCTAGCACTTATTTCACAAATCCTATCTATAACAACTAAACCATTTTCCTTTAAAGTTGTTCCGGTTTCCATGATATCCACAATTCCATCACATAGGCCTAATATTGGTGCAAGTTCTACTGATCCCTCTATTTTTATAACTTCTACATCCATCCCTTTCTTTTTAAAATAATCCTTTGCAACTTTTGGATATTTACTTCCTATTTTTATATGACCAACTTTTTTGAAAATATCACTTTCTGGTAATGATGCTACTATGAATCCACACTTTCCAAATCCCAAATCCAAAACTTCATAGCAATTGTTATCACTTTCCAAAATAGTATCTTTTCCAACTACTCCAAGATCAGCTACACCATGTTCAACATAAGTTATTGAATCTGCTGCCTTTACCAAAAAATAATTTATATCCTGCGTTTTATCTTTAAACACAAGTTTTCTACCTTTGCTTTTTAATTCTGAAGGATCAAATTTCGCCTTATCTAAGATCTTTATGGTTTCTTCTTCTAATCTTCCCTTTGTTAATGCTATGCTTATGCTCATTTTTAATATTCCCCACCCTTAACTACTTTTATTTCTTTCATATCTTCATTTGGTAATAAATCAACGATATACCCTTGATTCCTAAGCTCTTCACTTTTTTTAATAGCTTCAATTCTAGTATTTTTATTATAGTATATCTTATATATATTTTCCTTTTCACTTGCTATTTTATTGAACTTTACAGTTGGAATCACAGCATCAATATCTATCGAAAATCCTACTGCTGGAACACATTTTTCTGAAAGCTCAATTAAATTATCATATCGCCCACCTCTCAGTAACGTATTGCCAACACCTTCACCATAACCTCTAAAAATAATTCCTGTGTAATAATTCAGTCTCGGAACCATTCCTAAATCAAATGTCACATTTTTACCATAGCCCAACAAATCTAGTTCCTGGTATAATGCCTCCAGATAATCAAGATTTTTTCTTAACTCTTCATTAAATGCTAACTTTTTAGCCTCTTCCAAAATCTGTTTATCCCCAAACATCCAAGGCAACTTATTAAAAAATGCCTTATACTCTTCCTTTATATCTAAATCCTCTAAATAATCCTCCAAACTTTTCATGTTTTTATCCTCTATAAACTGCGCAATAGCCTCTTTATATTCCTGCTCTATTTCTAAATTTTTAAATGCCCCATTAAAAAAACCGATATTTCCTATTTCAAGCTTAAAATCATTTAATCCTAATTTCTTCAAAGCTTCTAATGCCAATACTAATATTTCTAAATCAGATTTTTCATCTTCAAGTCCTATAAATTCAACACCGCAATCTGTATATTCATTCCTCTTTCCCCCAAGACTCGCATGCACTCTAAAAACATTCGAGGTATACCTAAGCTTTATCGGTAATTCTACATCTTTGAGCTTAGTTTCTACAACTCTTGCTATTGGAATTGTCATATCTGGCCTCAAAATTAATATACGCCCCCTATTATCGAAGAACTTGTACATATCTTCTTCTCTTAGAGTTTGTGAATTATAGTTGAAAGTTTCATAAAACTCCAGCGTCGGTGTTATAACTTCTTTATATCCCCATTTTTCAAAAAGTTTATCAATGTCTTTTTCTAAAATACGTTTTACTGCACATTCATCTAATACTAAATCCCTTGTTCCTTCTGGAAGTATGTTCTTCTTATTCATTTTCCACCCCACCTATTCTTATTGCTTAATCTCTATATCATTTTATCGTTTTATCAGTTTAGCGTGCTAAATTATCATTTAATTTATGATAACTTATTTTTTCTACCATGTCAATCATTTCAAAAACCTTTATATAATTATTTATAAGTTATATGTTAAATATTCTTATATCCTTAATTTTAACTATATAGAAATTAGTGTTATAATATAATAGTTTATTTGTAAAAGTATTTTTAATACTGGAAATATATTGAAAGGAGACTTTTTACATTGATTACTAAAGATATACACATAAACGCAATAAAAAAAATGCACATCCATACCAAAACTTCTGAATCAGTACGCCTTGGTATTCTCCTTGCAATTGTTGGAGGTTTCTTAGATGCTTACACCTTTGTCTGCAGAGGTGAAGTTTTTGCTAATGCTCAGACTGGTAACCTTGTTTTACTTGGAATAGCTCTTACGAAGAGAAATCCTGGCCAAGCAATTACAGCTTTACTGCCTATTTTAGCATTCGTGCTTGGGGTGATATTTACCGAAAGGATAAAAGATATTAAAGTTCCATCAATGACTTTTGCTACAAATGCGGAACGTATAATTTTGATTATTGAAATTATTGTGCTTTTTATTATAGGATTTATACCAACTACGGTCCCTAACATATTTGTAACAGTTCCAATTTCATTTGTGTCATCAGTTCAAATCGCATCTTTTGGAAAACTGATTGACTCTCCATATAGTACAGCTATGTGCACAGGTAATTTGCGTTCCGCATCTCAAGCTGCCTATAAAGCATTTATAGAAAAAGACAAAAAACTTGCTTTCAAAAGTATTCGCTACTTAGTTATAATCTTTTTCTTTATTGTTGGAGCTTATTTAGGCGGAATCTTAACTTTACACGTTGGTGGCAAATCAATTTGGTTCGCCGTAGTAATATTAATTATTTCAGTAGGCTTATTTAGCTTTGATAAATATATTTTTGATCATAACAGCAAAGAACAAATAACAAGTGAAACTTAGAATGTCATTAAAATATTTAAATTATATAAAAAAATACCTCAGGTAAAATAAACCTGAGGTATTTTTCTAAAATGTTGCAACTTCAATATTTTCAATTGATTTTTGTACTAATTCATCCACATTTAATTTTTCTTCTTCTTTCATTATTGCATCAAGTTTTGGATTTGTCTTCGGATGCTTTGGAACAAATATTGTACAACAGTCTTCATAAGGCAAAATTGAAGTCTCATAGGTTCCTATTTTTCTTGCTATTTCCATTATATCTGTTTTATCCATTGCAATTAACGGCCTAAATGCTGGTCTATCAGCACAATTATCACTTACAATAAGACCATCCATAGTCTGACTTGCAACTTGGCCTATACTTTCTCCCGTACTTACTGAATTTATTCCATACTTATCTGCAAGTTTACATGCTATCCTCATCATAAATCTTCTCATTATTATTGTAAGTTCATCTTCTCTACATTTATTTATAATTTCCATTTGAATATCTGTAAAAGGAACTATGTACAAATTAATTTTTTCTGTATATTGAGCTAATATTTTCGCTAAATCTTTAACTTTATCCTTTGCTCTTTCTGATGTATATGGGTGGCTGTGATAATAAACACAACTTACTTCAACACCTCTTTTAGCCATCATGTATCCTGCCACTGGGGAATCAATACCACCAGATAACATTAACATTGTACTACCATTCATTCCATACGGAAGACCTGCTGCGCCCTTTGTTATATCAGTATTTGCCCAAACATAAGCATAATTATTTCTTATTTCAATATTTATTAAAATATCTGGATTTTTAACATCAACATTTATTTCTCCATCTAAATTAGTAAGAACATATGCTCCTACTTTCCTTGAAACTTCCATAGAATTCAATTCAAATTTTTTATTAGCTCTATTTGTAATAATCTTAAAAGTATTTCCTTCTGATTGTCTAACCTTTTCTAACGCAACCTCTTGTATACTATTAAAATCTATGTCAACTTCTCTAACTAAACATACTTCAAGTATCCCAAAAACTTTACTGATCCTATTAATACTTTCTTCTATTTCATCAGTTTTTATAAAATATCTTCCACTATCGTGTATAAATTCAGCTTTTATCCCATCAAGTTTTTTAGCTATATTATCTCTTAATTTTCTTTCAAATTTACCTCTGTTTAACCCCTTTAAAAATATTTCTGGTGCGTACTTTACTAAAATAAGTTCTCTCATTATTTTTTTATCCTCCTTAAAAATTTAAGTCCTTTTTCTAAAATGTCTACTACATAATCTATCTCTGATTCATCATTATCATCCGAAAAAGAAAATCTAATTCCTCCTGATATTTCATCCTTAGTTAATCCTAAAGATTTTAACACATAACTACCACCAATTCTCTCTCTTTCCTTAGAAGAACACGCTGATCCTGTAGACACATATATTCCTGATTCCTCTAAATAATGAAGCAATACTTCGCCTCTTACACCTCTAAAAGAAACATTCAATATATAAGGTGAAAAATCATTATTTAATAGACTATTTATCTTTATATTATCGATATTACTTAATTTATCAACGAATTTTTTCTTTATCTGAAATACCTTTCCGTAATTTTCTTTCATATTATCATTTGAAATCTTAGAAGCTAAAGCCATTCCCATAATTCCGGGTATATTTTGTGTACCCGCTCTTATTCCAAACTCTTGAGATCCACCTTCTATCAACGGTGATAAAGAACTAGTATTTTTTATATATATAAATCCTACACCTTTAGGTCCATGAAATTTATGAGCACTCACTGTTAGAAAATCTATATTCATTTTCTTTACGTCTATAGGTAATTTACCATAGCTTTGAACTGCATCAACATGAAATTTAGTTCTATTGCTACTTGCTCTTATTATGTCTCCTATTTCTTTTAGATCTTGGATTACTCCAACTTCATTATTTACATGCATTATTGAAACCAATACAGTTTCCTTAGTTATAGCTTTTTTTAGCTGTTCCAAGTTAATCTTACCATCTTCATTTATCTCTAAAAATGTTACTTTAATATTATTTTCTTCTAATTTCTTTATAGTATTCAAAATAGAAGCATGTTCAAAAGGAGTTGTAATAAGATGAGTTCCGCTTTTCAAAAGCCCCTTTAGAACTAAATTATTTCCTTCACTTCCACCCGAAGTAAAATGTATTTCATTTTCACTTGCGTTTATAGTTTTAGCTAATATACCTCTGCATTCTTTAAGTTTTCTTTCACTTTTCAACCCTAAATTATGTAAGGAAGACGGATTTCCGTAAAATTCCTTCATACCAAAACTCACTTCATCTATTACCTCATCAAGCGGCTTTGTTGTTGAACTATTATCAAAATAAACTTCCATATAAGTCTTCTTCCTTTCAAGTTTATAGACGTCTAAAGATCAATTATAAAATATATTCTTCCCTTATTATCTTATAAACTTACTATGTAATATACATGTTTTATTATAACAAAAAAATAATCCCTGCATAGTATTTTTTTAAATATATAAAATGAAGCAGTAAATAAGAATTTCTTACTTACTGCTTCTGATAGAGAGAGAAAATTAATAAGGGATAATTTCTTAGTATTAATTTTTGCTATACTTTTCGTAATATTTAATAAGACCTTGAGTTCCTAGATCACCCAAATTATCGTTATCTAATGTTTTATACATTTTTAGCACTTCATTTAATACGCCTAAATTTATGGAATTATCCGTAGACTCTTCTATTGCTAAATTCATATCCTTAATAAAATGTTTTATATAAAAACCAGGGTCAAAATCTCCTTTTAACATACGAGGAGCCATATTTTTCATTTGCCAACTTCCCGCTGCACCTTCACTTATACTATCAAGCATTGTCTGAACATCTAATCCTGCTCCTTTTGCATACGTAATTGCTTCGCACACTCCAGCTATCGCACCAGCTAAAGCTATCTGATTTGCCATTTTAGTATGCTGTCCATTCCCAGCTTTTCCTTCATAAATTATATTGGTTCCAAGTGCAGATAAAGCATCTTTGTGTTTTTCAAAAACTTCTAAATCTCCACCAACCATTATAGATAATGTAGCATTCTTTGCACCTACATCTCCTCCTGATACTGGCGCATCCAAAGCATATATTTCTCTCTTTTTAGCCTCATTATAAATTTTTATAGAAAGCTTCGGACTTGTAGTAGTCATGTCAATTATACAAGACTCTTTTTTAGCATTCTCTAAAATGCCATTTTCCCCAAAATAAACTTCTTCTACATCTTTAGGATATCCTACAATTGTTATTATGACATCTCTATTATTTGCACAACTTTTAACATCGTCGCACCATTTAGCACCTTCATTTATAACATCAAGAACTTTTTCTTTTGTCCTTGTATAAATAGATACCTCATATCCTTTCTTCATTAGGTTTCTAACCATAGATTTTCCCATTACACCTACACCTATAAATCCAATTGTCTTCACTTCAAACTCCTCCATTTTTAGTTATAATATTTTGTATCCTCATATTTAACTTCTTAAAATTAGTATTAAGAATCTTTTTCTACGTCAATCCATGTCATTTTACTTTTTAATCTATTAATTTCTGCTTCCTGATCTTTTATTATTGTTTTATAATAAACTTCTTTATCTCCCCACTCTTTACTTAAATTGTTTATTAATGATGCCATTTCGTCAGCACTTCCTACAATTCTATTAAAGAGCATTAAGTTGGACTTAAGTATTTCCGGAATTTCATTATGGGAATATCTTAACCTATGATCTATTTCCCCATATCCTTCCTCAAAAATTGTTCTAACCTGTATCTCCGCTATTACCTTTTCATTGATTGGATAAAATTCAACTAAATAATGAACTGATCGATATCCAGAGGCTTTTGACCTTACTTCTATAATAGGATCATCAAAAACATCTATATTATCTCCTTCTCTTACATTTGCAGTAATCTCAGTTACATTCCAAGTTTTTATTATAAAATCATGTATCCCCTGCCATTGGTCTTTAAATATATGTATAACTCTAATTCCTATTAAATCATTTATTTCATTTCTATAATTATTTACTGTAAATTCAAAATCATCTCCGTATTTATTTTTTCTATCTTCTGTCTTTCTTATAACTTTTTCTATTAATCTCTCAGGATCTTTAATCCTTGATTTAACAGAATGCACCATTCTCTGCGATCGTAAAATGTTTGCTATAAATGCAGCCTGGCTTTCATAAGAAGTTTTATAATTTATGTAGTCTTCGTAGATTTCCTTAAGATTTTCAATATTAATATTATTTTTAGAAATTATTTCTTTAGCCTGAGGATATTTTTCCAAAAATATATCTATGTTAAAACTTTTTTTCATTCTGCATACTCCTCTATAAATTCCATTAATTTCGATACTATATAGATTATACTACATTAGGCATAATCAAAAAATAACAAATCCATCTGCCACATCTATTTTCCATCATACTGCATCAGCAGATTGCCTACTAGCTTGCTATGAGCCCACTCTACTTTCTTGCCTGATGAAAAATAATCATAGCATTTTGACCTTGTTATTTTCTTTCATATGCCTTAATTAAAAATTATTTCAAAAAACTTCAACCAAAATAAGATTGAAGTTTTTTATTAAAATTATATGGTTTATAATAACTAATAGTTTAGATTAAATTTCTATGAAATAGTCCTTTTCAAGGTATATAAATGTAAATTGTTTATTATAGCCCAAATTTTTGTATGCAAAATACTTGTAAAGAATATGCTATCCAGCTTCTAATTTAATTCTTAGCAAATTTTCCAGTTCTATTTCTTGTCTATAAATTTTGATATTATCATTGTACAGACAGTATTTCCTGATGAATTTAATAATGTCGCTGGCGCATCAATTATTGTAGCTATTACAAGCATTATAGCTAATGCTTCCTGTGGAAATCCAAATATACTTAAAATGAGCATTTCACCAATCGCCCCACCTCCTGGCACCGCCCCAACTACTGCACCAATGAGAAGCCCTGCTCCTAATATAGGAAATAAGGAACTAATAGTATTCATGTCTCTGCCAAATATAGCAAACAAGAACATTATTTTATATATTCCTCCAATCACTGAACCATCCTTATGAATGTTAACTCCAAGAGGCATTATTATATTAGCCAAGGTATCTGATACCCCCATATTTTTAGCTGCTTTTATATTTACTGGTATGCAGGCAGCACTAGAGCATGTTGCTAATGCAGTTATTGAAGGTTCTGCTGCATTTTTCCAAAACAATTTCACGCCTTCTTTTCTACTTGCTATATAAGCATATATACTGAAGAATACAAAGAAGTATATTATGGAGACAACCAAGTATAGTATAAATATTTTTGCATACCCACTTAATATTTGTCCTCCTAATTGTCCAATTACATTTGCAAAATAAGCTCCAAGTCCAATTGGTGCATAATACATAATTATATTTACAACTTTCATTGTCACTGTAGCTCCACTGCTTAAAAATGACGCAAAAGCCTTGCCTTGTTCCTTAGAAATCATAGTTCCAAAACCTATTAATATAGAAAATAATATTAGTGCTAACAAATTATTTCTGGATAAAAGTTCAGAAAAATCCCCTACACTTATACTCGAAACAATCTTTTCTAAAACTCCTACACTTTTAGGTGTATCTATACTATTAGTGGTCATTAGATTATTAAACATTGATGGGTCCAACCCAACTGCTGGATTAAACATTTTGAAACTAATTACTCCTATTATGCCTGAAATAATTGCAGTAATTCCAAATGTAATCAATGTTATTATAAATATTCTTCCGAGCCTTTTTGATTTATCCATATTAGCTATCGCAGAAGCAATACTAAAGAATACTATAGGAACTAACATTGTAAATATTAAATTCAAAAATAAATTTCCTAGTGGAGCAAATATTTTAGCTTTATCTCCCATTATAATACCTATCGCCCCGCCTAATAATATCGATAACACTAGAATCAATGACGATTTATAGTTCTTTAAAAATCTCAATTTTCTCGCCCCCTAAATTTTGATGCTTAAATTATAAATATTAGCACTATCCAAGAGCTTTCCTAACAACTTCCCTATCATCAAAATATATTTTATCCTTACCTATTATCTGATAATCTTCATGTCCTTTTCCTGCTATTATTAATAAATCATCGTCTTTTAAAAGTTTTAATCCTTTTTCAATAGCTTTCTTTCTATCAACGATTTTCTCATAAGTTGAATTTATGACTTCCATTCCTTCTTCAATGTCTTCAATTATTTTTATCGGATCTTCTGTTCTTGGATTATCTGATGTTATTATGCAATAATCTGATAAAATTCCTGCTGCCATTCCCATTACTTTTCTCTTACTCTTATCTCTATCTCCACCACAACCAAATACAGTAATAAGTTTGCCTTTAGTCGTCTCTCTTGCCATCATCAATAGTCTTTCTAGCGCATCCGGAGTGTGTGCGTAATCAACTATTATATTTTTATTTAAATTATTTTTTATCATTTCTAGTCTTCCCGGAACATGTTTTAGATTAGATAAACAGCTTATAATGTCACCCATATCCATGCCAAGACCTATACAAGCTCCTATAGCAGCCAAAACATTATATACAGTTATTTTTCCAGTAATATTTACTTTTACATTTGTAATACACCACCAGCGCCATTTTATGTCCCTAAATTTGATTTTGAATATTATACAATCATTTCTGTATCTAATCTCAGTTGCTCTAATATCAGCCTCTTTATTTATTCCATAAGTTAAAATCTTACAACTAGCCTTTTGTATAATTTCTTCTGCTATTCCATCATCTAGATTTATAACTCCTAGCTCACATTTTTTAAACAATTTTATCTTTTCATTCTTATAATTCTCCATTGTTCCATGTTCTTCAAGATGATCTTGAGATAGATTTGTAAATACTCCAACTTTAAAATCACAATGCTCAACTCTCTGTTTTGCTAATGCAGACGAAGTAACTTCCATTATAATATTTTCAGCACCTTTACTAATAAATTCTCTAAATAATCCTTGTAATTCTAATGATTCAGGTGTTGTAGGATTAACCTTTTGTATGCTTGCTTTTTCTTTATTAAATTCATATCCCAAAGTTCCTATTATAGCTGTTCTTTTTTTATATGACTCTAATATGTCTTTTATATAATGTATAACTGTAGTCTTTCCGTTGGTACCTGTTACTCCAACCAAATTAATTTCTTTAGAAGGTTCATTATAAAACACGTTAGCTATACTTGCTAAAGCTAACTTAGTATTTCTTACTTTTATTACTGTTATATTTTCATTATCTATTTTAATTTCTTCCTGTATCACTATTGCTAAAGCGCCACTTTTTACTGCTTCATCTATATAGTCGTGACCATCTGCATTAGCCCCCTTTATGCAGATAAACACTGAATCTCCTTTCACTTTTCTAGAATCATAACTAACACTCCTAGCATCTATATCAACACTGCCGCTAATTATTTCGTAATCTAAATCTTTTAATAAATTGTATAACTTCATTTTTATTCCTCCAAGAATTACTTAACTTCTTATATCTTCATTATATACAACATTTTCGCATTAAATAGTGCATATATTGCTTGATATACTGCAAAAAGTGCTTTATGATTTTAATATATATGTTGCAATTGAATTTTTACATTATTATTATAATTGTGCACTTAGCTTACTGGAATTTTAAATGTAAGTTCATTATTGCTACATATATAAAACTAAAATTTATATATACACATCTTAGAGTTAATTGAATATATATTTATATCTTATATTTTTAATTAATACATTTGTAATTAAAGTTATTTCAAGGGAGTTTTCAACTATGAATAAAAATAGTAATAAATCAGGCTACTTAAACAATGATTTTCAATTATTTCATTTAAAAGATAAAAAAAATCAAGAATTTGAGTTCCATTATCACGACTTTAATAAAATAATAATTTTTTTATCTGGAAAAGTAACTTATTTAATTGAAGGAAAAGCATACAACTTAAAACCATGGGATATTCTACTTGTAAATAATCATGATGTTCATAAACCTATTATTGATTCTTCTGAAATTTATGAAAGAATTATTATTTGGGCGAATTCTGATTTTATAGAAAACCATAACTATGAAAATTGTGATTTATCTACTTGTTTTAGACTAGCGAATGAAAAAAGTTTCAATCTTATTAGACTTAATAGTAAATTGCAAGATAACATTAAGTTTATAATAGATTCACTAATGACTTCATTTAATTCAAAAGATTTTGGTAGTAAACTTTTGAGCAATTCATTATTTATTCAATTGCTTGTATACTTAAATAGAGTTCATCTTAACAACATGTATATAAATGATGAAGGATCTCTCAAATATGATAAGCAAATTGAAAAAATCTTGAAATATATAAATAATAATTTATCTGAAAATCTTTCTACAGAAACTTTATCTCAAAAGTTTTATATTAGTAAATATTATCTTATGCATAAGTTTAAAAAAGAGACTGGATATACTCTTCATAACTATGTAAATCAAAAGAGATTACTAATGGCAAAGGACCTTATAATTAGTGGTGAGCAAATTACGAAAGTTTATTTACAATGTGGATTTAATGATTATACATGTTTTCTACGTTCATTTAAAAACCTGTTTAAAAAATCTCCAAGTGAGTTTTCCCCAAAAACAAAAAAACTATCTTAAAATAGTTTTCTATTCTTAAGATAGTTTTTAATAAGTTACCAGTATAAATATGCTAACTCATTGATATTAATTAAATTTAATATGGCAATAACCAGTAGGATTTTTTTCTAAATAATCTTGGTGATATTCTTCTGCTGTGTAGTATTTCTTTAACGGTTTTACCTCAGTTACAACTTGAACATCGCATTTTTCTTGAATACTTGCTTTACTTCTATTAATTGTATCAGCATCAGATTCATCAATATAATAAATTCCACTTCTATATTGAGTACCAACATCTCCAGCTTGTTTATTTAATGTCGTAGGATCGATGATACTCCAAAACTTATCTAATAATTTATCAAGCGAAACTTTTTTTTCATCGTATGTTATGTAGCATACCTCAACAAAGTCTGTATCATTTTTGCAAACTTCTTCATATGTTGGATTTTCTGTTTTTCCATTTGCATATCCTACTTCTGTTTCTAATACTCCTGGTATCATAGAAAAGAATTTCTCTACACCCCAGAAGCAGCCTCCGCCAAAAACTATTTTTTTCATATTTAACACATCCTTTAACAGCATTATAAACCCAAATAATAGTACTTTGCAATTATATATATTATAATTGAGTTTCTAAATTTTTATCTTAATTGCGCCATTGGCTTAGCATAATAATGAATGTAGATTTATCATTTCAATAATTTTACCTATTGAAATAGTGTGCCTTATAAAATCAAGTTTTCTTTTCACTATTAACTCTATCCATCCAATTTAAAATATCCTTATATACCTGCAATTTATTTACTTCGTGTAAAAGATCATGATATTTATCTGAATACATTTTAGTAAAGACTTTCTCATATCCTATTCTTTTCATAAACCTTGTTAATTCATTAAATCTTTTTTCACTTATAATAACTATATCCTCTTCCCCTGCAATAGATAGAATTGGGAGATTTAAGTTTCTTTTTATCCAGTCTTTTTTGCTATAATCAATTTTTATTAAGTTACATAGATTTTCAAAGCCATTTATTGTGAAAATAAATCCACAGCCTTCATCATTCGTAAACTTATCTCTTTCTATTTCTGACGTCGTTATAACATTATCGCCTATTCCTCGAAGTATTTTATGTATAAAAATTGACCTATAATGATCTCCCTTTATCTTTTCTATAATTTTACACAATTTTTTAATATACGGGATGACTTTGTTCTTTACTGGTGAACCACAAAGTATAAGACCATCTAACTCATAATCATATTTTTTTAAGTACGCTCTTGCAATTAATGATCCCATACTAAATCCAAATAAAAAGTAAGGATATTTCTTGTACCTTTGCTTCATATATAATGTTATCTGATGTAAATCCTCTACGAGATTTGTGGTTCCGTTGTTATAAAAATACCCATAATCATCTTTAGTAATGACACTTTCACCATGACCTATGTGATCATGGACTATAGAAATATAGCCATTGCTGCCTAAATAATCCATGAACTGTATATAGCGTTTTCTATGCTCCATCATACCATGACTAATTTGAAATATTCCCTTTATTTCGCCCTTAGGTACATAAAGCGTTATACCTAGATTTATATTGTCTTGCATAGATTTTATCTTAAAATCCTTAAATTTTTTAGAATAATCTTTTACTTCATTTTCATAAGATAATTTATTCATAAATTCCTCTTTATTAAAAAGCTTATTTTTTATATGTTTCCCTTATTTATAGAAATTTAAAATACTTATGAAAGAAATCTATAAAACTCCAATGTCTTGCTTTATGTTTCTTACAAAACAAAATACCCAAAAGCTCATTTAAGATTCTTTCAGGCATTTTAAATTTCCTAATTTAATATAATAAATTTTTATTATAAATTCTCATATACTGCCTTATCATATAAATAAATAATTGCGAATAAATAATCCTTTAAACTTATAATCGCTTTACAAAAAGCACTAACTTCAATATCTATATATACGAAAGCCATGATACTATATTATCATTTTTCTGTTCACTAACACTCTCTCCAACTGTTTAGATAACAATTTAATCTCGCTAGTAAGCTCACTGATTTCTTTTTCCTTTTCTTTTATTCTAGTATCCTTAAGCTTTAATTGCTCTTTTAGTAATTTTAATTCTTTATTAAAACCTTCAATATAATTATGAGAAATAGCTTGTAATTGAGAACGTGAGATTCCTATTTCTAAATCGTTGTATACATTATGTTTAAGCTCACTAAATATCTTATCCCTGTTGCCATACTCTATATATGATATTAATTCCTCATTAATTTCTCTATTTCCATTTAGAACTCTAAAAAATACATTAGTTATTATATTTAATATCTCTATTCCAGAGCCATAAATTTTATTATTCTTATCAGATACAATAAATGTATTAATTTTACTCTGAACATTATCTTGCATACTTAAATTAATATTTCTATTGTTATATATATCAAAGAAATTTTGCATTATACTACAATTTCTATTTCCTACTTTTGCTTCAATAACTATCCCACCTGATTCTCCATCATTCTTAGTAATAAATGAATAGAACTTCTTTAAAAGTCTTTTTGTCACTATTGAATACGAATCATCTGATTCATTTAAATTTTGCTTAATTGAGCTTGAAATTATTTTGAATCTTAATCTGCTAATCAATGTTGGTAATTTATTTACAAACTCACTTATTATAATTTTATCAATATTCTTGTATACTTCCTCTTTTAATATTATATTATCCATTGGTATATTTGCATCACTATCCAGAAGACATTCTTTCTTATACTCATTTAATTTTCTTTTCAATTCACATTCACTGTTTTTCCAATCGATGCAATAATCATATTCAAAAATCAACCCTACCATTGAGAAATTTCCGCTTTTATCTAAACTTCTAATTCCCCTTTCATCAATAAACATTACATATTTTTTCCCCATATAAACTTCTCCCCTTCACTAATTACTCTTTAACCTAATATACCCAATATTCTTTACAACGCACAACAACAGATACATCCTTATAACTATCCTAAGCATGCTTTTTTACATATAATTTATTAAACATCATCGTACTAATGCGATTTTTTAAAGGAAATATATTTTTTATTACCCTACTACTCAAAATTAAATTCTCCTCTATTTTTTGATACGTCGAAATAGCAAATACAATCACAAAATAAGTTTAAATTTATCTTGCAATTGTATCCGTTAATACTAAATAAATATATGGCATACTTCTATAGATTTAGAACTTAGATTACTAAATTTATGAAAAATATTTTTCTAGTATTCTAGAGCTCTTAAAATATTTATAGAGACAGGACAATTTACTCGTTAAAATTATCCTGTCTCTATAGAAAATATATCAGTTTAGATTACTGTCTATTTATTTTTGTCATTTCCCTTACCTTTGGAATCTGAATTGCCATTATTACTTTTCTCTGACTTTGATGAGTTGCTATTTCCCTGAGTTCCAGCACCCTTTTTTTCGGATCCATTTGAAGCCTTTTCATATTTCCTGTCTTGGTCTTCTTCTTGATTAATGTCTGCATTACTATTTTCTTCTTTTTTCAAATTACCATTATTACTTTTCTCATTCCATGAATTATTGCCTTTTTCTGTCTTAGCTTCTTTAGTTTTTTGATCTCCTATTGATGATTGTGTAAATGTAATATCTTCTTCTGTTGATCCAGACGCTACATTAGCATCCTGATTACTAGTGCTTGTGTTTGTATCTGTTCCAGTGTTAGTATTGGTATTACTATCTGTAACATTCGTATTAGTATCTACAGAATTATTTACATCAACAGCATCATTATCATTTCTAGTCATTTTTCTCAATTCTTTAGTTTTCTTTTGAATTTCCTTAACCGAAATCGATTTATAATCGTCTACCTTAATATTTGGATCTAGTGCTTGAAGCTTTTGTATAAGATTTAATTTTCCTGGAGTTATTCCGAGTTGCCTTGCTTCATCTCTTCTTGCAAGTGCTACTTTATCAGTTTCAACTTCTGCTTCCAAATCATTATTTTTTAATGTTTCATCTGCAGTTTCTTTTAAAGATTCATTTAACTTATCTGCTAAACCATCCTTATCTGTAGATACTGTAATTTCAACTGCTGCAGCTGTAGTTACATTTGTACTATCTTCCTTTATGTAACCATCTGATATGGCATTTGTTATTACTGTGCTGACTGCATTGTCAACTTTAGTGTTTACCAGATTAGTTCCTTCTAGAACTTTTTCACCATCTTCATTATATGCTTCTGCAGATACCACTGTATCAAAAGCGTTTACTCCTAGCTCAACACTCGGATTAATATCTAAACTGACATATGCTACCGGAGTTTTAGCATAAGCATATACTCCTCCTCCTAAACTAAATACTACTGCTATCGATGCAGCTAAAGCAATTTTTCTCTTCATATAAGTTCCCCCTAAAATATTTTTCATCTTATTGTTAAATGTATTTTTCTTGCTTAAGTATCCCGCTTTTTTCTTTACAGATTCTTCAATACGTTGTCTAGAAGACAAGTCCATAGATAGGTTAATATTTTCATTCAATAATAAATCAGTATCACTAATGTTTAAGTCATCTAATAATTCAAATAATTTGTCATCCAATTTATCTCCCACCTCCCAATAATTTTTTTAATTTTTCCATACACCTAGAAACTTTTTTATCAATTGTATTAACCTTTAAACCCAGATCACTGGAAATGTCTTTCGAGCTTTGATGCAAGTAATATTTTCTTATAATTATTTCACTATCAGGTTCTCCTAATGATTTTATAGCACTTATAAGCTCAGAATTGCTTTCTTTTAATAAAATCGAATGTGCTGCATCATCTACAACACTATGTAATTCTTGGGCTACATCATCTATTGGAAGATGATTATTATTTTTATTTTTTCTATACATATCTATAGCTTTTCTTTTTGCTATAATTGCTAAAAAGGCTTTGATTGATCCCTTATCTAAATCAATTCTATTTTTATAATGAAATACTTCAAAAAACACATCACTTACACATTCTTCTATATCTTCTTTTGAATACATTCCAGAAAGTTTATTAAATATTATTGTGTAAATAAGTGCCACATAGTTATCCATCAGCTTTTTAAGGCCTATTTCCGGCTTCTCATCCAAAAGTTTTAGTAATTCAATATCCGAAATCAAAACGCACCTTCTTCCCCTAAAATTTCGTTATATATTATACAATTCGTAATACATAAATAAAATCTGACAATAAATTTCAAAAAATATAATAATTTTTACATTATCAATATCAAATACTTATATTTTCTTTTCTCTCCTGTTCTATGTAATATATATCAAATATATAGATAAATCCTATTAATGCTATTACTAGTGATTCTTCAATAATAATTTTTTATACTATTTCACGATATATTCCAATTAAATTTATACATTCTGTTCCTCCACTGGATTTAATGAAACTCTAAATTCAAATTGATTATCGCAAAAAAATGAGTAGCTATTATTATTTTCTATATTAGCTACTCATTTTAAACTATTTAATTATTTTTATTTTTATCCTTATTACCATTCTGCGAGTTTGAATTACCGTTATCACTTTGTTTTTGAGTTTTAGCTGAATTATCTTTTGATTTTTCAACTGCTGTAGCATTTTCTTCTTTTTTACTAGATGAATCACTATTTTCTTCTTTCTTGACACTTCCATTTCCATTTGATTTAGAAGAAGAATTGCTTATTTTATCTTCTGTAACTGCATCTTGATTAGCATCACTCTCTATGTTTCCACCAGTATTTGCATCATCTTTAACTGTAGTCTCTTCATTATTATTGATCTTCTTTAATTCTTTAGTCTTCTTTTGTATATCTTTTACAGAACTTGATTTATAATCTTCTACGCTTATAGTTGGATCTAATTCCTGTAGTTTTTGTATCAGGTTTAGTTTACCTGGAGTTATTCCTAACGTTCTTGCTTCATCTCTTCTTGCAAGAGCAACATTCTGAGTTTCAACTGTTGCTTCTATATTATTTTCCTCTAATGATTTGTCAGCAATTTGTTTTAAAGATTCATCTAACTTCGTTGCTACATTATCTTTATCCGTAGCTGTAGTAATTTCAACTGCCGATGTACCGTCTTCCTTTATATATCCATCTGAAACTGCATTTGTAATAATATTCTTAACTGCATCATCAACATCGCTATTTACTAGGTTAGTATCTTCCAACACTTTTTCACCATCTTCATTATATGCCTCTGCAGAAATAACTTGATCAAATGTATTTACTGATAGTTCAATACTTGGATTAATATCTACACTAACATATGCTACAGGAGTGGTCTTTGCATGAGCATATACACCTCCCCCTAAACTTGAAAGCGCTACAACAGATAGTACTAAAGCTATTTTTCTTTTCATGTAAATTCCCCCTAAAATATAATTCATTTTTTCTTTAAAAGTATTATTTGATTTATAATAACCAGTTTTTTTGCTAACTAATTTTTCAATTCTTTTTATAGTGATATCATCTAATGATAACTTTATATCTTTAGATAGCAACAAATTAGTATCACTAATATTTAAATCATCCAATTTTTCAACTAGTTTATTCTCCAAATTATAAAATCCCTCCCAATAGTTATTTTTTTGTACACAAATCAACTATTTTTTTCTTTACTCTTCTTAATAATTTTAAAACCCTGGTTTTAATAAGTACTGTAAAACTTCTGTCAGTTGTTTTTTGCTTTTCATAATATAATTCGTATTGTTATTATGAAATCTGACAATACTGCTGATAGAATTTAAATAAATTTAATTAGAACAAAATCGCAGGCGACTGTGTTTAAGTTCCGTATTGTGCTTCGCACTCTTTTCATATGTGTAGATTTTTTCACGCATCTGCCTTTTCGAACGTATGTGAAAAAAATCTGCACATCAGAAATGGCAGCTATGCACTTATAAAAAGAGTAGCTATGCTACAATACTGAACTATTCTGCATATAAGAACATTTTATGCAGGCGAATAAGATTTCTTTTTTATTTTTTTAATACCAAAACTAGTCAATCAACTTTTTTTAAGTTATCCGCAGACTTTATTAAAATATAAATTCCTGAAAAATAAAAAAAGAGCCCTATTTATTTGGCTCTTTTCTTACGGGTTTATATTTTGAATTTGGATCATTTGGATTTATGTAATCATAATCTCCATTTTCAGTCTTTCTTAATCCTAATGATGCCATTTGCTTTTTAGTGACTTTACGTTTATTAGTCATAATTATCTCTCCTTACACTTCTTTAGATTTAACTCATATTAAAAATTTGCATCAGTAAGCCACATAATGATATGTAAATATTATTTCTAAATAACATATAAACTAACGTGGCTAAATATTATCATCATCAATCTATATTATATAAGGTATATAGATCTAAAATCTTCTTTTGTAATATCTTATGTACTTATATCTAAATTTCTATTTTGCATATTATTCTTGACTTTAGTATACGCACTCATTCTAAGTTTATACTAATTTATGATTCATCTTATTATGCATTAAGCTGCTCATAAAACTACTTAAGACAGCTCCATAATACTGTGAAGCATAAATCTCCTACTAATCTTAAGACTTCTTTAAATGAATCAGTCTTCTCGTGATTTATACCCGCAACGAATCAACTCAATGTCCACCAATTTGGCTTCATATAGATAACTAAGGAATAAAAAAAACAAACTCAGAAATATTTGTAACTTCTAAGTCTGCATCTCTTAATAATTTAATATAAGTTTTAGTTCATAACAATAATGAAATCTAGACAATAAAATTCTCATTCTTAATTTGATATATGTTGGGAGAAAGATCTATCTATATAATTTCTACTTTTATTTAGGAATTTGCTCTCTATTTCCCTATCCCAAAACTTCATAGCTGGTTTTTCGATAAAATTAATTCTCATCCCTTCAATAACCATGCATATGAAAAATACAAGAGAAATAGTAATTATAGCATGAAGCGACAACCATCTTGAATTGTAAAAGGAATTATTTTTAGCAATATGTTCCCATAAGTAACTCCGAACAAGATTATTATCATGAATCAAATATATTCCAAATGTAGTTAAAGATATACTATTAATTATCTTTTTAGATCCAATATCTAATTTTTTAAAATAAAGAAATAATGAAATCGAGCAAATAAACATTGGTAGGGAATTCATCTCTCTTAAGAATGTAGGATCAATAGGAAAATCATTTATTCTTAGAGATAACACATCTAGTATAACTACTGAGAACATTATTAATATATAGCTGCTAGTAAATATCACTAAAAGTAATTTCGTCTTATCAAAAAACTTATGTTGATATTTCCTTATATAACATGCAACTAAATACAAAAATACAAACCAAGATAAATTATCAATTTCAAGTAATGAATTTGAAAAAGTAGGTATGACTGATAACACTACAATCAGTATGGTAATCAATATCTTATTCTCTTTTTGCGTACAATAATTGATAAGCTTATTTAAATATGGGGATAGTATATATAATTCCACATATGTAGTAGCAAACCAATACTTAGAAAATATTATAGGAAAAAATGATTTAGCAGTTTCTCTAATTCCTATATGAGATATTCCGAATAATTTAAAAATCAGCATTATAACTACAGAATAAAAGAAAACTTGTCCTACAATTTTAGCAAACTTTTTTATATTAAATTTTGAATTAATCATAAAGTATCCTGTAATTAAAACAAAGCAATTAACACCTAATTTCCCACCTAAACTTAAAAATTGGACAATTATCCTGTTGTAACTTAGTTCGTTAGGAATATCCCATCCACCATGAACAGAATAATGATGTGCAATAATCATTATTATCGCCAAAATTCTTAGTAACTCCAAATTAGAGCTTCTTCCTATTTTTCTTTCAAACATATTAATCTTCGAGTCAATTTCTGTATTTTCCACCGCATACACCTCATGTCAATAAAACTAACTTAATAGTCTTATACTTAAACTTTCTATTATCACTGGTAAATTATATCATAATTTACTGTTATAATAGCATTTATTTTCAACTTATATTTTTACTGAATATTAACTATATCACGCCTAATGACTATATATAGTTAATATTCTAAAATTTTTAAGAATATTTCAACATTCTTTAAATTTTTATTAATAGAAATCACTTTATTATCTTACAAAATACATCCCCAAGCTATCCCCTATACATTTCTAATGGGGTCTATCTATTTGGAACTAATTCTCCTTTTTTTTATTTATATGTTTTTAGCTTATTGATATTACGCAAAAAATTGGAAACTCAACTTTAAGTAATCTATACTTCTCATCCTCTAATAATATCGACTACAACTATATTCATTATGGCAACGTAATTACTAATCAATCTTACCAGATACATTTACTTTATATTCATTAATTCCTAGTATTCATATTAATCTTCTAACATATTTCTGTTATATATTTTATCTAAATTCTAATAATAAAATTTGAGCGGTTCAATATTCGAATTTAAATTATGAAAGGTGGCTAAATAATGAAAAAATTTACTTTTATACTTTCTATTATTTTACTAATCACATTTAATATTAATAAAACGACTGCCACTGCTGCATCTCTCCCTCAAAACTTTTCAGAAGGATTCTACACTATATCAGATTTAAGTATAATGCAAAATGTTATGTATAATGTTCAGAACCTTTCTCCTAACGAAGTTTTTATGATTATTTTCGATAGTAATAAAAGAATTCAACAATCTATAAGGTTCGAAGGACATTCAATGAAATATGTAATGCGTCCTATGAAATATGATTATAAAATTATAATAATTGGTGATGGCAGCATATCATTTTCACCAATCAATATAAATGGCAGATAAATACTCTTTATAATTACAAATGTATATACAAGCTCCTCCTTTATAGGAGCTTGTCTGAAATTTAAGCATTTTTCTACTGATCATGAACAAGGAGGTATACGCCACGCTTAGTTGTATCATTTTGAAATTTCCACATTACTTAATTCCTTTAAATAATCCAATTTTATAACCTAACATCTTTATAATTCCATACAACAATAAGGCTATTTTTATTTTATATTTTTGAAGACTTTGCCTTTATCAGTGATCCTGTAACACAAAAAAGAGCCTTAACTATAAGACTCTTAATTCCACATTATTTTTAAACCCATAATTCATGACTTTCTCTTTTTAGTGAATATTGACATTTTCCTAATAGTTTAGAGCTTAACTCACTCTTAGCATTTCTATGAATATGCTCATAAGCATCATATACATAGAGAATGTCCAAATCTAAATCTTTAGTATGTTTATTTAAAGTACTTTCTGCATATAAAAAGTGCTTTTGTAAAGATGGTTGAACTATCCACCTAGATTTTTCTTCTCTTAATTTAATAGATTTGTCATTATTCTCAATCATTGATTTAATATCTTTTAAACACATAAATTTAAATTTTTCTGTAGGAATTCTATTGATTATAAGATAATTTTCTAATCTCTTATAAAGATTTTTCTCAACAGAAATGTAGATATTTTCTTTACTTCTTATTCCTTCTTCTATGTAATTATATAAATTAACAATTAAATGCTGCTCTCCATAGTAGTGTAAAATAGAATCTCTTTCACCAGTATTTCTTCGATTGGAACTATATAAATTGCTTGTGTTGCAAAATATACAGTCAGATATTAAATCATCAATAGATTGACTTAAGCAAATTACTTCATCATCCAATAAGTTATTTTGCTTTTTAGCTAACAAATCATCAAGCCTTTCCTTCCATTCCTTAATATGACACTTTAAACCACAATTATTACATAATACTCTCATTATCTCACCCCATTTTTATTTTAAAACCCTTTTACAATAAAATTATAACATCTTTCTATGTAAATTTATGTCATTACTTGTAAGTTAAAAAAATAATTGTATTTTTTGTAGTTTAAACATACTGGAATTTTCTAAACTCTTCAATATTTTTGTATTTTTTTTAATTCATCTTGAAATAAATAATTATAGAGTTTATACTGAATTGTTTTTTTATTTCAGGCATTCATATATTCCCCTCTTTATGCTATAATAAAATCAAATAAGTTAGAGTTCAAACTTTCCACTTTGCTTTCTCTAATTATTGATAGGCACTCATAACGAGTGCCTTTTATTTATATTGGCAAAAATTTCAACATATGAGTCATAGGAAAACGAAGTTTGTCTTTTCATTAAAAAATATATAATGTTTACTTCTATATAATTTTAGTCATCACTTTTTAGTAGTTTCTTAATTCCCAAATTATTATATTTTCTTGGTTTATTCCAACCGGTATTTCAAACAGAGAGAACTCAACCACCATGTCAATTAAAGAATTTTGTGATATATAATCTATAACTTTAGATAATCCACTTATTGGCGGATCTCTTTTTTCTTTTAAATCGTAATTATAAATATTGTATACTGGCTTTTCCATTGCAATTCTATTTGATATTCCTTTTATATCACTTAACGATGCTCTCATAATAAAATCTCTGTCTATCTCTATGTCACCTTGTAATATTAATCTATCATCCGCAATAGCTAAACTCTCATATACTGCATATCTTTTGTATTTTTTGCTTTTTAGCAACACCTGATCTTTGGTAAGCATATATAAAAACTTACCGCCTGATACAGATTTATCTCTTATATTATAATATTTATAGGTATTCTCTTCTAAATAACTTTTAAGTTCATCTAAAGTTGAATTATACGTAAATATCTTTTCTGACATTCTATTTAATCCAAGCTTTTTAATCATATAATCACTTTCATATTTATTTCTAATCATGAAATCACTCCATTTTAATTTTGTGTAATAAAAAACACACCTCCATTTCTGAATAATGTGCCATTTCTAATCTTTATAGTTACTATAAAACCTTCCTTGTTGCATATAGAACTTGTCTCTACTGACTTTAATTTATTCTAGCATATTTTTGAACAGATTTTATATTTTATTGATATTTTTTAAATTTATATAATTAAAATAGGAAGGTTTCCCTTCCTATTCCATTCCTATAAATTCAACTTTTTCAACATTTCTTATGTTAAGCAAACCCTCTGTCAATGTTTTTATATCTCCATCTACTGTAGACAAATCTATGGTTATACTCAAATTAGCATAACCATTTAACGGTATGCCTTGATTTATTGTTAAAATGTCTCCGCCTTTTTCTGTAATATAATTACTTATATTCGATAAAAGCCCTTTTTCATTCTTAAATATAATATTATAGGTAACTTTTCTACCCTCTGAAGTTTCTGCAAAATCAAATACGAAATCTCTATATTTATAATAAACACTTCTACTTATTCCTGCTATTTTTACTGCTTCAGTTATTTCTTTTACTTTTCCATCTTTTAATAATTTTTTTGCAAAAAGAACTTTTTCATAAACATCAGGCAAAACCCTTTTATCTATAACTAAGTAATCTCCACTCATCATTTTGTACCTTCTATAATGGTTGCCCCCGCATTATCTAAAGATAACCCTAATATATTCCATTCCAATCCTTTTATTTGCAAGAATTCTTTAAGCTTATTGCTAAAGCGCTCATCCTTTTCATCGATAATCGCCATGATTGTAGGACCTGCTCCACTTAGATAGCAAGCTAGAGCTCCTAATTCATAACTCTTATTATACACCTCTTCAAAACCAGGAATTAATTTACTCCTGTAATTTTGGTGAAAGGCATCTTTACATGCATACCTTAATAATTCATATTTTCCGCTAGAAAAACATGCAACCATAAGAGCTGCTCTTGATACATTATATACTCCATCCTTTAAACTTATTTCCTTCGGAAGCACTTTTCTTGCTTCCTCAGTTGATAATCTAAAATTAGGAATTATCGAAATAAACTTAATTCCATTTTTTACATCTATCTTATCATAATAGGTCTTGTTTTCATCAACTATTGCAACAACCATGCCCCCAAGTAAGGCTGGTGCAACATTGTCTGGATGCCCTTCAATTTCTACAGCCATCTCCAACAACTCTTCTTCTGAAAACTTCTTCCCCAAGATTTCGTTAGCTCCTACTAGTCCCCCAACTATACATGTAGAGCTACTTCCAAGACCTCTAGATACTGGAACATCTTGTTTAATTTCACTTATTTCTAATCCTTTTATTTTATAGCCCGCTTTATCAAAACAATATTTCATTGCTTTGTAAATAATATTATCTTCATTACAAAACTCTTCTGGCATTCCATTAAACTTCAAACCATCTTCCATTTCCCTGAACCCAAAATCATTGTATAAATTTAATGCTATTCCAAGCGTGTCAAATCCAGGTCCCATATTTGCTGATGTAGCTGGTACTCTAACTGTAATCATATATTTATCACCTATGAATCCAAATAAGATAATAGAGCATTTCTCATTTCACTCTTATCCCAAACTTCATCATGTATTACTTTTGCATTTTCCAAAGTACTTAAACTATTTGGTATTTTATTATTTGTTGAATCAGATAATTTATTTAATACTTTGAAATCATCTAATCCCTCTACATCAATATCAAGTGCATTACAAATACTTCTTGGGAATTTAAACGGACTTGCTGTTGAAAGTATTAAAGTTGGTTTGTCGTCTTTAGTTTCTTCTATATACTTCTTTTTAACTACATATGCCACTGCTGTATGAGTATCCATCAAGTAATTATCTTTCTTATAAACTTCCTTTATAGCATCATACACTTCTTCTGTAGTCGCAAAGTTTCCATAAAATTCTTTTATGAAGCTTTTAATTTTTTCGTTTACTTCATAAACACCTTTAGTAGTTAGATCTTCCATTAATTTGCTAACAACTTCAGTATCTCTACCGCTTGCTTCAAATAATAATCTTTCAAGATTAGATGAAACAAGTATATCCATAGACGGTGATTCTGTTAAAATAAGTTCTCTTTTCTTGTCATATACCCCAGTTTCAAAGAAATCTGTAAGAACTTTATTTTCATTTGATGCACATATAAATTTATCTATTGGTAATCCCATTTGCTTAGCATAATATCCTGCTAATATGTTTCCAAAATTTCCTGTAGGAACTACAACATTTATAGGATCATCTTTTTGTATTACTCCTTGGTTCACTAAATTAAAATATCCATAAAAATAATACACTATTTGAGGTACTAATCTTCCAATATTAATGGAGTTTGCCGATGATAAGATAAATCCTTTTTGAGATAGCCCTTCTCTGAATTCATTATCTCCGAAGATTTCTTTTACGCCTGTCTGAGCATCATCGAAATTCCCCTTTATTCCAATGACCTTAACATTGTTTCCTTCTTGACTTGACATTTGTCTTTCCTGAATTGCACTAACACCATTCTTAGGATAATAAACTACAACTTTAAAACCATCAATATTTTTAAAACCTTCAAGTGCAGCTTTTCCTGTATCTCCTGAAGTTGCTGTAAGAATTGTTATATCCTCTTTAACATCACAAATCTTTTTAGCTCTTTTCATGATTTGTGGTAAAAATAATAACGCTGCATCCTTAAATGCACAAGTTGGTCCATGATATAATTCTAAAAAATTGTTCTTTACTTCCACACTAAATCTATCATTATATGCGTCATTAATTGCCCCAGTTAATTCCGCATCATCAATATCTGTGAAAAACTCATTGATAACTTTAAATGCTAGATCTTCATATTTAATATGCGTATCTTCCTTCAATTCATCATAGACTTTAGGAAATTCATCTGGAACATACAATCCGCCATCTTTTGAAATTCCATTAATTATTGCTCTAGCAGATTCTATATTCTTATCCAGACCCCTAGTACTTCTAAACTTCATCTAATATCACCTCAAAATTGTATTAAATATGAAAATATATCTTTATTAATTAACAAATTTAAGTATATATAAACATATTCCACCTGTAATATATATTATCATGTATTCTATAGATAAACAAGTGTTTTTCCATAAAACACATGAAAATCATAATATTTTTTTACATGTAAATGTTTAATGGCATTATTTGGATTGCGCAATCATTAATTCTTAAATCTGGGCACTCTGGTACAAAAATATTATTTTTCTCTAAACACTCTATAAGAGGAGTAAATTGCTCAAAAAACTTTTCATAAAACTGTTCTTGGCCAGTTTTTCTAAGTAAACTTATAGAATCTTGTTCTTCAGTGCACGTTTTTATTACTTTTCCTATGACCCTACACGGACAATTTATATTATCAAATATATTAAATTTATTATTCATGAAATTATCTTTATTGACGTTTAGTATTATTGTTCCATTTCCACATTTCATAATTAAATCTGTAGTGTTATTATTTTCTAAAATACTTTTCATATAAGTCAGCATTTTTAAGCACATTGAAAAATTTATTTTCACATTACATTCTTTAGTTAGATCATCCAAGTATTCCGCTCCAAATATTGTTATCAAATTAATTAGAGTTTCAATATAAGACATAATGCTTTTATTTGTAATTGTTCCTTCAATCTCAATTAGATCTCCTGGATATATATTATTATTTTCTATATCTTTTTCATTTTTATGCTGCAACTGTTTATTTTCATTAAAGTAGTTAATTAAACTTCCATTTAATACGAATGTAGTATAAGTAGTTTTAACTTGTCTTTCCTCTCTTACACATTGCCTTGCATCTATTTCTTTATCAATATGATGATGCTCAAAATTATTATTAGCATCTAATTCATTTTTATCCTTAAATCCTTTTCTCTCAATTCTTGTAACACTTCCTTGATTAGAATTTTCTATTCTATCTCCCTCATGAAACCCTGCTGATAATGTTCTATCAAAAGCTTGAGTTCTAGTTATTGTTTCTATGAATCCAGTTAACACTAAAGAGGATAAATTTCTAACTAAAATTTCATCTAAATAAACAAGTATACCAAAAGGATTGCTCATATATACTCCTTTCAAAAAGGTTAATATCTATTCGTTTCTTCTTATATATTATTCATATTCATACTAATATAAAATATTATTTATACTTTTATTTTTATTAAAAATGCATCTATTTTTTCCCAATAAATTGCAAATTTCTTAATTTGCGAATTATTTGAATCTTTTGTAATATAAATTTATAGTATAAATTTATATTAATATAGAAATTCTAATATAGTCTTTAGGTGTACTTAAACGCTTGTTTTCTATACACATTTTTTAGATTGCCTATATTAGTATTTTAATATTATAAAATCTTTTCAGAAAGGAGATATGCCTAAATTATTATAAATACCCGAATAAATTTTATTGATTATTAGGCATATGGTATTTAATGAAGAAGTTTTTTAAAAGGTTTTTCTTAATTTTATTTATTGTACTTTTTGTTTTTAGTTTGTTTTTTTACAAAAGAATTATGTTATCGTATAGAATTGCTGATAAGTATATTTCTTTAAAAAATCATGTATGGACAATACAGGAATTCAATACTCAAAAGTCATCAAGTTCAATGAATTACAAAGATGTTATTTATAAAAATACTAATGGTGTCCCATTAAAACTAGATATTTACGGTCCAATAAATCAAGTATATAAATCTTCACCAGTACTTGTATATGTTCATGGTGGAAGCTGGGCTTATGGAGATAAAAATATTCCTGATGCATTGAGTCCAGTACTCGATACTTTTAGAGAACAAGGTTATACAATTATAAGTACTTCCTATGAGCTTATGAAAGAAAAGGAAAATTTCAACAAACAAATTTCCGATGTCAAGGATACAATAAGATGGATAAATAAGAATCAGTATTCCTATAATCTTAATACAAGTGAAATAGGCATTATTGGTGTTTCATCCGGCGCGCATCTTTCTCTCATGGCAAGTTACAGTGGTGATGATGAATTTATAGATGATAACGAATTAAGCAATTATTCTTCAAAAGTAAAATACTTAATTGATTTTGCAGGACCAACTGATTTAAGTCTATTAAATACTCAAAATTTAAATTATGATTTATCAAAAATTTTTGCTTCTATTTCAAATAAAGAAGATGTAATAAAAAAATATAATCCCATAACTTACGTCAACAAAGCAACTCCAAATACTTTGATAATTCATAGCAATTCAGATAATATGGTTCCTTATGAAAGTTCAAAGGAGCTTTACGATAAATGTGTTCAGGAACACTCAAAAGCTAAGCTGATTACATTAAATAGCAGCGCTCATGATTTATCGGATATCTCTAAAGATGATGTTATAGATATTTCCGAGGGATTACTTAAATTTGTAATATTCAATTCACCTTTATAGAGTAAATATTTATAGAAATCGTAGGTAATGTGATGCAACAAATCTAATCCTCAACTGTAATTCGTATATCTGATGCAAGACTTTACCTTCGGTTTCCTTCAGATTATACTTCACGTCGGACATTCTTCTCCTAGACTAATTATTGATACTATCAGCCAAATTACAGGCTATCATCATTAGTACTTTCCAACTCTTTACACATAGGTATAAAAAAATCGCAGGGACTGTGGAGCCGGAGATTTTTTTCACGCATCTGCCTTTTCGAACGCATGTGAGAAAAATCTGCACATCAGAAATGGTAGCTATGCTACATATAAGAACATTTTATGAAGGCGAATAAGATTTCTTTTTTATTCTTTTTAAAATACAAAAACTAGTCAATCAACTTTTTTTAAATTATCCACAGATTTTATCGGAATATAAATTCCTAAAGAATAAAAAAATAAAGGGTATGCCCTAATTTCTTTATGGCTCACCCTTAACTTTTTAATGTCCTAAAATATACATCTTATAAAGCGCAGCTATGCACTTATGAAAAGAGCAGATATACTGCAATACAGAACTTTTCTGCACATAAGAACATTCTATGATAATTGGGACTTGTTATATAATTTCATCTACTTTATCTGACACTTCACCTAGAAAATTAATATTCGTAATTTTTTACATTTTCACATATTACTATATTTATTTTCTTATCCTCTATTACTTTTTTATATGAGCATAAAAATTCATTTAACTCATTATCATTTAAGTCTATACTTTTCTCACTAACTAATATAACCTCTAAATTCTCTAGAAGTACTTTCAAATCATTTTTCTCGTTTTTTATGAAATATTCTGACATTGTTTTATTAGATATTCTGCTTTTGTATTTTTCCTGAAACCCCATTGTCTTTTTAATAGTCTGATAGTCTAAGTTGCTTCCACCCGTATCAAATCCGGGTATTTTAAATTGCCCCTGAATTAAAGAAGGATCTACCCCATATCTTTCTAGAAACTTTTTTTGTATATTTATTAATTTATCTTGTGATATATTATTTTCTTCCATGTAAGCTAATATATTTTTGGAGAAATCAGACATATTCATTTTGCCCTCAGCCAGTTTATAATACATAGAATAAATATACTCTTCGAATTTATCTATGTCTTTATCTTTGACCTTATTTTTTAATTCATTAAAATCTATAATTTTATCAGACACATTAATCCTCTCCTTTGTATTATTATATAATATTAAGTATTTATCTGTTGTACTTTTTTTATTATATTTTATTTAATAATTGCTTACTTATTTTTTTCATTATCATCGTTCATTCTTTCATTTTTAGAAAATACGCATCCACAATAATCTTGCCTATATAATTTATATTGTTTAGAAAGCTCTATAGAACGTTTATACCCTTCTTTCTTCTTAAAGTCAGAATATAAATATTTTACATCATGTTCTTCAGATAAACTTTTACCAATTTCGTTTAATTTAGCAGAATTTTTATGAGGGCTTATAGATAATGTTGTTGTAAAATAGTCATAGCCTTTTTCCTTGGCCATTATAGCAGCTTCATTAAGTCTTAATTCATAACAATTAAAACATCTAACTCCACCTTCTTTTTCCTCTTCCAAACCTTTAGTTAACTTATAAAAACTTTCCGTATCATATTTTCCTTCAATAAATCTTATTTCATTTTTGACTTTCATTTCTGATATAAGACCCTTTTGTTCCGCAACTCTTCTACTATACTCCTCCATTGGGTATATATTAGGATTATAAAAGAAGATAGTTATCTTAAAATATTGTGACAAATATTCCAAAACATAGCTGCTGCAAGGTGCACAGCAACTATGAAGCAGTAAAGTTGGAACCTCTTCATTTTTTACCAAATTTTCAATTAAGTAATCTAATTCCTTTTGATAATTAATTTTATTCATATGTAAGTCATTCCTTTTATAAGTTTATTAATGCATTTTATTATAAACTCATTTTATTTTCATTTGATGCAAACTCTTCAAATGCTTTTAAGAAAGCATCTATATGACTTTCTTTATGTTGTACACTTAAAAATAATGCTTCAAATTGTGACGGAGGTAAATTAAATCCTGATTTTAACATATGTTCAAAATATCTATTAAATCTATTCACATCACATTTCTTAACATCATCATAAGTTCTAACTTCTTTTAAATCATTAAAGAATAAAGTCATCATTCCTCCAACTCTATTCATTACAACCGGAAGATCATATTTTTTTGATATATTTATTATACCTTCTTCAAGTCTAGCTCCTATATTTTCGATGTGATCATAATAATTCTGATTATTTTTTAACTTATTTAAAGTTGCTATACCTGCTGCCATAACAATTGGATTTCCTGACATAGTTCCAGCTTGATAGACTCCGCCTAAAGGGGATAGATTCTTCATTATTTCTTTTCTTCCACCATATGCACCACATGGAAGTCCGCCACCCATAATCTTAGCATAAGTAACCAAATCTGGCTTAACGTTAAATAGTGATTGTGCTCCTTTAAATGCTACTCTAAATCCACTCATTACTTCATCAAATATTAGTAGTGAACCATATTGATTACAAAGATCTCTTAGAGTTTCCATAAAATCATTTTCTGACTTTATTACTCCCATATTTCCAGCTACCGGCTCAATAATAACTCCCGCAATTTCATTACCATATTTTTTAAATAATTCTGTAATTTGTTCCTTATCATTATATATACCAATTAACGTATTTTCTATGCTTTCATTAGGTACACCAAGTGAACCTGGTATTCCTCCTGTCATCACTCCTGATCCAGCTTCAATTAAAAAACCATCAAAATGTCCATGATAACATCCTGCAAACTTAACAATTCTTTTTCTCTTTGTGTATCCTCTTGCAAGTTTAACTGCACTCATAGTAGCTTCTGTTCCCGAATTGACCATTCTAATCATCTCAACATTATCCAGATTAGTGCATATAAATTTTGCTAAATCTAATTCTAATTTTGTTGGTGCTCCAAAAGCCAATGCCATTGAACTAACTTCCTTAATAGCTTCTACAACATCATCGTCGCAATGTCCTAGAATTAATGGTCCCCAGGCTAATACGAAATCTATATATTCATTATCTTCCTCATCTTTGATTATTACGCCTTTACCGCTTTTTATAATAGGCGGATTTAAATTAACTCCCTTAAAGGCTCTAACCGGACTGTTAACTCCACCAGGCATGTATTCCTCTGATTCTTTAAATATATCAACGTTTTTCAATTTAACTCCTCCTTAGCCCGCATAAAATCTATAAATATTTATATATGTTTATATTTTTATTGTTTCATATTTACATATTATTATATTTAAATTGTAAAAAATTTATATATTTAAATATATATGTTGCAATGCACAATTCACAATTACGACTAAAATTCTTGTAATATTTTTAGAATTATGGTGAATAATTATTTTTACAATATATAAATTTTTTAATTACTATCTATTTGTGTTCTTTTATCTTCTTAGAACTTTTGCTGCCTCTAATGCATGATAAGTAATAATTATATCTGCTCCAGCTCTCTTAATCGATGTTAAAGTTTCCATCATTACTCTTTCTTCATCAATAACGCCAAGCTTTCCAGCTGCTTTAATCATAGCATACTCACCACTTACATTATAAGCCACAAGAGGAAGATTGAAATTTTCTTTACAATCTCTTATTATGTCTAGGTAAGAAAGTGCCGGCTTAACCATAATGAAATCTGCTCCTTCTTCTACATCCATTTGCGTTTCACGAATGGCTTCCATTCTATTTCCTGGATCCATTTGATATGTCTTTCTATCTCCAAATTGTGGTGCTGAATTTGCAGCATCTCTGAACGGTCCATAAAAAGCCGAGCAATATTTAGCAGAATAACTCATTATACTAACATTCTTAAAGTTATTCTCATCTAATGCACTTCTTAATGATCCAATTCTTCCATCCATCATATCTGAAGGAGCTATAATATCTGCACCTGCCTTCGCATGTGATACTGCTATTTTACTTAAATATTCTAATGTTTCATCATTGTCTACATATTCATCATGAATTATTCCACAATGTCCATGTGAAGTATATTCACACATGCAGACATCAGTAATAATAAGCAATTCTTTATCAAGCTTCTTTATTTCTCTTATTGCCTGTTGAACAATTCCATTATCATTATAACTTTCAGAACCACACTCATCTTTATGGTTTGGAATTCCAAAAAGTAATACTCCAGAAATATTAGCTTCTCTAACTTCTTCAACTACTTCATACAGCCTATCAACTGAATAATGATAAACACCTGGCAATGATGAAATTTCATTTTTTATATTATCTCCCTCAACAACAAAAATAGGATAAATAAAATCCTTTGAATTTAAACTTGTTTCTCTAACCATATCTCTAATGGCAGCACTAACTCTAAGTCTTCTACCTCTTTTAATCATAACAAACTCCTCCATTATTTTAGCCATCTTCAAAGATGTCCCTCATTTTATTTAATATCTAAATTTATATATTAATTATTTTAAAAATCTATTTCCTCTATTGCAGTAAATTTTCTATCTCTTTTAGAAATCCTTCCTCTGAGTGTTCTTTACATACGTATGCTTTTATTCCATACTTTTCTAAAGGTTCATTAGTCTTTGGTCCTATAGCTATAACCTGCTTTTTCTTAATTTCCTCAATCCCTAACATATCAATCATGTTTTCAACTGTTGACGGACTTGTGAAGAATACTATGTCAACTTCATCAAAAGATCTCTTATTAACTACTGATCCACAAATCGTATCATATATATATACTTTATCTACACTTGCACCACAATTTGTTAGTTCTTCATAAATATATTTCCTACTTTTTGCAGAACACGGCAAAAGTAGAGTTTGGTTATCTTTCAAATGAGGTTTTAATATGCTCACTAAACCTTCACCAACAAATTCTCTGGCCTTTGCAAAACAGATAATTCCTCTTTGTTTTAAAGAATTTGCAGTAGCAGCGCCTATTGCGGATATTTTAGCTTTAATTCTTCTTATATCATAATCTTTTTCAATAAGATAATCAAAAAATATTTCTACACTATTAACTGAAGTAAATACTATATGATCATAATTTTCTATCTTCTCTATATAATCATTTAAGTTTTCCGCACTGCTTTCTATCTTAATCGAATTAAAACTTGTAACTTCCGCTCCTAAGTCAACTAATTTATTTTTTAATTTCTCAGATTGTCTCCTTGATCTTGTAATACATATATTCTTTCCAAACAAAGGTTTATTTTCATACCAGTTCAAATCTTTATTTAAATTTACAACTTCACCAACAACAATTATACATGGAGATTGTAATTTAGCATCTTTTACTTTTTGTGAAATATTCTCAAGCGTTCCTACTACCTTTTTTTGCTTAGCTGAAGTTCCTCTCATCACTACCGCACATGGAAACGTTGGTTCTTTTCCATTATTAATAAGCTCCTCCACTATATTATCTAAATTGCCTAATCCCATCATAAATACTAATGTGCCTTCTTCTTTAGCTAGAGCCTTAAAATTCACATTTAAATCTTGCGCAGATTTTCCTGTTATAACATGAAAACTTTGTGCTATCTTTCTGTGAGTTATTGGGATTCCTGCATAATTTAAAACTGCAATAGGAGATGTTACCCCTGGTATCACCTCAAATTCTATATTTTCATCAACTAAAGCCAATACCTCTTCTCCGCCTCTTCCAAAAACATATGGGTCTCCACCTTTAATTCTTCCAACTGTATGCCCTTCTTTTGCAAGTTTAACTAAAAGTTCATTAATCTCCTCTTGAGTTTTTGAATGAGCTCCTGGTTCCTTTCCACAATAATAAATTTCACAATTTGGTTCTAGATAATTCAAAACATTATTTGAAACCAATCTATCATAAAGGACAGCTGTACACCTTTTTAATACCTTGACAGCCTTTAATGTTAATAACTCTTCATCTCCTGGACCTGTACCTATTATATATACTTTACTCATATTCCTTCTCTCCTATATCTCTAATATCTTATTTGCCAATTTTCTTCCTAATTCAATATGATCGTTTTTATCTCCTAAAATATCTTTTTTAACTATTCTTCCGCCTATGTCATATATACCAATCATATATAAATCATTACCTTGAATTTCAGAATAAGCTCCGATAAGGCTGTGACAATCACCATTTAGCATTCTCATAAAGCTTCGTTCAGCCTCAACTGTTAACTTAGCATTTGAATCTTCCATTTTTTCAAAATATCTTTTAGCACTGCTAGCTTTTAGACATTCTATTCCCAAAGCTCCTTGAGCCACTGCTGGTATAAATACTTTAGGATCAAAATACTCAGTGATTATATCTTCTTCATTTAATCTTTTTAATCCTGCCGAAGCTAGTATGATTCCATCTAAATTCTGTTCTTTCATTTTCTCTAATCTAGTTTGAACATTTCCTCTAATTGGAACTATCTCCAAATCATTTCTCATAAGCTTTAGCTGACAAGCTCTTCTTATACTGCTAGTTCCGATTATTGCACCTTTTCTAAGCTCTTTAAATGGTATATTATCTTTAGAAATTAATACATCCCTTATATCTTCTCTTTCCGTTATAGCCGCTATTTCAAATTCGTGACTCAATTCATAAGGTACATCCTTCATACTATGAACTGCGCCATCAGCTCTTTTTTCTAAAAGTGCAATTTCTATATCTTTTACGAATAATCCCTTTCCGCCTATCTTTGCCAAAGAAACATCTAATTTTCTATCTCCTTCAGTAACAATAAGCATTTTTTCACTATCTATATTAAATTTATCCTTTAAACTTCTCATTATTATTTCTGTTTGTGTCTGTGCTAATTTACTTTTTCTTGTTGCTATAGTCAATTTATTCATTAATTTAATTCTACCTCCAAAATTCATTTATCTACAAATCCATTTAAAAATTGATTAAATAATCTACAATTTCCTTCGAAAATCTGCTTCTTAATGCTTTTTCAGCTTCACCATTATCAAAAGATTTTTTAAATTCATCATTTCCAATAAACGAAGTTATTTGCATTTTAAACTCTGGAAATGACTTTGCTTTGTTTCGTATTAATCCTATATATCTAATAAATTCATCATATTCTTTTATAGTCTTTTCTACTTTGTTAGAAAGTAAAACTGCCCCTTTTGGATTTCCATAATTAGTGTTTAAAGCAAATACTACATTTTCTGTACTTCTTTGAATCGGAACAACTCCCATTCCACTTATAAAATCAGATGAATCTATATATATCTTATAATTCTCTTCACAGTATTTCTTCACTATGTTTTTTAAATTTTCATCATCTAATGCAATAATTATAAGGTGCTTATCACTTAAAAATTCATAGCTTAAATCTTCATTTTTAAGTGTAAGTATTTCTGAAAATTCTTTGGAAAGTTCTATTAATTCTCCATCAAAAGTTTTAGAGATTACCTCAACACAGCATTTATTTTTCACAAAATGTCTTGCTTTTATTGTTCCCGCTTTACCTCCGCCAACTATTCCAACTCTTAGTTTTTTAGAAATTAATGAAATATAAGAATACTCTATTCCTTTGTTATAAATATTTTCTCTATTATCCCTATCCATTCTTCACCACATCCCTTTAGAGTCTCTTCTTTAATAACTTCAATTGCCCTATTTATGTAAAAATCAGATGTACTTTTAATTAATTTATGTGCTAAAGCAATATCATTTTTATCTTTGCTTTTATGTGAAAAAGTTTGAACTCTTTTCTCGTAAACATTATTTCCAACAGTTTTTAAGTTTTTGATTACATGAGAAATACTTCTTAATTTTAACCATTCATCGTATTCCTTTAAGTATTTATTCATTATATGTCTATTTTCTTCCATCTTGTCTTTTCTTAATTTTTTATTTGCATCATCTATACGGCTTATTGTATCAATATTATAAACTTCAGTCCTAGATAATAACGCCACCTCTTTTTCCACATCTCTTGGAACTGATAAATCATATATTACTAACCTATTTCCGCTTTCACTAATATCTTCTGTTTTTACAACTGGATGTGGTGCTGAAGTACAACTTATTATACATTCTATACTATTAATATATTTATTCTTTTCTTCAAAAGTAATTACTTTTACTCGTTCATCCTGTATTTCATCTTTTATTTTAGGATTTCTAACAACCAAGTAGACAGTTTGGATTTTATGTGAAAGCAAATATTTCATTACAAGCTGTCCAACTTCCCCATAACCTAAAACCATAAATTTAGTACATTCACGCTTAATAGCTTCGCTAACCACTATCGAAGAAGATGATACTGGTATTTCAAATAACTTAGCTTCTTTTCTGAACCGCTTTCCACAAGTAATAGCTTCCTGAAATAATCTATGCAATTCCAATGAAACAGCTTTAAATTCTAAAGCTTCTTCATAAGCATCCTTAACTTGCCCCAGAATTTGATCTTCTCCTAATATTTTCGAATGAAATCCGGAGCAAACTTCAAACAAATGCCTATAAGCATCCTTATTATTAGTTATAAAAACATATTTTTTATATTCATAATCCCAATTAAAAATATCAAAAATCTTTTTTAATAATTCTTCTTCATTTAAAGAAGCATTAAAATAAATTTCTGTTCTATTACATGTAGCTAAAATAACTACTTCATTTAGCTCCTTTAATAATTCTCCAAAATACTCGTTATATTTTTTAGACTTAACTATAAATTTTTCTCTAATTTCCAATGGAGTATTTTTTCTTATGCCTATTAAGCCTATCACGTATTGACACCTCACATACTTTTTTATTTGCATTTTCTATTTATTTCCAAACACTACATTCTCACAAGGAGAAAATGCAGTAACCAAATATAAAATTTGGATCTTCACTTTTGGACTCATTAGCTGAAACTCGACTCACATTCGTTCGCTGAGTAAGTTCGAGTTGCCAAATGATACATTCTCGCAATGAGAAAGTTCAGTAGCCAAATGTAAAATTTGGATCTTCACTTTTGGACTCTCACTTAAGTTTATCAGATAGAGATTGTTTTTTCCAAGCAATTCTTATAGGAATTATAGATTAACTCCGAATAATATAGATAATGAAAAATATTTTTCTTGCTCTCCATCTAATAAAATTCTAGTCAAGGTATATTCCTTAGAATGTATAAAATCAACATTAATCAAAAAAATTTCTAACCTCAGATAAACATCTTGTTCTGCTAATATTTTAGTATATACTATTTTCGCTCAAAAAACATTTAATTTATAATTAATTATTAAATATTTATAATCAGCTCATATAACTTAATAACTTATTCTTCATAGTGATACAGCTCTTTATAAATATTATTATATTAATTAAATGTATTTTTTATTTCTGACATATTTTTGACACATTTCAGGATTATACTAATATCGTAAAGTAGTTAATTATTTACCCCTTATTAATTAATAGAAGTCGTTTATATATTAATGACTCGCCCTAAGCATAGGATCCCCTAAACTTGTGCTTAGGGTTTTTATTTTTTAAGTTTATATAAAACCTATGTTTCTAAATATGCTTTTCCTTTTTTTATAAATGAGTACTTTTTCACCTACTTTCTTAGCTTCGCTTAATAAGTTCCGAATTGTGCTTCGCACTCTTTTCATCTAAGATCTTGGTTGCGCTTAGCAAGTTCCTAATTGTGCTCCGCACTCTTTTCATATGTGCGCGCTTTTTTCATTTAAGTTCTTAATTGCGCTTCGCGCTTTTTTCATCTAAGTTCTTAATTGCGCTTCGCGCTTTTTTCATCAGTGTGTATTTTTTTGGATTAATTGGGTTATACTCTTAAAAGCAATATCAAATTTGAGAGGTGAAAAAATTATGCGAATCCCAAAACACATAGGCATCATTCCTGATGGAAATAGACGTTGGGCTTTATCTAACTCATTAGGCAAAGATAAGGGATATGATCACGGAATAAATCCAGGACTTGAGGTCTTTAAATTATGCCAAAAAGAAAATATTCAGGAAGTAACCTTTTATGGATTCACAATTGATAATACCAAACGTCCTAGCGATCAAAAAATAGCATTTACTAAAGCTTGCATTGATTCTGTTATGCTTTTAACAAAAGAAGATTGCGAAATATTAGTCTTAGGTAATACTGAGTCTAGTTGCTTTCCAAAAGAATTATTGCCCTTCACTAAAAGAAAAAAGTTTGGTTCAGGTGGAATAAAGGCAAACTTTTTAATAAATTACGGTTGGGAATGGGATTTAAATCTACTAAAAAATGCAGATATATCAAAAAAACATATTCAACCACATTTACAATCAAAGGATATTTCTAGAATAGATCTTATAATTAGATGGGGTGGGCGAAGAAGATTAAGTGGCTTGCTGCCAGTTCAATCAGTTTACTCAGATTTTTATATTTTAGATAATTACTGGCCTGATTTTAAAAAGGAAGACTTTTATAATGCTTTATCTTGGTACAATGAGCAAGATGTAACTTTAGGCGGCTAATGTCATAGATTCAAAAATAAGCAATACTAATAAAATTTCGTAAATCTAACTTCTTTTACTTCATATCTCTATATTTTGTGCTTCAGTATGAATTATGTTATCATTAATATTAATTTATATTTAATGATATATTGGAGTGAAATTTATGTTAAAAGTCGTATTTACATATTTATTGATTATTAACCTTCTAGGATTTCTTATTATGTTTATAGATAAACAAAGAGCTATTCATAAAGAATGGAGAATACCTGAAAAAACACTCATTGGTATCTCTATTTTTGGAGGATCTATTGGAATGCTTATTGGAATGTCTAGTTTTAGGCACAAAACAAAGCATAAGAAGTTTACAATTGGAGTTCCATTCATACTTCTTATGCAAATTTTCATAGCTATACTATATTTAAATTATTAAAATAGCATGCTAATATTCAAATTTTATTGGACAAAGTATCACTGCTTTGTCTTTAATAAATTCTCATGATATTTTCCTACCGTTAATACTGAAACCATTGAGCCTAAAAGTGCAAAGATCATATCCCACTGAGTATCCCAAATATCTCCTTGAGTTCCTAAAAAAGCAGTTGCACTTTCGCCAGTAATTAATGCTACAATAAATTCTATTATTTCATAAGAAGCACTAATAGCAAGACAAATTGATATTGTAATAAAATTTGTCCATGCTATATTTTTAACAATTTTGTTTCTTATGAAAATTTCTCTAATAATTATTGCTGGTATAAATCCTTGTGCAAAATGCCCAAGCCTATCATAGTAATTTCTACTCAAGTCAAAAGTATCTCTTAGCCAATTAAATAAAGGCATTTCTGCATATGTATAATGACCACCCACTATTAATATAACTGCATGAAACCAAATAAGAATATACGTTAAGTTAGTAAATACGAATTTATTATAAGTAGTTATTAAGACCATAACGCCTATCACTGCCGGAATAACCTCTAATACCCATGTAAATCTATCATGAGGATTTATTCCCGACGCAACTAAAATTGCAAATATACTTATTAATAATATTAAATGAAAATTCTTTTCCTTCATCAATATCTCCTTATATAAGATTCACAAAATTTAAGAACAAAATCATAAGTGCTTTAAAAGCACTTATGATTTATTCATAAAATTTCTAAAGAGTATTAAGATCAAAAGGTGTATTTTGGTATACACAATAATTTAGCCAGTTTCCAAAAACTATGCTAGCAGGACCTCTCCATGTGTACAACGGTTTTTGATTTATGTCATCATTTCTAAAATAATTTTTAGGTAAAGCTATTTCATCGCCTTTTTCTTTATCTCTTATATATTCATCCATCAATGTATTTCTATCATATTCCATATGTCCAGTTACAAACACATTTCTCCTATCTTTTGTTGCAACTATGAATACTCCAGCTTCCTCAGATTCGGATAAAATTTCAAGATTTGAAACTTTCTCTATATCTTCACGTTTGACTTCAGTGTGTCTAGAGTGTGGTGCATAAAACACATCATCTAATCCTCTTGTCAAATCAGCTTTCTCATCATTAACCCAATGTGAGAACACACCAAACATTTTTTCATCTAAATCATATTTAGGTATATCATAGTGATAATATAAACCTGCCTGTGCTCCCCAACAAATATAGAATGTTGAAAATACATGAGTCTTGCTCCATTCCATTATTTCAGTAAGCTCTTTCCAGTATGTAACCTCTTCAAAAGCCATTTGTTCAACTGGAGCCCCAGTTATTATAAGTCCATCAAATTTTTCTTGCTTTATATCATCAAAATAGCTATAAAATTTATTTAGATGCTCCGGTGGTGTATTGTGTGAAGTATAACTCTTAGTCTGTATTAGACTTACCTCTACTTGTAGTGGCGTGTTAGATAAATATCTTAATAATTGATTTTCTGTTACTATTTTTTTTGGCATTAAATTAAGAATTGCTATTTTTAGCGGTCTGATATCTTGAGTATTAGCCCTCTCATTATTCATTACGAATATGTTTTCATCAGATAAAACCTGAAATGCAGGCAATTCTATAGGAATCTTTATTGGCATATTTGTTTCCCCCCAATGTGATTATTGCTTATTTTAGATTATTATTTAATTATTTTTGTATATAAGTATTATTATATCAAAATTCCACCTCTTATCAACATTATAAAAATAAATATAATACTAAAATTATGTAACCTTAAATAAAACATTTTCATTTATATCATTTTCAGAAGTTAAACTCCAAGCATCTAACATAAATTCTTTAATCAGGTGTATATAGTTTTGTTGTTTACTTTTATAAACATAATTAATAACAGCAATCGCTATTAATAAATAGCAAAGTTATTCTGTTTACAGTTTATAGATGTTTACAATTAACCATTTACAAAAATTTACTATTATTTAATTGTATTTTGACATTAATAATTATACACAATTATTAATTTTTTTTATTTCTTCCACTACTATAATTAAATGATTAAAATCAATAGCTCTCTGCAAAATTTCATAAATATCTTTTACTTCCATTTATGCTATACTAATAGATATACAATAAAAGGGGGCATATATAATGGTACTAAAAGAAAATATTTCAGTTGGATTTATTGGAACTTATACCAAAAATGAAAGTAAAGGAATCTATAGAATTAATTTTGATACAATTTCAGGCAATATTGAAAATATCAATTTAGCTTACAATATAGAGAATCCTACATATCTAACTCTAGATAGAGAACGACACATTCTTTATTCAACATGTAAAATCAAGGAAAAAGCTGGGGTATCTTCATTTAAATATTGGAAAGAAGATAATAAACTACACTTAATAAACTCTAATCTTTCAGAAGAAAAACCACCTTGTCATGTAAGTCTAAATAACAGTCATGAGATTTTAATTTCTTCAAACTATCATGAAAACAAGATGTTTGTCTACAAAACTTTAGATGGCTTAATTTTAAATTCTCCTATGCTTGGAAGTCATAGTGGCTCTAGTGTAAATCAATTGAGACAAGAAAAACCTCATATTCATTGCTCAATGTTTACTGATGATGACAAATATATTTTATCTATTGATTTAGGGATTGATAAAATGATAGTTTCTTCAATAAAAGATGGAAAACTATATCAAAATGAAAATTTAAGCTATACATTCCCTGCCGGCACAGGGCCAAGACATATTACTTATGCTAATGGAAAACACTATTACTACGTTTTAAGTGAGTTAACTTCTGAAATATTTGTTTTTGATTATAAAGCAAAATCAAATATTGCTTTTGAAAATATTCAAACTTTAAGTTCATTACCAAAGGACTACAAAGGGACAAAATCTGGTTCCGCAATTCGTATACACAAGAATAATAAATTTCTCTATACTTCGGATAGAGGAAATAATTCTTTAAGTTTATTCCATATAAATTCAGATAATGGAAAGCTAAAGTATATCGACACTATTTCTTGTAATGGTGATTCTCCTAGAGATTTTCAATTGGATCCATCTGGTAAATTCCTACTTTGTGCTAATGAAAATTCTGATAATATATCTATATTTTCTATTAATTCAATAACAGGAGAATTAACTTTTATAAAATCTGAAAACATCCCAACTCCAACATGTATAGAATTTATTTAGTTAAATAATTAATCATATAACTAAAAGTTAGGTGCATATTATAATTAAGCTTATAATATGCACCTAACTTCCTTATCTCCATATTATGTATAAAACCTTTATATCTAAACGTTATCAAAAGTAAAAATATATTTTTTTTATTTGTAAACATTTTTACTTTTGACAATATTCACAAATTTCAATTATAATAAGGCAATATATTTTTTAGACACAGTGAATATAACTAATAAAATTCGTAATAAGGAGGACTTTTATTTGAATAAAGATACATTAATAAATCACATTAAAGCTTCTAATAGAAGTGTAAAATGTGATCTCGTAATTAAAAATGTTACCATAATTGATGTTTTTAATAAGAATAGATTCGTAGATACTATTGGTATTAAAGATGGATATATTGTTGGTATTGGTGACTATGATGGGTATGAAATTGTAGATGGAACTAACAAATATATTTGTCCTGGACTTATTGATTCCCATTGCCATATAGAATCCAGTTTGGTCACACCTACTGAATACAGCAAGCTGGCATTATTAAACGGAATCACATCTGTTATTGCAGATCCTCATGAAATCTCAAATGTTATGGGAACTGATGGTATAAATTTCATGCTTAATTCTTCACAAAACATCCCATTTGATATATATTTTATGCTTCCATCATGTGTTCCTGGTACCAGCTTCGAAAGCTCTGGTGCAACTTTGCTCTCTAAGGACTTAAAAGATTTTTATAAAAATGATAAAGTTTTAGGTTTAGCTGAAGTTATGGATTATCCTTCTGTCTCAGAATGTGATGATAAGATAATTGATAAGATATGCGATTCAATTACTAATAATAAAGTTATTGATGGTCATGGAGCTGGCTTCACATCTATGATGACAAACACCTATAGGACCGCCAATATTTTAACTGATCACGAATGTAATAATGCTGAAGAAGCTCTTGATAAGATCCGACGTGGTATGTATATTCTAATTAGAGAAGGTACCGTTGCTAAAAACTTAAAAGAATTATTACCTGCAGTCAATGAATCTAATAGTAATAGATTTTGCTTCTGCACTGATGATAAGCATATTGACGATATTGCTGCCAATGGATCAATTAATAGCTCAATTATTTATACTATAAACAACTCTAATTTAAATCCAGAAACAGCTATTCAAATGGCAACACTAAATCCATCTCTCTTATATAAACTAAATAACAAAGGAGCAATTGCCCCTGGATACATTGCAGATTTTATATTATTAGATGACCTAGAAAGATTTAATATATCTCAAGTTTATAAAGAAGGTAAATTAGTTGTAAACAATAATGAACTTATTAATTTCAATACAGATTTATCAAAAAACGCAAATAATAATGCTTTTTATAATTCTATAAATCTTCCACCGCTAAGTGAAGATAGTTTCAAAATTAATATACCAAATAAAGATGTAAATATATTAAATGCAATAGAAATAATTCCGAACAAATTAGAAAGCATTCACTTAAAGCTCAATATTTCAGATATTAATTCAATAAAGGACAATGATTATAAATTTTTCACTTCCTCAACTAAAGATGACTTATTAAAAATTGCAGTTATTGAAAGGCATAAGGCTTCTGGCAATTTAGGACTTGGAATCTTAAAAGGTTTAGGAATTTCAGAAGGTGCAATTGGAACCACCATTGCTCATGATTCCCATAATTTAATAATTGCTGGAACAAATGATAAAGATATGCTATTTGCTGCTAAGGAATTGGAGCGAATGGGCGGCGGTATAATTGTAGTTAAAGATAAAAATATTCTTGCTCATATTAAACTTGAAATTGGTGGGCTTATGACAAATAGAACATATGGTGAAATTGAGTTTGATTTAAAAAATCTCCATTCAGCTATCAAAATCATAGCACCACAAATTGATTTCAATCCATTTTTAACATTATCATTTTTATCATTACCAGTAATACCAGATTTAAAGATTACAGATAAAGGTTTATTTGATGTTATCAATTTTAAGTTTATTGACATTTTTGAATAGTTATAAAGGCAATCTTTAGATTAAGATTGCCTTTATATGCTTATACTAATCAATTTCATATTTCACCCCAGTAATAACTATTGAAATTTCTTTTATAAGATCAATTTTCATACTAATTCTACTTACCCTAGGACTTTCTATTACTCTTACAGTTGGTCTGAGCGGGAATCCTGGTATTGTTTCTTCAACCACAGCAACTTCTTCTGTGCTTAATTCCACAATAGTTCCTTTTGGATATGGAATTACTATTCTACAAAATATATTAACTATATTATAATCAAACATTGTTCCTGCATTCGACATTAAATATTCCAGTACATCACTTGGAAACATTGCTCTTTTATTCGGCAAGTCTGTTGATAAATTATCATATACATTGGCAATACTTACAATATTACTTAGTTCAATAATATTATCCTTAGTTAATCCATCTGGACATCCATTTCCATCTGGTCTTTCATGATGTTGAAGGACTATTAATTTACTTAGACTATTAATATTATAAGTAGTTGATAAATACTTATATCCAAGTCTTGGATGTTGTTTTAATATTTCTTTTTCTTCTTCACTTAAACTTCCCTGTTTATCAAATATCTCTCTAGGTACTAATGATTTTCCAATGTCATGTATCAATGCTCCTATACATAGAGCTTCTAATTTCTTTTTTGATAGTTGAAGCGCAATTCCTATAGTAAGTGATATTACTGCAACATTTACAGAATGAGAATACATATAATTATTCATACTTCGTATATCTACTAATGCAAGCATTACATCCCTTCGATTTAAGATATCATCAATTAAATCTACTGCCATCTTTCCAATATTATAAAAATAACTCTGCTCTTGCCAAGTATAATCACTTTCTTTATTCCTTACTGAATTATTATTAAGTCTTCCTATGTTAGAAAAAGCTTCTTTTATCGTTATAATCGCTTTTTGTCTAAGTTCTGGCTTAATAATATCTTCAATTTCTTCATTACTATATTTATCAACTATATAGATCGATAAAATATTTATTTCCTTTATTTTTGCAATTGTATTTTCTCTTAAAACTACTCCAGCTCTAAGTAGAATTCTACCATTAATGTCATACAGCGATTTTCCAAGTACTGTGTTTGGCTTTACGTTTTCAATTGGGACTAATCTCAAAGCTTATATTCCCCCTAAATAAATCATTATTATTTATACCATACCCCTAAATATAGACCATATGTAAATAGCCTTTCTTTATGTAACACCTATAATAATAACCAAACAATTAATTTAATTTTTTAATTATTAAGTAAATTAATCCTACCGTATAGGTACATAAATATATTATATTACCTTAAACATCAAATTTCATTAATTAAATATATTTATTTTATATTGTTTTGGTTCTTTTTATCCCTCACTTGCGCAGGAGCTATTATATTAATTATACTCACAAGCCGCACAATGTCCATATATTTCACCGTATTATAATTTTCTTGCGAAAATAAAACAACTTTCATTATACTCTGTGAGGGATTTGCCTTGATAGGCAGTTCCTAAAGAATAAAAAGAAATTGTTTTATATCGCCTATCAAAATGTGGTTTAGGCAATAGAAATAAAACAATTTCCTATAGATTCCTACTTAGATTCACTTAAAATAAATTTTTCTATTACTCTTACTATTCCATCTTCATCGTTTGAATCAGTAATAAAATTTGCAGCTTGTTTAATTTCTTCAGTAGCATTCCCCATTGCTACACCAAGGCCAGCATACTTTACCATTGATAAATCATTACCAGCATCTCCACATGCAATTATTTCTTCTTGTTTTATCCCAAGATATTCGCCAAGTTTTTTTAATCCAAGTCCTTTATCTACTTCCTTATGAGTAAATTCCAAAAAGTAAGGTGCACTTTTAAACACACTATATTTCTCATAAATTTCACTAGGTAATTCCTTTATGGCTGGATCTAATATTTCTTGTGGATCTATCATCATGACTTTTATAATATCTTCATTGTCATCAACTTCATTGAAGTCCTTAATAGTAATATCAATTCCATTCATTGTAGCTTCATACTCCGTATATTGACTAGTTTTAGGCGTTATTAATCCATCCTTTGCAGAAAAAGCATGTATATTTACATTAAGTTTCTTGCTTATTTCATATATATATTTTAAATCATTTCCCTTTAAGCATACCTTTGAGACAATTTTTCCTCTAGTATTTTGAACTAATCCGCCATTAAAGCTAAGTACATAGTCCTCACCTTTTATTAAATCAAGCTCTTCTAAATACCTATTTAATCCATCTAATGGCCTTCCTGATGCTAATACTATCTTAACACCCTTTTTTTCTGCAGCTTTTATAGCTGCCTCAGTATTTTTTGAAACCTTCTTATCCGTTGTAAGTAAAGTTCCATCCATATCTAGTGCAAGTAATTTATACATTTTATTCCTCCATTTATATAATATAATTTACAGCATATTTATTGGTATTTTTTTTAGATATAATATGTTGCGATTAGATTGCTACATTATAAATATTTAAATTACCAAAGGCTATATATATGAATATGTTATTACAACAATATATTATATATTCACTGTTACTATTTCTTATAGTTTACAGGGATTCTATAGGAATTTCAATTATTATTAATAAATCTATTCCAAAATAATATAAAACCTCAAAATTTGTAACTAATAGTAGTTTTCTTTCATATCATGAATTGTATCTAAAACTTATGAGGTAATAGTTATGCTTGAGTCTTTATTATTAGTATCTTCGTTATGCATAGATTCTTTTGTTGCAAGTATTGCTTATGGTACTTCGAAAATTCGTATTCCACCCATATGCGCAGTAGTAATAAATTTAGTATGCACCATTACACTTGCTTGTTCTTTACTTATTGGCTCAATAGTTAAAAGCATACTCCCAAGTAACCTTCCCGCAATTTTAGGATTTGTACTTTTGATGTTACTTGGAATATATAGATTATTTGAATATATTTTTAAATCATATATTTCAAAATGCTCAAAATCCGATAGTCCCTTAACATTTAAGATCTTTGATTTTCAATTTGTCCTACAAGTTTATGCAGATGAAATAAAAGCTGACTTTGATAACTCAAAATGCCTAAATATTAAAGAATCATTTTATCTAGGTTTAGCATTATCATTAGATAGTCTTGCAGTAGGAATTGGGTCTAGCCTATGTAACATTAACTATACGGAAGTTTTAGTATTATGCTTTATCATAGGAGTTTCTCTAGTATCTCTTGGGGTAGTTATTGGACGAAAATTTGCTCAAAAAGTACACCTTGAATTATCTTGGTTATCAGGAGCTCTACTTATATTATTAGCAATACTTAGAGTATTAAAATGATAAATTTATACCCAGTTCATATAGTATATTATTACATGAATACTATAAAAACTGGGTATAAAAATTGCATCTATTATTTTCTTTATTCTTTAGAATACATATATGCTCTATTTATCTAAATTTATTTCTAATGCTTAAAATCGCAATTATTACCTCTTAACTACAACCTGCTCTGCTTAATAATTATTTTTAACTTAATACTATAAATTTACAAACCTATTGAACTGCTTATCTAATTCCTCTAGGTCTGATTGTAGAAACTTATGAAAGGTCTCCTTTTCTAACCTATATGAAAATATTGGAGAATTTAAAAACTTTAAATACTTTTCTGTTACCTCCATAATTTCTTCGTCTGGGATTTTATAAACTTCTCTAAGAAGATCAAAAAACGTACCACCTTCATACTGCTTTAACCTTCTTTCAGCTGCATACATAACACTCGTATACTTATCCCCACCAAATAAATCTACCTGTTCTTGTATTGATCCATATCCTTTTTTAAGCATATCAATATATTCATCTATAATAGCATCTTTGGAATTTCCTATATTTTTTCTAGCTATTATATTCTTTAAAACCTCATATGCCTTTTCTTCAGATATCCAAAACGCTTGCTCTAATATATCCGTCATCTTATAGAAAGTTTTACCTCTAACATTTGCTCTTGCGCGTTCTTCTATATATTCTAATAATCTCTCTTCAGTAGCCGTTAACATCTCTATCCCCTTCTTCCTAAAGTTCCATTATTTTTCTCAACTGATATATATCTATATTTTCTTCAAAAAGTTTAGATAATCTATCATATTCATTATCTTTATATTCATTTACTTTTTCTATAATTATATCTTCTGTAACAACAATATCGTTGTTCTCTTTAAGAGATTTAACAAATGAACTTATAAATTCTTCTGAATCAAACATACCATGAAGATAAGTTCCTGCAACAATTCTTTCTTTGTCGCATACACCTACAATATCACCGTCTAAATCCTTAATAAAAGGTATTGCTTTCTTACCAATCTTGCTTATTCCATTATGAATTTCATAGCCACTTATAGTGCTACCTTCTATAGACTTAATTGATTTTAGATCACATAAAATATTTCCCTTAGTCTGCTTTGTAACTTTCGTCTCATTAAATCGTGTCTTTATATCCAAAAATCCGAAACCATCCTCTTGAGATATATTACCCTCAACGCCTAATTTATCGAGTATCAACGTTCCAAGCATTTGATACCCTCCACAAATTCCTAAAATGGGTGTACCACTCTCTTTTAATTCTTTTATTTTATCAAATAATTTATTTTCTTTCATACTTCTTAAATCTTCAATTGTATTCTTTGTTCCAGGTATTATAATTAAATTTGGATTTTTTAATTCACTAGGTTTATCCACATATCGTATAGTCACATCTGGAATTCTATCTAAAATACTAAAATCAGTAAAGTTTGACATATGAGAAAGCCTGATAATAGCAATATCTAAAGTTCCAACTTCTTCTTTGTTCCTAATTCTTTCAGTTACACTATCTTCATCATCAATATCAAATTTTTCATATGGCATAACTCCAAGGACTGGAATATTTATAATATCCTCCAACTGTTTTATTGCAGGTTTAAATAGTTCTATATTACCTCTAAACTTATTAATTATTACCCCTTTTATTCTTTCACGCTCTGATTCGGGTAATAATTGAATTGTACCAACTATAGATGCAAAAACTCCACCTCTATCAATATCGGATACTAAAATTACAGGTGCATCAGCAATTTCTGCCATAGCCATATTAGATATATCGCTATCTTTCAAATTTATTTCGGCACAACTCCCAGATCCCTCCAGTACAATTACATCGTGCTTTTTGCTTAGCTTATCATAAGCTTTCTTAACTCTGACCTTTAAAGTTTCATTAAGTTCCTTGTATTTATAAGGCTCAATATTACAAAAAACTTTTCCATCTGCTATTACTTGTGTATATTCACCACTTGGTTTTAGCAAAACCGGATTCATCAATGCATCTGGCTCTAATTTGCAAGCCTCTGCTTGAACTACTTGAGCTCGTCCCATTTCTAATCCATCTTTTGTTACATAAGAATTTAATGAAATATTTAAGGCCTTAAAAGGAGCTACATTTAACCCTTGATTTTTTAAATATCTACATAGGGCTGTTACTAAAGTACTTTTACCAACAGAAGACGCTGTACCTAAAAACATTATACTTTTTTTATCCATTTCTTTACTCCCCTCAAATTCGAGTTCCAATATTTAACATTTATTTTTAATCTCTGATTTCCAACATTTGAATTCAAATTTTGAATTATTTTTCTAATTTATATCTTTAATCTAATAATCCGTTTACTGTTAAATATCCATAATTCTCTGTAATCTCTGTACCACTCTTATTAAATTTGATTGAACTCTTAAATATAGGACCATCAAAAACTAATGTATGATATTCTCCATTTTCTCCACAAGGATCACATCCTAAGTTTTTTATTTCATTAACAATATCTTTTGTTAATTCTTTTCCTAAGAACTCTATTCCTAGCGCCTTTAGATTTACCTTTTTAATTATAGCCTTAAAACCACAATCTATAAATTCATTAGTAAGCTTTTCCCTATTTTCTTGCCATAAAGGGAATACTCCTTTAATTTCTGCTGCCTTGCACCTATCTAAACACCAACCTCTATGTGCTTCTATATCTATATCTCCAAATACACAAATTTCAGCACCTTTATCTTTTGAAACTTTTAATGCCATCTCAAATTCTTCTTCATAATTATTCTTATTGCTACAATCTATTTCAATAAGTGGAATTTCCAATTCTTTAGAAATATCCTGAAAAACATTCCTTGGTATTTTATGAAAATACGAATCTTTTTTGCTTTCAAACGTAACTAATAATCCTATTATTTTATAACCACTTTTAATCATCCTATACAAGGCTAAAGTACAATCTTTTCCCCCGCTGAATGAAACTACAACTTTTTCTTTATCCATACTACCCCTCTTATTTGTTTTTACTTTAATTCAAATTCAGCAGCACATTTTCCGCTAAACTTTACTATTCTATATTTCCCAGCAGTTAAATTTTCAAAATTTTCTAGAGAAATAACTTGACTACTTGTTTTTCCCGGCTCTAAATTATAAGCGATTTCTATAAACATTTGTTCTTCTTTAAAAGGGACTTTACTCCATTTATTATCTACAAATTTTTCAACTGCATATTCTACTCCATAATAAGCTGATTGTTTTCCATTGTTTGTGATATACACAGTAATTTCTTCAGTATTTAGACCATATTCAGTTTTTTCTGTTTTCATAGTAATATTATTTTTAGATTCATCATTAACTTCCGTCACATCATTAGTTGAGTTTTTTTCAACCCAAGATCCATCTACTCCTAAATAGTATCCATCCACAGTATCATTGGAAACCATTTCTCCATTTTGGCTTAAATAATACCAAGCTCCTTTATACTGAACCCAGCCTGTTTTCATAGCTCCAGATTCACTCATATAATACCACTTGTTATTAACATTAATCCATCCTACAGCCATATTCCCATCGTCTTTAAGGTAATAAAAATCCCCCTTATCATTTACCCATCCAGTCTTTACACTGCCATTTTCATAATAACTCCAGCCATTATTGTTATTAATCCAGCCATTGTTAATTTCTGCATTAACTTTATTAGAGATTCCTACACTCATCCCTACAAACACGCTCATTATTGAAGCAATAAATTTTCTATTCATATCCTGCTCCTCTCATTATCAAAGCTTAATATTTCATCTGATTCCAACAATAAAATTATCCTATACATAACTTAAATTATTGTTCAGTTCTGTGCATTTTAAATATATTTTTCATTATTTTTATCAGTCTGTAATTCTCTTCATGACTTCGTACAGCAACTCTATAATATCTATTATCTAATCCAACATAATTGCTACAACTTCTAATTAATATATTATTCTTTAATAGTTCTTTTTTCAAATCTATTTTTATCAGAGTCTTTAATAAAATAAAATTCACACTTGGTTCAAAGACTTTAATTCCATCTATTTCTCTTATTTCATTATAAAGGTATTTTTTTTCATGGTCTATAAATTCTATAGATTTCTTTATATAATTCTTTTCATTAAGTGCTGCTTTTGTTGCTATTTCTGCCAAGATATTTATATTCCAAGCTGGAGATATAGATTCTATCTTCTCTTTTAATGTTAAATCACTGCAAATAGCATAACCAATTCTTATACCTGGAAGTGCAAAAAGTTTGGTCAAAGATTTTATTATAATTAAATTTTTATATTCATCTATATATGGAATCATAGAAAAGCTTTTTTTTCCAAAATCCAAAAATGATTCGTCTATTATTACCCTAACATTATTTATCTCTGCTTTGTCCAAAATTCTTTTTAATAAATCTATTTCAGTTATAACACCTGTTGGATTATTTGGATTACATATAAATATTAAATCTAAGTTTTCATTTATATCCTGTAGAATATCTTCTTTTATATTAAAATCATTTTCCTCTTTCAAATTATAATAAATAATATTACTATTTATTGCCCTTGCTGCCTCTTCATACTCTGAAAAAGTTGGAGCCAAAATTAATGAATTCTTTGGATTAACTCCTCTTACTGCATTAAATAAAACTTCCGCTGCTCCATTACCTAAAATCAAATTTTCTTTGCTAACATTTTCAAACTTTTCTATTGAATCCTTGAGTTCAAAATAAGTTATATCAGGATATTTCTCAATTTCATCTATACCTTCAATAATCGCATCTTTTACCCCCCTTGGCATTCCCAATGGATTAATATTAGCTGAAAAATCAATTATGTCTTTGTAATTTATTTTGTTTTCTCTACTTATTTCTTTAGCATTTCCACCATGTCCAAAGCTTGCCATGACTTTCCTCCCTATGCATAGTGCATATATGTTTCAATTAAATTTCTCCACTTCAATCTTAATTTATTTTTAGCTTGCTATACGCTTAAATATAAATTTATTATTTCAATATATACATTAATTTCAATTTAATATTAACTCTCACATCTCTATATTATAATATTCGTTAACCACTCAAATTTCTGACATTTAAAACATTGTTATCATTAGCTTTCTAAATATTAAAGTGAACACAAATCCTATAAAAAATGATAAATAAAGAACCTTAGCAGTCTTCTTAACATCATTAATATCAATTTCTTTAATTTTATCTCCTATTGTAGGCTTACTTACAAGTTTTCCAAAATAATAATTGGCCCCTCCAAGCTGTACCCCTAATGCACCAGCTATAGCTGCTTCTGGATGTGCACTATTAGGGCTTGTATGATTATATCTATCTCTTCTATATATCTTAAAGCTATTTTTATAATCATATCCTAGAAATGCAGAAGCTAATATTATCAACATGCCCGTTATCCTGGCTGGAATAAAATTAAAAACATCATCCAATTTAGCCGGGAAATATCCAAACTCTATGTATTCCTCGTTCTTATATCCAAACATCGAATCTAATGTATTCACCGCTTTATATGCAAATGCAAGAGGCGCTCCAAAAATCATAGCATAAAATAACGGAGCTATGACTCCATCTGCCATATTTTCTGCTATAGTTTCAACAACTGCTCTTATTATTCCTTCTTTGCTCAAACTTGCAGTGTCTCTCCCAACTATAAATGATAACTGCTTTCTTGCACCATCTAAGTCATTTATTAATAAAAACTTAACTACTTTATATCCTTCAACAACTAATGCTTTCGATGATATACAAAAATATATCAAAATTCCCTCTAAAATAATTCCAACGTAAATATTAAATTCTCTTGATAAGTTAACAATTGCGAATACAATTGCAAATATTATTGACACAGTAAGAATCCATACAATAAGACCTGCTGCTTTTAAATGCTTTCTAAGGATTCTTCTAAACATTGCTTCAAGTTTTTTAGCCACATATCCAATTCCTCTAACTGGATGAAACGGATTATTAGGATCCCCAATTAATAAATCCAAAACAAATCCTATACTAAGTTCAATCATATAGTTCTCCTCGTTATTTTCTTTCGCATCTCAAAAATAATTCTAATCATATTTTCTCACTATATTTGGGATACATTTTTTATTTCAAATTGTCCATCTTCTCTAATTTTTATTGTAAGTTCGTACCCTTCTCCATTGCTAGGCTGCCACTCATAGAATTTTTTCTTATTATCATAAAACATTTCTAATAGTATACCTATACTTCCTCCATGAATAACTCCAAAAGCAGTATCTATATTTTCTTTAATGAGATAATTTATAAGCTCCACAAATCCATCATTAACTCTTTTTCTAAATTCTGCTCTGCTCTCTCCGCTTGGACATTTTACATTTCCTTCTTTGTCTTCTATCCAAGTTATATACTCTTTTAAAAGTTTTAGTTCTTCATATGGTCTTAATTCAAAATCACCAAAATCATACTCAAAAAACTTGTTTAAAATTTTATACTTATTCTGCGGACAAATAATTTCTAATGTTTCATTTGCTCTCTTTGCCCCACTTGTAAAGTAAAAATCACACTTTGTATATTTAACCCTTCTAGAAATTTCCCTTAATTGCTCTTTCCCTCTTTCACTTAATTCAACATCACTACTACCACAATATAATTTTCTTTCATTGCAATAAGTTTTTCCATGCCTGACCAAATATAACTTAATTTCATTCATACGTTAATCGCTATAGTTTTTCAATTGAACCTATAACTAATTTACCTCTTTCTTTAAATTGTATTATTTTTCAATTCCTCTTCAATTCCAAAAAATATTCTACATACATGAGAAGAATGCTTTGCTAGAAACTGAAGTAAGCGCCCAGTTTCTTCTCTCCATATTCTATCAATTTTTTCGATTGGAACAATTCCGGAATTTATTTCATCACATATTATTATTTTATTTTCTAACAAATCCATTTTATCTTTTAAAGCTTCTATTGGGTTAAGCTTATTAGAAATACACGCTTTAACAAAAATATGTAATCCACATATGATTTCCTTATTATATTCTATATTTTCATCTCTACAGAAAAATATTTGTTCATGACTTACTTTATATTTTTCTTTTACATAATCTAATTTTCCATTATAGGCTCCACCAAAAATTAATTTCATAAATGCCCCTTCCCCTTACGGAATTATTCCTAGTATTAATATTCCAACTACCTCACCTATGACCAAAGCAAATCCAGCAACATCTCCAGATATTCCACCAAATTCTTTTCTGCATTTTTCTACTGACAATTTAATTCCTAAACTTATTAATAAAACTAATATTATTCCATAAATATTTAATAAAATTACTGATATTATTAATGTTATTATCAATGTTATTATCATAATAAGCTTATCATAAACATTAGTCCCTTTTTTAAAGTAAGTCCCTAAAGTACTTTCTTTTATAGTTGCTCTGCTTAAAAGATAATACGCTACAACACTTCTGCTTATTATTGGAATCAAAATTAATGTATAAAGAGAATTATTCTTTTCTAAAATAGAATATACCCCTCCAAATTGTAAAAAGAACAAAATCACTAGGGATATTACTGCAAACGCTCCTGTAGCTGAATCTTTAAGTATTCTGAGTTTCTCTTCCTTACTTCTCCTTGAAAGAATTGCATCGCAAACATCCATAAAACCATCTAAATGCAGCATTCCTGTTATTATAAATGGTACTATGGTAATTATCGAACTCTTTAAAATTATTGAGATATTTAATATACTCGCTAAATAATATATTATACTCCACAAGATTCCAATTATTAATCCAATCAGTGGGTAAAATTTCATCATATTTTTTACTCCATCATCGTCCCATTCAACATATGGAGTTGGAAGTATCGTAAACATGCTTAATGCCATAATAAATCCTTTGTATAATTTCTTCATAAAGTTACTTTCTCCTCATGTTTAATATACTTAATTAATCCGAAGCTACATTCTATAACATTCTCACAATACTTTGTTAACCCCCTATTTATAATAGCTAGTTCTTTCTTGAAATTTTCAGTTATCTCATCATATTGTATCGCATCATTAAATATGTAATCACTCACAATAACAACGTTCTTTGCATTATTCATAACTTGCTTTATATCACTTAATATCTTATGAGAAGGATTCTTTATAATTTGATTTTCAACAAACATCTCATTAGTCAAAAGTGAAGTTATACTATCTATAAGTACAGTATCCTTGCAATTGATCATATTAATCACACTATCCAAATCTCGAGGAACTTCTAGTGTCTTAAAATTCAATCCTTCTCTACTTTTTTTATGTTTCTCTATTCTCTCTTCATCTTCTCTATCATATGGATTCATAGTGGCAATATATATAACTTCATTTCTATTTAAGGATAGAGCTATTCTTTCTCCAACTTCTGATTTACCACTCTTAGAACCTCCAATTATTAAATAATTCATATACTCTAATTTAAGCCCAAAATACTAATAAAAATAAATTACTTCTCTATACCTATCCTTGAGCCTATTCCTTTCTCATATGGATGTTTTACAGCTTTAATTTCTGAAACATAATCTGCAAGTCCAACTAACTTTTCATTAGGATTCCTTCCAGTTAGAACAACTTCTAATTCTTTAGGTTTGTTTTCCAAAAAATCTATTACCTTACTTAAAGAAATTAAATCTAAATTAGTAGATGCAATCACTTCATCTAATATTAATAAATCAAAATTTTCTTCTATCGCCTTCTTAGTAACTTTAGAAAATCTTTCCTCATGCTCTCTTTTAGTCTCTATCTGCTCTTCTTCACTCATAAATTTAAAAAATTTCTTTACTGGAGCACCTTTAAAAACTTCAAAGTCATTTCCTAGCTTATCAATAGAATTTAATTCACCCGTTTCATTATCCTTTAAAAATTGTGTTAACAAAACTTTCTTTTGACGTCCAACAGCTCTCATTCCGAGGCCCATAGCCGCTGTTGTCTTTCCCTTTCCATCTCCACAATAAATATGAATAAGTCCTAATTCCATAAACACTCTCCTTTCTTATTCATAAAAATAAGTAATTTTATATTCGAAAATGCTGCTTAATCATTACTCTATAAGCATTTGTCAAAACAAATATATTATTATCAAATTATTAAAACATAATATCATAAGTTTTAACCGCTTTACATACTCATGTTTTCATAGAGTATACAGTTATTATAACATATTCTTTAAATTCCATATTAACCCCACTATGATGATCTTTTACTTCCTCGCACGACTAGAAATATACCACTTATAAAAAACAGCTATACGCTTATGAAAAGAGCATCTATACTGCAATACGGAACTTTTCTACAAAAAAACATTCCTTAGTAGTTTTTTACTTATTATTTACTTTCATGTGCCTTATTAAATTATAAATAGTTAATTTAATCCCCTACAATCATTTAAATATTTATCATTTATTCATAGCCTTAAGTTCATCTAAATAACTGTCGTTAATTTCTGCTTCTTCAAAAGTTGCCATGTTATTCATAACCGCACATGCAGATTTCATTATTGAAAATGCTAATGGGCATCCACTTCCTTCTCCAAGTCCCATATCTAAGTCTAATATTGGACTTAAGCTTAGCTCTTTCATTGCAACTTTAAATCCTAATTCTTTTGAGTCATGTGAAGTAAACATATAATCTCTAGCTTTTGAATTTAATTTAAATGCTATAAGTGCAGCAACTGCTGATATAAAGCCATCAATAACAACTGGAACTTTATAATAAGCAGAGCCTAAAAAAACTCCTGCCATAGCTGCTAAGTCAAAACCTCCAACTTTCGAAACTACGTCTATTGGATCATCTTTTGCTGGATTGTTCACCTTTATTGCTTTCTTAATAACTTCCTTCTTTTTCTCAAATGCTTCGTCTGTGATTCCAGCACCTCTTCCTACAACTATTTCCACTCTTACGTCTGTTAATGCTGACAACACGGCACTACTAGTAGAAGTATTGCCAATCCCCATCTCTCCAACACCAAGAATTTCATAGCCTAGTTCTTTCGCATTTTTAACAGACTCTATTCCAATTAAAATTGCTTTCTCTGCTTCTTCACGTGTCATTGCAGGCCCCTTTGCAATATTATTAGTTCCTTTTCTTATCTTTTTATTAATTACACCAGGATAGCTAAAATCACAGTTAATGCCAACATCTATCACCATAAGCTCAGTATCATTTTCTTTTGCAAGAACTGCTACTCCCGTTAATCCTTTTGTGAAGTTAATTGTTTGTGCTAACGTTACCGATTGAGGCGCAGAAGCAACTCCTTCTTCAACCACCCCATTATCTGAGGACATTATTATAACCATTTTTTTTGTTATGTTATTTTTCACTTTTCCTGTAATGCCCGCAAGTTTTATAGCAATTTCTTCTAGCTTTCCTAAACTCTTAAGCGGCTTTGCAAGTGATGTCATTCTTCTATCTGCTTCAGCGATTACATAAGCATCTGCTTTTCTTATACTATTAATAATATCTCTTAATTCTTTAGAATTAATGTTCATTTCATTTCCCCCAATTATATACGCTATTATTTTTTGTTTTAATATAACATAAATTCATAAAAAATGTGTATAATTTATTTTTTATCTTTAAAATAATTCATTTCACATTCGAAATCTAAAAGCTGAAGATTTTGTTCTTGAATAACTCCTATCAGAAGTTTCGAATAAATTTCTTCTCCCTTGTCATTTTCAACTGTACTATATCCAGCCTTTTCTATAGCATTAGCCTGATCTAGATAATCAGCCGCCTGGAAAACTCCACTTTGTTTATATCTTTTATTATTGCTGAGAAATTCCCCATAATCTTTCATGGAATCTTCTTTACTACTATATACCCGAAAGTAATCCTCGATTTTTTGTTTATAATACTCTGAAGTACTCATTTTAATTTTTTTCCCTGTCCATCCTGAATCTGCTTTTATTCCAAATAGATTATTGGCTTTGGTACTTAAATCGGATTTTCCCCAGCCACTTTCTAATATCGCCTGAGAAATAGTTATAGAAGGAAGAATACCATACTTATCATATATCTCAATTGCCTCTGGATATAAATCATTAATAAATCCTTGCTTAGATTCATCTTTTAAATTATTCTTTTGAGATCCAATATATTTTAAATCATCTAAATACTTATATACTTTTTCTTTTTGTTCTTTATCAAAAGATAGCTTATCTAACACTGTATCCAAGTCAACGAGCTTATATTGACTATTTTTAATTTTAATGCTTGTACTACTATTTTTATCTATGAACATATTAGCTAATTGATTTATGCTACTATCTGTTGCTTTAGAAAAATCATTTTTATATCTAACACCATCAATAGCCGCCATGAACTTCCAATTTACTTGAAGTTTACCTTTGCTCGCATCATCTGCATCCTGTATATACATTTTTGTGTTTAAATCCTTAAGGTTTATATTATTATATTTTGCCATATAGCCGCTATAAACTCCAAAAATAGCAAAGGCTATAATACCAAATGCTATAATATTTAGTATAACTCTTTTAAATCCTCTTTTTCTTTTTCTCGTGTTCATAATAATTCTCCCTTTCATCCCACATAAAAAATATATGATTATAAATGAACAATCATAGCCAAAAAAACTTCTCTTAATAAGCTATAAAATGTTATGCTAAAATAATAAAATTACATTCGGAATTTCAGTAACCCAATGTTTAATGATAACTTATATTATCTATAAGTTATATATTTAAATTATATAATGTAAATATAAATTTCAGATAACTATTTTTATTAAACTTCTATTACTTTTTAAATAATATTTCGACAATCACTTATTCTTTTAAATATATTTTCAAGTGTAATTACTAAAAAAATTATTAATGAACTAACAGCTAGCTTCTTTAACATAAAATCGTATATATGTTGCAATTCATAATTCATAATGTAGATTTCACAATTCGCAATTACTGCTAAAATTCTTTCAATATTTTCAGAATTATGATAAAGAATTATTTTTGCAATATATATTCGCAAAAAAATAAAGAGCCTCTTTTTGTGATATCATCATTATCCCAAGAGTACTCTTCAATTTAATTATCATGTATATTAGTTTGCTGGCTCCCATTTGCAGCGAACTGGTGATATAATAGCGCTTTCTTTCTTTAATTCCTTGAATGCATTATCAATTTCTTTACGATCTAAACCAGATAACTTTTCAACCTCACCTGCGCTAACTGGCTTTCCAGCCTCTCTCATAACTTCTAAAACTTTTTCTTTAACGCTCATTACTTTAACTCCCTTCAGTATGAATTATTTATTTTCTTTGATTATATTCCAAAAAGATAATTTAATCAATAATCATTTTCCAATAAAATCTATTATTGATTTTAGATATTCTTTCTTGTGTACACAAAATTCATGAGCTCTTATATTAAATTTTAACTTTTCATCAATTGAAAAAGCCATAATATAGTCATAGCGACCTAATACCAGCTTCTTAAATTCACTAACTGATAGCTTTACAATCTTCTCCACTTCAGATCCAATATTAAATTTAGGATCTTTTATATTATATAAATATACTTCACATATTTCATTATTTAAGAAGCTATTTAGATTAAGTTTTTCTCTTATACTTCCAACAAATCTTAAGTTCCTAGAATTAATTTCTATTCCTATTTCTTCCTTAACTTCACGTTTTAATGCATTTTCTATTTCCTCTCCAATATCAACATGTCCTGCTGCTGATATATCATATAATCCTGGAAAATCTTTTTTCTTATATGATCTCTGTTGAAGATATATCCATTTTTCATTGCTAGACTCATCTACTATCCAACAATGAACAACCTTATGTAGAAGTCCATTTGCATGTATTTCTGAACGAGAAGCTATACCAATTTCATTTAATTCTTCATCGTAAAATGACAGTTTCTCTTCACTTTCCGTAAGAATCTCCCCCTTTTATCTATTTTCTTTCAATGAAAACACTTTTATAGCTATATTAACATCCCATAACAAATACAAATTCCAGCATTCACTTTTAAGTAATTTTGAAATTAATATATCATTTTTTATCTTTCATCAGAAACTCTACTAATTTTTCTTCATGATTAAATACTAATTCATAATTAAATTTTGGTTTCTCTATTACTATTAACTTAATCTTGGCTTCCCGAACTGCCTTAAGCTTTTCTAGAACTCCACCTTCTTTACCACTGTCTTTAGTCAAAATTGCCTTAATATTATATTGGCGAATAAATGCTTTCTCCAGTTCATAAGATATGGGACCTTGAAGTGCTATAATATCTTTAATATTAATTCCCTTCTCGACTATCTTTTCCAATACTTTAGGTGATGGTAAAATTCTATGTATCACTCTATGGTTAAACTCTAAATTTACAAACTTAGAAACATTATTTCCGCCTGTAGTATTTAAAATATTTCCGTCTATATTTTTTATAATTTTAATAGCCTCGTCATAATCTTTAACTCTTACTATATCTTCTCCAGTAATACGCTCAAGAGCACCTAATCTTTCATATCTTATATACTTAATCTTAAGATAATTTGCGCACTCTAATGCAGTCTTTGTAACTTCTTGTGCATAAGGATGAGAGGCATCAACTAGCATATCAATTTGATTGACCTCTATCCATTTTAGCATTTCTTCTGCATTCAAAGGCTTTGTGTTTAGCTGCTTTATATTAAATTCCTTGAGTAACTCTCCTCCATACGCTGTAGCAGTTGTAACAGCAATATCATTAGTGTATTTATTTATTAACGATAAAATTTTTCTTCCTTCTGAAGTTCCTAAGATAAATCCAATCATACTTTCTCCATTCCAGATTGCCAAGACACATTTTAAAAAGCAATAAGCCAACCATGCTAATTTATTTCAAATTTATGTAGTTCATCATCAACTCATTATTTTCTTTCATATGCCTAAATACAAACTATCTCTATCTTTTATTTTCATAACCTCTAGGTGTTATAAAGCTTTCATCTTTATAATAACTTTTTGAATTTCCTACTATTACAATAGACATCATATCTACTATATCTTCATCAAAATCTTTGATAGTAAATAATTTATAACTTTGCCCTTCTCTAAGTGCATGTCTTACTACTGCCACTGGAGTGCTATCCGTTCTAAACTCTCTTATTATATCAATACACTCTCTTAAATAGTCAGGTCTTCCTTTACTTTTAGGATTATATAAAGATATTACAAAGTCTCCTTCTGCTGCAAGTTTTACTCTCTTCTTTATATCTTCATAAGGTGTCATTAGGTCACTTAAGCTAATATTGCAATTATCATGCATAAGAGGCGCCCCAACTACAGAACCTGCTGCACTACTTGCAGTAATACCTGGAATTATCTCCACATCCTCATCTTTTTTAAGTTCAAGTATCAATCCAGCCATTCCATAAATACCTGCATCTCCAGTACTTATTAATGCAACATTCTTATCTTTACATAAATTTAAAGCTTCCTTGCATCTAGCTTCTTCACCTTTCATTCCTGTCGAATATAACTCTTTATCTTTAACTAAGTCTTTTATCATGTCAATATATTTGTTATATCCTACGACAACATCACTATCTTCAATGGCCTTTAATGCTCTCAAGCTCATATTCTCAATGCTTCCAGGCCCTATTCCTATTACTCTTAATTTTCCCATACTTCAATCAACCTCTTTCGCTTCATTTTTATCCTTTGAATAAAATCTAATTCTTATTATCTAATTCTATATTATAGCATTTCACTCTAATATAGGTAAGATAGCATTTGCAATCTTAAAATGCAACTTACCTATTGTATATTTTTCTCATCGAAACAATTTTGATCATATGATATTCCATTACCTGAAATAAAATATTATATTTTGAAATATTGCTTTTTCTCTACTCACATTTCTATATTTATGGGATATATTAGCTACGAATTTAATAGAATTACCTTTTTGTAATGAATACTTTTGATCATCAATATCTATCTCTACTTCACCTTGAGTTACTATAATATATTCTTCAACACCATCACTATGTGGAGTAGATACATGATTGCACCCTGGTTCTAATTCAATAGTGAAAATTTCAAAACCTCTATTTGCATCAAAAGGAAATATGGGATATAACTTCATTCTGGCATCGTCTTCTATAATCGGATCAATATTATTTTGATCCACTATCTCTAATTCATCCTGCTCTTCATCAATAAAAAAGGAAAATGATACCTTTAATCCAGTTGAAATTTTCCATAAAGTCGATACTGTCGGATTTGATTGTCCTCTCTCTATTTGACCTAACATAGCTTTACTAACTCCAGTCAATTTTGCTGCTTCATCCAAACTTAATTCTCTCTTATTTCTGATTTCCTTTAATTTGCTTCCAATAATCGAATTTAAATTTCTCATATTCTACTCCTTTACTCGAAAGTATTGTATGTTATAACATATACATAAATAATATATTGTACAAAATATTATTCCCGTATATAATATAACATATCTTACTAATTAGATTCACAACTTAATTTCAAATATTTTAGATAAGGAGTCTTTTAAATGGCAAAAGCATTTCTATTAGGAGTCGCAGCATCATTTTTCTTTGCATTCACATTTATATTAAATCAACAAATGAATATTTCTGGCGGAAGCTTTTTATGGAGTTCATCACTTCGATATATCTTTATGTTGCCACTCTTGCTTATTATTATGATTATAAATAGACAATTAAATCCTGTATTAAATGATATAATTAATAAACCTATTCAATGGATTACTTGGAGCACAATAGGCTTTGGATTATTTTACGCTCCTTTAAGCTTTGCATCTGCATATGGTGCATCATGGCTAGTTGCTGGAACTTGGCAATTAACTATAATTGCTGGTGCTCTTATGTCTCCATTATTTTTTAAAAATATTAAAACACCTGCTGGAATATGCAAAGTAAGAAATACACTTCCGAAAAAATCCCTATTAATGTCCTCTTTAATATTACTAGGTATATTTTTAATGCAGCTTGAACAATCAAAAAATGTCTCTTTTTCAGAAATAATCTCTGTAGTTATTCCCGTTATTCTAGCTGCATTTGCTTACCCACTTGGTAATCGCAAGATGATGGAAATCTGCGATGATAAATTTAATACCTTTCAGAGAGTATTCGGAATGACTTTATGTAGTATGCCCTTTTGGATATTAATATCAATATTCGGTGTATTATCTGCTGGTATGCCAAGTAAAGGGCAATTACTTCAATCCCTAGTGGTTGCTATTTCTTCTGGAATTATCGCCACAATACTTTTTTTTAAGGCAACCGACATAGTAAGTAATGATACACATAAGTTAGCCGTTGTAGAATCAACACAATCCGGGGAAGTAATATTTACTCTTATAGGTGGAGTTTTTATATTTCATGATAAATATCCAACATTTGTTGGACTAGCAGGCATAATATTAATAGTAATAGGCATGATTTTAAATAGTATTGTGGAATCATAAAATCATTGGTTTAACAAAAAGGTAGGCTTTGACCATTTATACTTATCATCAATTAGTATCATTACTTTTTACGACTAGAAATTTTTATATTTTCATTTTTGTAAAAAACAAGAAGAGATGTTGCTTCTTCTACTTGTCAATAAGTATTTTTCACAACATCTCTTAATATTTCTTATTCTTCTGCTGGCTTGAAAGTTCCTTCAATAAATTTATTAGGATTAAATATATGCTCTATTCTTGGTAGTGAAATCCCCAAGGTTTCTCTTAGAACATCTTCTACTGTTTCTACTGCTATAATAGTTAATTGTTCCTTAACTTCTTGTGGAACCTCATTTAAATCAACTACATTATCCTTTGGAATTAGTACTTTTGTAATTCCGGCTCTTTGAGCTCCTAATAATTTTTCTTTAAGTCCTCCTATTGGAAGAACAGCTCCCCTTAGAGTTATTTCTCCTGTCATTGCAAGTTTTGAATCCACTTTTATGCCTGTAACAAGTGATGCAAGTGCAGTAAATAATGCAATTCCTGCTGATGGTCCATCTTTAGGAACAGATCCTGATGGAACATGAATATGAATATCTCTTTCTCTAAAGTTTATGGCATTAATCGGCAATCTTGATTTTAATAAACTTAAAGATATTTGCGCAGATTCTTTCATAACATCCCCTAGCTGTCCAGTTAAGACAATTTGTCCACTTCCTAGCATTCCTGTCGCTTCAATGAAAAGTATTTCTCCACCTACAGATGTCCACGCTAGTCCAGTTACAACCCCTGGAACATTATCATCTTGAGCCTTATCATGGCTTGAAACCTTTCTTCCTAATAAGTCCTCTAAATCATCTTCTTTAACTTTAAAAGGTAATTCCACCTTATTAGATACAATCTTTTCTGATGCAATTCTTGCAATAGTTGCTATTTGCTTTTTAAGCCCTCTTACTCCGGCCTCTAGAGTATATTCACTTATAATTCTTTCTAATGCTGCATCTTCTATAACAAGCTGAGTATCATTTAATCCGTGTTCTTCAAGAACTGCTGATATTAAGTGATTCTTTCCTATATGGAATTTCTCATTCATAGTATAACTAGAAATTTGAATTACTTCCATCCTATCTAATAAAGGCCTTGGTATAGTATCTAGAGAGTTCGCTGTAGCAATAAAGAATACATTAGATAAATCATAAGGTACATCTAAATAGTGATCAGTAAAAGTATCATTTTGTTCTGGGTCTAATACTTCTAATAATGCACTTGCTGGGTCTCCATTATAGCTAGCCATCAACTTATCTACTTCATCTAAAACCATAACTGGATTTATTTCTCCTGCTTTCTTTATACTTTGAATAATTCTTCCTGGCATTGCACCTACATAAGTTCTTCTATGCCCTCTTATTTCAGCCTCATCACGAACTCCACCTAAGCTTAATCTTACATATTTTCTATTTAAAGCTTCTGCAATACTCTTTCCTAAGCTTGTCTTTCCTACTCCTGGAGGACCTACTAATAATAGAATAGAACCCTTTTTATCATTTTTAAGCTGCATAACTGCTAAATGTTGTATTATTCTATCTTTAACTTTTTCTAATCCATAATGCTGTTCATCTAATATTCTTCTTGCTTCTTCTAAATCAATGTCCTTAAATTCTTGTTTTTTCCAAGGAAGCTGAATTAATAATTCTAAGTAGTTTTTAATCACATTGTATTCAGCACTATTTGGACTTTGGCTTTCTAATTTTCCTAATTCTTCTAAAGCAACTTCTTTTATCTCATCCGGCATCTGAGCCTCTTCAATTCTATTTAAGTAGTTCTTGTCCTTTTTAGAAGGTGAGCTTTTTCCTTCATTTAATTCTTCTTGGATAGCTTTTAACTGCTCTCTTAATACTGTTTCCCTATAATTCTTATTAGCTTTTTCTGTGAATTTTTCTGCTAATTCAAATTGTAATTTTAAAGATTCTTTTTGTTTTAATAAATAATCTATAAATTTAAGACCTCTATCCTTTAATGATTGAGTTTCCAACAAATCATATTTTTCCTCACTTGAAATTTGCATGAAATGAGATAAATATCCCATAAGCTTATTCAAATCTTTTTGACCTTCTACAGCCAACATAAACCTTTCTGATCCTTTAAAATTCTCACTAATTTCACGAGTAACTTTTTTAATATACTCTACCATTTCATCCTTACTTTTTTCTGTAAGATCAATAATATCGGGTGCAAATTCGAATTCAGCTTTAACAAAATCTTCTTCAATACTAAATGTTTTAATTTCAACTCTATCTAATATTTTAATTTCAGCTTTATATCCCTTTTCTGTTTTTTCAATTGCATTTACTTGAAATGTAACACCAACTCTATGAAAATCTTCTTCCTTTAACTTACTTTGACCAAAGTTTTGTTTTAAAGGTAATGCAATATTAACTATATCTTCATCTGATAAACTTTCAATCTGAGTTTCACTAAATTTATTAAATTTTAGTGTATGGTACATTCCAGGTAATAACACTATATCTGATACAGGAATTACTTTTCCTATATTATTTTTATTATCTAAATTTATCATCATAATCATCCTTCCTATTAGAACATTCTTAAACGAGCATTCATTTAAAGATTAGTTAAGCAATAGCGAGATACTTCTGCAATTATATTTCACAAAATCTCTCGCACTAAAAAACAGTCCTTTTAATTATATAAGTAATGCCTCTTGCACTATTCTAATGAGTTCCTTTAGCAACTCAATTTTTTCATTTTCATCAATACATGAATTAATAGCAATTGATTTTACTGGATAAAAAAGTATTGCTCTTAAATTATCATTTTGAAGATTCTTAAAAACTTTTCTTTCTTTCATTTCATCAAGAAAATTATTTAGGTTATTTATTCCCCTCTTAGTCAAGCATTGATTTGATAAAGCTGGACAATTAGCAAATTGATCTACGAAATGAAAGACTTCTCCATGCTCCCTAATATAAATAAAATACTCTTTAACAATAATTTCAATAACTTGCTGACCATTCATCTTATTGTTAAGTTTACTGAGTATGTAATCAAAAATATCTTCAGAATATTCAAGATATATGTCTTGTAACATGACTTCTTTATTTTCATAATAAATATATACTGTAGCAGGTGATACCCCTGCCTCTTTTGCTATCTTCGAAATAGACGTACCGTGAAAGCCTTCTTTAAGAATTAATTTAATAACTGCTTCCTTTATGTTCTTTTGCTTTTCATCGTCTTTCCTTCTCATTTAAACACCTCTATTATTATATTTCTATAATAAATGAACATTCTTTTATTGTCAATATATATTCCACCAATTTTATCTTATTAAATGTTAATTTTCTTTTAAAATCTACATAAAGAAACTAAAACATAATTTATCTGTTTTTAATCTAGTAAAAAATACATCACTCCTAATTATCAAAAGCATTAAAAATCGCTATTCAACTTTAAAATAGCGATTTTTAATACTTTCCAAACTTTTATGTTTAAAACAAGAAGTAACTTAAATCAAACAATGCCTTACATATTCAATACGTGTCTACATTCACTAGCACATTGACTACATACATCAGCACAAGTTTGACAATGTTCATCATTAAATCTTCCGCATTCTTTTGCACAGCTTTCACATACGGCAGCACATACAGTAGCTATTTCTCTTATATGACCACTTCCTCTTGAAATAAAACAAGCTGTTGTAGAGCAAATTTCAGCACAATCTTGAAGTGATTTAATACAATACATCCTATCTCTAGCATCACTATGTTGTAAACATAAATTTAAGCATTCCTCACATATTTGCACACATTTACTGCAAGCATCAATGCAATATTGCATTGGGTTTCCTTCCGATATTAATGAATTTGAATGTCTGGTCATAGTTGCTTCCATTTTTGTTTCCTCCTTTATTATTTTATTGATAACAAAATATATTTTCTTCTAACGCACTAAAAATATACTTTGTAATTTCTGCTTAAGTCGCCTATAAAATTCAAAAAGGATACATTAATATATTGATAATTTTTTGTATACACTTTTTAGTTTATACTTATTATATTTTAAATATCTTTGTACTGAATATATTTATGCATCAAAAACAGGAGCAGATTAAGTAACATCTGCTCCTAATTTATATATGTTCTATATTTAAATTCTTTTATACAAGCTAACGACATGTACTTCCCAAAACTCATCTACCCATAAACCAACTATTGTATCAACCGAAAAATTCCAATTTTTAATCAAATTTGTGGCTTCTTCTATTTGCTTATAATGCACCTCAGCATCCACTGGATTCGCAGCACAGTCATAATGACCTACCAATCCAATTATTTTGGATTTATGAGCCTTAACTGAAATATTAATCTTATCTTTTAATCTACTTGAATAAAACGGATTCCCTTCTGACACTATCTTGTCCATGCCAGGCTCAGTTATTAAATCCACATACTCCACATTAAAATTTTCTTTTATCCAATTTATTACTGGAATCTGAGTCCTTCCGTCAATACAATTTAAAACTGTCCCAAAGCTTTTTTTCATTCATACCACCTAAAACTATTATTCTTAGGTAAGATATGAATATAAGTTAGCGTTTGCTATCAATCTCTTCAAATAAAGATGATAAATGAAATCTATATTTCATTTTTATCTCTAAATTCAATTTCTGTACCCTCAGGAGCCTTCATTTTAAATAAGAAACTATCCTCAACTTTATATATTACTTCATTATTTTTAACCCTAAAATTGTTATAACCTAAACTTTTAATCCTATTAAATTCTTCCTGAACATTATCCACTAAAAAGCACATATGAACTATTCCTTCGCTTAACTTATTCCACTTAGAAAGATCTTCTCCCTTCTTGCTGGTTTGTAACTCAATCATGAACGTTCCTAGTTTTAACCATGTATTATAATCTCTAGTATGGAAATTCTTTGTCTCTTCCACAATCTCAAACCCAAGAATATTTTTATAGAATTCAAGTGATTCTTTGTAACTATTGGTTTGAATGCACACATGGTGCATAGCTTTTATTCCCATTATTTATCCTCCATAATAAATCTATTTATACTTGTAAATTTAGCCCTAATTATTCTATTTAAATATAACATATTGCCCCTCGTACTCTGCAAAAACAGTTTCCTTATTTTTAATAACAACCTTAAGATCTAATCTACTCTTGTTATGTTTCGTGTATGTTTCGAGAAATTCTCTTCTTGTTTCATCTCCCAAAATTTCACATTCTGCAGTAAAATCTTCACGTATAGGAGCTCTATAATTTATATTACTTTTTTTAATTACTATCTGAGCCTTTGGATCAATTTCTTTAATATTTACAAAAACCATAGACCATCCGCATATTGTCATCAAAGTATTTATACTTCCTCCAAACGCTGTTAATTTATCATTTATATTAGGTTTTAATTTAGCAGCAAGTATAACTCTCGACTTAGTAAACTCTGTAACACTTATGCCCATAGCTTCTGTAATTGGTATATTGGTATGTAAAAACTGCTCAAACTCATTCTCACTCATTATCTTACCTCCGATGTTCATCTACATGTATTGTAGACAAAATATAATATTTATAAATTTTATCATATAACTCAATTCAAATCCAATATATGACATAATATTAGAATCAAATGATTATTATTCTAATATTTAAATATAATTGTCTTAACTTGTCAGACATGCTATTGTTATCTATATAAATTCTAATATTAAAGGAGCAATTATGAGAAATATTACACATTATTTATTAGTTTCATTTATTTTAATTTTATTATCATTCATAATGTTTTTTATTCACTATTTAGTATTTGGTCAATTGGAAAACACGATTTATTACTCTTTTATGAGTCTCTGTTTTATCCCTATAAATATATTAGTCGTAACCCTAGTATTTGATAAACTTGTAGAAAGACGTACTAAACTCGAACGCTTAAGTAAATTAAATATGCTAGTCGGATTATTTTTTAGTGATATTGGTTTTACTCTATTGGAAATAATAGTAGCTGGTGATGCGAATATACAATATTTAAATCTAGATTTTACAGACTTAAAAACTTCTAATAATAAACTAAAATCTTATGAACACATAATAGCCTTTGAAAAAATTAATTATCCTAGGCTTGAAAAACTAGTTCTCGAAAGTAGAGATATTTTATCTAACCTTATAAGTAATGAGAATATATTAGAGCATGAAACCTTTGCCGATTTACTTATGTCTCTAATGCATTTAAGAGATGAAATAGTATTTTTACAATATAAAACACTGACAAAAGATGACTCTACTCACATAAAAGGGGATATTTGCAGAGTTTATAGGGCATTAACTTCTCAATGGATAAATTACCTTTCTCACTTAAAGCAATTTTATCCTTATCAATATAATGGTGCCATCAAATTCAATCCATTTACAGTTACTAGCAGATAATAATTAAAGCAGGAGCTTTAAATTCTCCTGCTACGATTTCTATAATCATTAATTTAAAGTTTAAATCTTATTTTACAATATTATGTTTATTTCCTCACCACATTTTTGGCACTTATTGTCTTTTATAAATACATTAGTTGAATAACCATTCCTCTCAATAAGAAGTTCATTGCAATTATCACAATAAGTATTATTATCCACTCCTTGAACATTTCCTACATATACATGTTTCAAGTATTTCTTTGCTTCATTTTGAGCTTCAGTTATCTTTTCTATTTTGGTAGCCTTATTCTCCATCTTATATCTTGGAAAATATCTGCTTAAATGAAGAGGTATATTTTCATCAACACTAGCTACAAATTCAGCTATTTGCCTTGCTTCTTCTAAAGAATCGTTTTCTTCACTGACAAGCAAAGTGGTAATTTCCACATGACAGTATTCACTGCACCTTTTTATAGTTTCTAGAACAGGCTCAAGTTTTGCACCACAAATATTATTATAATATCTATTTGTATATCCTTTTAAGTCTATATTCATAGCATCTACATAAGGAAGGAGCTTCTTAAGCGGCTCTTCATTAATATAGCCATTAGTAACAACCACAACACTCGTATCAGTATTATTCTCTTTTATGCCCTTTGCAGCATCATACATATATTCATACCACATGAAAGGTTCATTATAAGTAAATGCAATACCAATATTATTTTCTATGGTAGGGATAATGCCTATTAGTTTTTCAACGCTTATATATTGGGTTTGTGGCTTTCCCTGGGATATCTCATAATTTTGGCAAAAGCTACAAGTCATATTACACCCAAAGCTTCCAATTGATAAAATATCTTTTGATGGTTTGAAATGATATAAGGGTTTCTTCTCAATGGGATCAACTCCCATTGAAGTTACTTCTCCATAATTTATGGCAATAGGGACTTTAGATTTCAACGTTCTAACTCCACAAATTCCAAACTTATCTTCATCTATTAAACAATTATGCGGACATATCCTACATATCACTTTAGCCTTAACTTCCTCATAAAACGGTATTTTTTTTTCCACTCTTTATCACCTTCTTTAAATAAAGCATAAGTTATTCATAAATATCTTTGATTTTTAAAACTATACTATTAAAATCTTTAACTTTAAATAGATTTATTGTCTATCCTTCCTTATATCTTACAACTTCAAATCTTTCTATCTTATAATCCTCGTCAAAATCTATATTTGCCTTATCACATGCAATTTGTAATTGTTCATCTACAGTATTCACACCTTCAAGATCCGGAAGCAATAACCCTCGTCTCATTCCTAAAGAAACAATGACTCCATATTTTTTAGGATCTAAATCTTCCTTATTACATGGTTCCGAATCCATGAGAACATCTACAGATATATCAATATCATCCATTTCATCTTCTGAAACTTCTGGAAATCTTGGATCACTCATAGCTGCTTCTATAGAATTTCTTATTATTTCTTCACCCACAGAACCCGTTGTTGGTGCAATTGTTCCTATACATCCCCTGAGATTACCAAACTTCTTTAAAGATACAAAAACACCGTGTCTTTCATTTAAGAGTTCTTTTGGCAAATTAGAAATATCTTCTATACTTTTTCTGTGAGAAAAATAATGATTTAAATTTTCCCTTGCAAGTTTTACATAGGCATTACTCTCATTTAGCTTTACCTTCAATTTTTCTTCTTTATATTTTGTTAGCTCGTCTAAATAGTTCCTATCTTTCTGCTGCCTGCTAAGTTTCATTACTCCATATCCCACTCCAAAAGTTCCTTCATATGATAAAAGCTCTCCTTTTATTTCTTTGCCTTCCATTGCTCCAAGAAGTATATAAACTGAATTTAACCCACATTGTCCAGCCTCACTAATCATAGTTTTATTCATATTAAAAGCGCCTAAAACATCTCCTTTTTCAAGTTTGCCCAAAAGAGCTTTGTCAAATAATTCTCCATATGGTGAATATGAATATGGTCCTTCCTCTTTAAGTTTATGCGAAAGATCTCCACTTGCTATAATAACAGCTCTCCTATTTAATTTTTCTGCTACATTTTTCATCTCCATACCAAATTTATACAAATTGATATCCCCTATCATTGAATAAGTAATATGAACCAATTTATAATCGTTATAATATTTATTAATGAAATATAGTGGTACTATACTTCCATGATCTAATTCATAATTAACATTATATCTACGTAATAATTCTGAATCTACAAGGACTGACGGAATTCCCTCTACATGACATGCGGTGCCAAGTTTAATATTAAACTCCTTATCTATAGGAATATCCATCTTTATGTTTGTACATCTAAATTGACTTAAATCTCCCGAAATTTTTTCCTCATCTGATATGGCTATTGCATCAGAAAACATTGTGGCATGAGGTGTTATAATTATTATCGTATCTGGTTTAATATCTGCTACTTCTCTCCCTATTTTATTACATGCTAAGTTTGTTTCCTGTATTTTCTTTTCTTCACCTTTACCTATGTCTGGTATAATTATTGGTGGATGTGGCATTAAATAATAACCTAGTATATTTTCCATGTTCTCACCTCGTAATTAGAACTATTCTTTTTCTCTAGATTTTTCATTTTCCTTAACCTTTTCTAAATAGTTTCTTTGATTTACTATATTTTCTTCGAAATTTTCTACTGCATGTTTAGTGAAATTTCCAACACTCATAATATTCTTAAATTTATTGCCTTCACTATTTCTACTCATTAGTTAAATTCTCCTTTCTAAAGAATTATTTAAGCTAATTTTCTCTAAATATATATGTTGCAATTCACAATTCACAATTACGGCTAAAATCCTTTCAATATTTTTAGAATTATAATGAATTATTATTTTTGCAATATATATAAGTTTTTAACCAAAACAGTTTCAAAGAAAATCACTTATCTCTCAATTTTATTATCCTTTTTATTACTAATTTTTTTAATTTCTTCCCCAGAATAGTGGAAATTCTGAATTGCTGTAGTCAAATCACTTCCTAAACTACTAATACTGTTTCTTTTATCATAAGGCTTATTCTTCATAAATTTATCTCCCCGAACTCTGATTTATTTTTAAAAATTGGGTAAATTATTTTTATAGATATAAATTTCTGTAACAAATTATTTCGTTTTTATTATTTCTATAAATATATTTATTATGCTTGCAGCATAATAAACTCATAAGCGAACAACTTATTATTAGCTTCTTATCAATATTAGTCTAAATCCTCATATAAGGGCTAAAATCCTATGGATTTGGCACTATTCACTGTATTATCTAATTTTTAATGGTTTGACTAATATTTTTTAACAATGTTATTATAATAATTATTCTTAAAATAATTATTAATTTACCTACTTTACATATTAAAAGTAAATTAGACAAGTATTTAAATTTCATTTTTTTAATTTTAGGAATTATATATAACTATATTTGATGTAAAGGATGATTAATTTGAAATCAACTACGAAACATGGAGATGTTGCAAAACTGAGTGCTGGAGGAATACTTATAGCACTAGGTGTAGTTTACGGAGATATTGGAACTTCACCACTTTATGTAATGAAATCAATTATTGAAGGTAATGGTGGCTTGAAGAATATATCTGAAAACTTTATTCTTGGATCATTATCTCTAATTTTTTGGACAATTACAATTTTAACAACAATAAAATATGTCCTTATAACTTTAAATGCAGATAATAATGGTGAGGGTGGAATCTTTTCACTATTTACCTTGGTTAGAAATCGTGCAAAATGGCTTATCATTCCAGCAATGATTGGTGGATCAGCATTGCTGGCTGACGGAACGCTAACTCCTGCTGTAACTGTAACTTCAGCAATTGAAGGATTAGATTTAATTCCAAGTTTTAGTGCTGTTTTAGGAAGTCAAGTTGATATTGTTACGATTGTAATAATAATATTAAGTGCTCTTTTCTTCATTCAGCACTTTGGGACTGATTTGATTGGAAAAATGTTTGGTCCAATAATGTTTGTCTGGTTCTCTGTATTAGCTATATGGGGAATTATCGGTATTTCCCACAATTGGACATTATTGCGTGCCCTATCTCCATATTATGCAATTAACACTCTTTTTAGCAGTGAAAATAAAGCAGGTTTCTTTATACTTGGTAGCATATTTTTAGCAACAACAGGTGCCGAAGCTCTTTACTCAGATCTTGGGCATGTTGGTAAATATAATATTTATGGTTCTTGGCCATTTGTTAAGATATGTTTACTATTGAACTACTTTGGCCAAGGAGCCTGGTTATTATCAGCTAGACATAATCCCACTTTTACAAATATGGAAGGTTTAAATCCATTTTTCCAATTGATTCCACCTTCTTTTTTAATTTTTGGTATAATAATTTCAACTTTAGCGGCAATTATTGCTTCACAAGCGCTAATTTCAGGTTCTTTTACCCTTGTTTCTGAAGCAATTAAGCTTAATTTATTTCCAAGATTACATATTATGTATCCATCTAGCACTAAAGGACAACTTTACATACCTTCCATCAATAAATTTTTATGGATTGTCTGTATCGGAATTGTTCTATACTTTGGAAACTCTGCAAGAATGGAAGCAGCTTACGGATTATCGATTACTGTTACTATGTTAATGACTACTATTCTTTTATTTAATTACTTATTGAAGAAAAAAACACCGCTCATTGCTGCTGTATTAATCCTTGTTTTCTTTAGTGCATTTGAGTTTTCTTTCTTCATTGCAAATATCATTAAATTTACTCACGGAGGATTTATTGCTGCTTTAATTGCTCTTGCAATCTTAAGCGTTATGTATATTTGGATTAAAGGCTATTATATCAAGATGCGTTTATTAGAACATGTCCCAATTGAAAATTATAAAACCCAACTTAATCAATTACGCCAAGATAGTGACCGTCCTAAGTATACAACTAACCTTGTATGTTTAACTAGCAGCCATGATCCTGAACAAATCGAAAGAAAAATAATGTATTCTATTTTAGACAAAAGACCTAAAAAAGCAGATGTTTATTGGTTTGTTAATATTGCTGTTACTGATGAGCCTTATGTAGCAGAATATTCAGTAGATACTTTAGGAACATTATATATTGTAAGGGTTCAAATAAGACTTGGATTTAGAGTAGAACAAAAATTGAATGTCTTTCTACGACAAATTTCAACTGAGTTAGTTGAAAATGGTGAAATAAAGATTCAATCTAGAAACTATACAACTATGCCAGACAGAAAAGTCGGAGATTTTCGTTTCCTTCTAATTCAAGAACAGCTTTCATATGAAACAGATTTGAATTTCTGGGAAGAATTAATACTTAAAGCAAAACTATTCATAAAAAGATATACTGTTTCACCAACAAAGTGGTTTGGCCTTGAAAATAGTGATGTTGATGTTGAAAAAGTACCTTTATTCATAGGAAAATATAATCATGCAACTTTAAAACGAACTCCAAAATAACATTACTGAATTAACTTTTTATTTAAATATAACTGTCCACAATTTGGTGGACAGTTATATTTTTCCTTTCAATCTTTAGTTAATTTCTGCAATTTCTTTTTTCTATAGCTTTATATATAAATATAAGAATTGTTCCTATTAAATATGAAATGATATCGCAAAAATCAAAAGTTGATCCAAGAATTATTTTTGCTATTTTAAAATCTTCCATGTGCAAAAGAGAAACCAAATTAAAATACTGTCCTATCTCAATTAAGCAAGCAAATATGAAAACATATATTGGCGAAACCTTCTTAGTAAACACTCCTATAAAAAAATAAATTAAGCATACAACTAATACATCTCCAATAAAAGGTCTAATTATATTATCATGTATAAAAGCTCCAATATATACTTCTATTAAAAATAAGGCTATGAAAATGTATAAATATTTGTAATTTACTCTCATATGAATCCCTCCCATTAATCTGGCTTAAATATATAATTTTTTACGTATCCATTAAAATAATTTATATCAGCATAAACCAATCCTAGACTACTGTGGTCAAGTTCAGTATTGTGCTCCCCAATATTTTCATTATAATTTGTTAAGGCTTTGCCTTCATGAACAGTTCCTAGAGAATAAAAAACAATAAGGATAGAATCACCAAGTTTCTATCCTTATCATATATTCTAAATTGATTTATGTCTTATATTATACTCTAATCCCCTATAAAAGCTTCTTTAAAGTATTCTTCTTGCTGCGTAAAAGTTATATACTGGACCAACCTTAACAACATCACCTGTTTGTGGTGCATGAATCATTTGTCCATTTCCAACATATATTCCAACATGTCCAGCATGAGGGAATACTAAATCTCCAGGTTGAAGTTGATCCTCACTAACAGGTCGTCCAACATCAATCTGTGTATAAGTTGTTCTTGAAATATCTATCCCTGTAGCATGCTCATAAACATATTCTGTAAATCCTGAACAATCAAATGTACTTGGTCCTGTTGCTCCCCATACATAAGATGCTCCTAAATGCTTATATGCCTCATTAAGAACTGCTTGTGCACTACCTCCAGATGGCGCAGCTACAGATGAACTTGATTTCTGACTACTCTTTGATTGGACACTTGATTGTACATTTGAAGCTACTACTGATTGCTTTACACTTTCTGCAGCAATCCTATCTTCCTCTTGCTTCTTTTTAGCCGCGGCTGTCTTTCCTTTTTCTATTTTATCATTGATTTCCTTAGTAACAATTGGGCTCTTAATTTGACTATCCCTAATACTAATTAACTGGTTAACTGCGCCTTGAATCTCTGTTGATGAACTATTTGAACTATCAATTACATCAAACTGATACTTTACAGCGTCTCTTTCAAGTTGTGATAAATACTGTTCATCAAATTTACTTTTTTCTGCCTTAGCCTGATTAGCTAATTGTTCTTCTTCTTTCTTTTTTTGTGATAACTGATTTAAATTATCTTGTGTTTCTTTGTTAAGCTTGCTAATTTCAGCTTTTTTATCGTCTAATGACTTTATTTTAGCATTTAATTCATTTTTCTTGTTATTGATATCTTCTATGTAAGACTTGTCTTTCCCTACAATCTTACTAACAGCCTGCAATCTCGAAAAAAATTCAGTTGTTGAATCCGAGTTAACGACAAAATTTAAATAATTAAATTCCAAATCTCCTGATGCATACATAACTTTAACTCTTTGTCCTAAAGCTAGATCTAAATCATTGATGTCTTTTTTGTATTGCTCAATATCCTTTTTTGTCTTCTCAGTAATTTTATTAATATTATCTATCTCTATTTTATTTTTATCCACAGTTGCTTGTAATGGCTCCATCTGAGTATCTAAATCATAAATTTTATTTTCAATATCTTTTATGTTATTTTCTATTTCCGCATATTTCTGTCTAGAAGCATCCAACTGTGCATTATCAGGTGCTGCAAAAGCAGCTATGGAACTACTTGTAGTGATTACTGTTGCTAATATAAGTGCTAAAACCTTATTTTTCATAATACCGTCGGTTGTTACAACCCTTTCCCCCTTTGTCATCCCCTGTTATACATAATTATAGCACTTTTAGCAACCGTCAACAAACCTCATATATGCTGTGATAATACATTAAATTAGTTTTTCTTCTCTATTCTTCTATTCTCCTTAAAAATTTGGTAAAATATTCACATTTACTTAAGTTAAAGTTTATAAATATTTTTATATACGTTAGCATATTTTATATGAGAATGCAGACTTTTACGATAAGAATATTTTTTGATTCGCCACTACTTTTTCTATAATTTCACTATTAAATTTATTACTCAAAAAACTACTCCATTAATATTATTTTGATTTTTCACCTTTATGTTTTCCTAGTTAACAAAGTATTTATATTCATTAGATTTTAGTCTCATAAAAGAAAAAAAGCACTAACTTCCATATAAAGAACAGTTGTGCTTTCATTAAAATACTTCACAATTTATGACCAATACTATTTTAAACTAATTTGGGAAGCGTAGTCGCTCCATGGGGCATAAGATTAATCGTAGGATTTTTATTTTGATTATTATAAGAAATTTTAAGTGCCTCCTCTAACGTTCTAACAACAATAATTTTTGTATTCTTTAGCAAATCAGGATCAATTTCTGAAACCAAAATTAACCTATACTTTTCCCCTGTTTCACAGAAGAAGTACCCTACATATTTTGAGATAGTATAATTCTCTCTGAGGTCTCTTTCTCTATCAAGCATATTGTCAAAATTTAATATCATATCATTAATATCTTTAATTTCTCCAATTCCCTCACTGCACTCAGCAAGTACTATAATGGTACCTCCTTCTACAACTGCTTCTTTTGCATTTATCAAAGTTTTTATTGATTGATAAAGATTTATGTCTTTTGGTGCCCCTCCCGCACTTGCAATAACTATATCTGATTTACTTCTTATATTGACACCATCAATACTATCCACCAATTTTCTTCCTGCCTCATGAGCTGTTATATAGTCTCCAGCAAACGCCCCCGCTATATTTCCATCAGGTCCCATGACTACATTAAACATAAATGTTGGTTTTACCATTGCAGCTGCTTGCATCATATCATCATGTACTGGATTTTCTATAATATTGCCTGAGCACACACTCTCTCTTGTCCCGCTTCCAAATCCATTATTCAAGGAAAGTGAATGGTTTGCTGATATTGTTTTAAATGATGCAATACCAGGAAGTATAGATTTTTTCCCTCCTGACCAGCCTACAAGAAAATGATAAACTATAGCTCCTGTAATAACTATATGATCACATTCAACAGCTTTTTTATTTAACATAACAGGAGTGCCATAGCTTGTATCCCCTAGATATGTCATATTTTCTTCATCGAAGCAATCATGATCGTAAACTTCAAATCTTTTTGATAGCTTTTCTCCAAGAAGTATTTCATGTTCTTCTCTTGTCTGTTTTCTATGAGTCCCCTGAGCAGATAAAAATATAATATCTTCGTCTTTAACTCCGCCTTCATTTAGTTCCTCTACGATTTTATATAAAAATTTATATGGCTTTTGCCAACTTCTTGTAATATCTGAAATTATTATACAAACTTTTTCTCCTTCATGTACAATATCTTTAAGTCTTTCGCTGTCAATAGGATTATACAATGCCTCAGCTATAATTTCATCTTCTGTCTTACTCTTCTTAAAATCGTTGCTTTCAATTATCTCCAAAAGATTTTTTTCTTCAATAAAAGCCCTCATTTTATCTCTTCCATATTTCATATTAATTTCTTTCATTTATAGCCCCCCAATAACGAATTTGTTAATGCTTTTGAATTTTTATTGCCAATTTATCAAAGTTTTCCACCTACTTTTAATATAATACAAATTTTAACTATAGTCAAATTAGAATTTAGAAATAGTCTTTTATTCTAACGCACCTCTTTAGCCTCAAACATATTCAATTTTATATTAACAAGTAAGAAACAGAATTGCTTGATATTACTAAAATAATAAATCCACTATTCATTGATGCATAGTCACAATATATAGTGATAGATCGTGAACTTCATGATAATATTCAAAATATTTACTTATCCCTTTCTAGAATGTATACAAAAAATTAAAACCATAGAGAAACTCAAATCTCTATGGCTTTAATTTTATATATTATAATTTATTACAAGTATAATAAAATATCATATTTAATTTTGAAAATTCACTTTTTCTATATAGTGGCAATTAACATCAATATGATTTAAAAATAATAATAATCTCTCATAAAGCGGATGAACCTTATCACCATATTTTGCTTCTAGACTTTCTCCGATGTCTTTTACATTTTTCCTTCCATCTATCTGCAATAATATCCAGCTTCCATATTCATCTAAAGAAATCTTTTTATACTCTGGAATTCTGAATTTAAGTTTTCTAAAGAACCTTTGTACCTTATGGTCTTGTTTTAAAAGTATAGTCACAATATTATCTTTATCCACTTCATACTCTAAATCATCAGATATTTTATATACTAACTCTAAAACATCTTTATTATTTTCCAGCATTTTTTACCTTACTCTTTAGAATCGGTATTGCAGTTGCTATTACCAAAATTATTAGTAATATAAATGCCATTCCATTAGAAGCAGCAAATCCACTTGGCTCAGCTCCACCTACAAGACCTGATATTTGGAATATTATTCCTATAAGTCCAAGAATAGAGCCTCCAGCAACTAGTCCAGAAGATAAGCTTATACCATTTGAAACTTTAGCTTCTTTTTCCTTTTCAGATTTAGAATTCTTTTCTATAAATAGACGTACCAATGCTCCTGCCAATATTATAGTAGTTGTAGATATAGGTAAATAGAATCCTATAGCAACTGCCATTATAGGAAGGTTTAACATAAATAAAACAAGTCCCATAACAACACCAGCAATTACCATTACCCAAGGTAATTGGCCTGACATTATTCCAGCAGTTAATGTAGACATTAAGTTAGCTTGTGGCAATGCAAACGGAACATTATCACCAGTTATTGCAAGTTGATCTGAAAGTAATAATATAGTACCAACAACTACCGCAACACCTAAAATTCCAGCTATTGCAAAGTACTTTTCCATTTCTCTTTTATCGCCACCTATTACAAAAGTAACCTTTTGAGATTGTGAGTAACCGCCTGCTACTGATATAGCAGTAACAATAAATGTCCCAAATAAAAGTAGTGATTTGTTGCTTTCAGGGCTCTTCCATCCCATTACAACAAATAATGATGTCACAATAACTATAGAGGCTATAGTCATTCCTGATACAGGAAGATTTGAAGTTCCTATAGTACCAGTCAAACGACCAGAAACTATAACAAATAATAATGATAAAAACATTGATAAAATAGAAGCAAGTATTGCCATTACTATATTACCATTAGATGCTACAAATCCACCTACAAATCCTAATATTATACCACCAAGTAGTATCATATTTTCAACAGATGAACTCTTTCCACTATTTGAAGCTTTAGCATTAAGAGTTTCTTTTATAGAAGATATTATAGTCGGAATAAGTTTTATAGCTCCTATTAAACCACCAGAAAGCATCATTCCTGCCCCAATATATTTTACATAGCTACCAGCTATATCTTTTACTTGCATAGCATTTATAGCAACATTAGGATTATTCCACACAGATCCTCCGTCTTTTCCAAGACTTGAGAAGTATCCTATTAATGGCATAATACCAAAGTTAGCTAGTATAGCTCCAGCAAACATAGTTAAAGAAACCTCCATACCAACTATGAACCCTATTCCTAATAGTAGAGGATTAACTTCAACTTCGAATTTCCACTTATAAAACGACTCATTTACATAACTTATAACATTGTTAACTAAATTCAAAAATGAACTTGTTATAACAGTTATAATACCGCCTATTCCAAAACCAATTCCCATGAACTTCATTGATTCTCCAGCACCTTCTGAAGCAACAAGTGTTTCAGATATAGCCATTGATTCTGGATACATTAATTTACCATGTTCTTCAACAATTAAGTAATTGTAAACAAGAGAAGCTATTCCTATACCAAATAAAACTCCAGCTGCTCCAACAGAAAAACCTTCTATGAAACTAACTTTAGAGCCTATTAAAAGAATTGCTGGTAATACGAATATTACACCACTAGCAACAGATTCTCCACCACTTGACATACCTTGAACTAAATTTTTACCAAGTATACCTTTTTGCTTTGCAAATACAGCTATAAACCCAGACCCTATTATAGATCCTGGTATACCAGCAGCGACTGTAAGTCCTGACTTCATTCCTGAGTAAGCCGTTGATGCTGCAAATAGAACAGCCAATATAATACCGATTATCAAAACTGAAACGTTTCCACCCGACTTCGAACCATTAGAAATGTATGGAACATAGCTCTTACCAGCTACACCGCCATATGCATCTTTGGACAATTTATTATTCATAAGGGCACCTCCTTTTATATTTCACAAGCAATATTATAACACGATTTTCATATAATACTATATTTTTTCTCTTCAATTATTTATATTTTTTTAAATATTTTTAGCAAAATATTTAATTTTTTTGAAGATTTCCACACATAATAGATAAGTTTAACAATATAAGACCATTACACTTTAATTCATCTAGTTTTAGAGATTAGCATATCAACAGAATTATGTTTTCCTATGATAAGCTATAATATTCTAAACATAAAAAATATACAATATACTGGTTTAACTTTCCAAATATATTGCATACTCTATGTTAACTCTAAATACTATGAATCACACAACTAAAGAATTATTTTAAGCTTATTTGAATAATCAATTGCATGAGGATAAAAACATTTAAAGTCACTTTCAAGACCTTCGTAATTATTAATTAACTCCTCTATAGGATTTACTAATGGGTGCCTTGTGTTAGCAAATCTTGTAGCAATCCTATCAACTGCTGTTTGAATACCATGTATATCCTTGTAGGAAAGGAGCCAGTTTTCTTCTATAATATAATTCATCCTTCCTAATAACTTATCTGGCAGACAGTAAGAAAACTTTCTAAGTATCTTATAAAAATTATCAGCATAATCTTCTAATGATATTGAGGAATAATCCTTCCAATTTTTAGCTAAGAAATGATCATAAAATATATCAATCAATACACCTGCCAAGCGTCTATTATTTTTTGAAATTCTTTTTCTGCTCCTCATGAAGTCTGGATGTGAATCCGTAAAAGTATCAAGCTTTTTATGCATAATAATCCCTTGTCTTATGGATTGTTCAAATTCATTTTCCAAAGACTTATTTACAAAGTCCCCTAAGAAATTTCCTAACATATTTTCTTCGCTATTATCTGCGAGATATATGTGCGCTAAATAATTCATTTTTTCTCCTTTCAAATTCCTACAAATAATATTCTAAATTTATAATTTCTATAACTTATTGTTTTTCATTCTTTACCAAGATAATATCACTGATATGATCTTTGGTCATTTAAAAGTATCATATTTTTCTCTATTAATTATAAGTTCTTCTTCATATAATAGTTCTTATGGTTTTCTGAACAATTATCTAATATATAAGCATGTTATTGATAATAAGAATTACAAGTGTTAAAATTTAATAGAAATAAATTTAAATAAGGTTCTAATAAATGTAACTATTATAGTATATTATTGAGCATTTATTCTAAATTATATTAAGGAGTGACGTTAATGGAGAAGATAGCAAGTTTTACAATTAATCACCTAGAATTACTTCCTGGTGTATATGTCTCAAGACAAGATAAGTTTGGTGATACAGTTCTTACTACTTTTGATATTAGAATGACTAGACCAAACTTTGAGCCAACTATGAATACAGCAGAGATGCATGCAATTGAGCACTTAGCTGCTACGTTCTTAAGAAATCATAAAGATTATGCAGATAAAACAGTTTATTTTGGACCAATGGGATGCAGGACAGGCTTTTATCTAATTTTACATGGTGATTATAAATCTAAAGATATAGTTCCTCTACTTACAGAACTATATAAATTTATGGCTGAATTTGAAGGAGATATTCCTGGTGCTTCTGCTAAAGATTGTGGAAATTATTTAGATATGAATTTACCAATGGCAAAATATTTAGCAAATAAATTTCTTAACGATATCTTATTAAATATAACTGAGAAAAATTTAGTTTATCCTAATTAATGAAATTATGATAAACTTATATGATATAAAAAATAGGATGCTTTTATGGGCATCCTATTTTTTCTTTACTTAGTATATATACTTATAGAATCTCTTAAAGGATATTCATCTAAAAATAATCCGTTAAAATTTCTACTGCTAGATTATTCGACTCTTTTATTCTTAAAATAAAATTCTTTATCATGTTCACTTATTTTTCTTAATACGCGGCAAGGATTTCCTACAGCAATTACATTTTCAGGAATATCATGGGTAACAACACTCCCCGCACCTATTACTGAGTTATCTCCTATGGTAACACCAGGTAAAATGACTGCATTAGACCCTATCCAAACATTATTACCTATCTTTACTGGAATTGAAAATTGAGTACCTGGCTTACGAAGATCAGGATCTACCGGATGGCCTGTAGGCGTTATTGTTACATTAGGTGCTATCATAACATGCTCACCTATATATACATCAATATCATCTACAATTACAAGATTAAAATTAGCATAGAAACAGTTACCAATGTGTACATTTTTACCGTATGCCATATGTAGTGGTGGTTCTATCCAAATCTCATCCCCCATATCACCTAGTAATTCTTTTAAAAAGTCTTTCCTTTTAATTTTCTCACTTGGACGTGTATGATTATAATCATATAATAATTCCTTGCACTTTTCACGTTCTTCATCAAGACCTTCTCCTATATCGACATATAGCATACCATTTTTTATTCTTTCCCTAATTGTCATAGTAGCCTCCCAATTTATTTTATTAATCTTCTGATTATTCACGGTATTCTTTTATATAGAAATGTTCTGAATTATATCCTTCAGAACATTTTTAGTACTTAATATACGTTTATTACATTTTAGAAATTGCAAAACTATATTCTAAATCTTTACTTGAATCGATACAGAATTCAGGTAGTACTGGTGCTCCCCAGCTATCATCTCCGCCAACACCCATTTGTTTACCTATTATATTCACATGAGTAAAATTAACAGATGGTAATTCTTCTATATGAAGTGCATTTTCTAATTCCATGTTGCTGTATGGTAAAACACTAAATTCAAATGGAGCTTTACCATAAGTAAATTTAAGACCTTCATTTTTATCATTTTTAACTACTAGCCACCTAGTTCCTGTTCTGTTTCCACATTCTTGTGGGACTAGGTATCTTGATAAGTTATCTATTGGTGTGCTATCGTAAATCCCTAGTTTAGAACCTTCACATCTGTCTATATAGTTTTCTTCTGGCCCCATTCCATACCAGCTAAATGAATTAAATTCGGCTAATAATTTAAAATTCATTCCTAGTATAGGCAGTTCAGGTAATCCGCTAACTCCTTTATACTTAACATTTACTTTAATTATTCCTTCTCCAGATACTTCATAAGTTATCTTAACATTAGTAGATGGCACTGTTGGTAATTGATAAGTATAATATAATGTAATCTTCTCATCAAATTCCTCAACCGAAAAATCCACATACTTCTGCCCCATAGTAGCAGCCAGCCATTGACCGCATCTAAATTCATGTTTATTCCCTCTATCATTATCTGTTGTTGCTCTCCAATAGAAAGTTTTTGGTGTTCTTGTTATAAACTCCTTGTTATTATATCTCAAGGATGCAATTCCTCCTTCTTGTTTAGAGAATATAACCTTGAAATCTTTTCCGTGAACCCCTATGTTTACATCTCCATGAATGATCTTCATTTTAGACTCTGAATTATGATTATTCATATCTGATTTTTCTTTAATAACCTTTTGTCCAAATGCTACTTCATATCCTTTTTCTGCCCAAAGTGTATCTTGTACTAATCTTAATGAGGTTGTAAGTACAATTTCTTCAAGAAAATTATACTTTTCTATTGGAAGTTCAATATATTTTTCTTCTCCTGGAGCTACAGATACATTTAGATAACCATCTCTTACTAGTTTTCCATCTCTTTCAACGATATAGTATAAATCATATTTATCAGTGTTAACAAAAAGATTTTGATTCTTAATAGTCACCCCTTTTGCATCTGGTTCTAATTTTACGTTTTGATATAGGTACTTAACTTCCTGTGCTTTAGGCGATATAGTTCTATCTGCATAAATCAAACCATTTCCAGAAAAATTATAATCTGTTGGACGATCTGTAAAGTCTCCTCCATAAGCTAGAACTTCTTTTCCATCTGGAAGTTTTCTATATAAAGCTTGATCGCCATAATCCCAAATAAATCCACCTTGATACATCAAATATTTATCTTCAAGTTCTGTATATTTCATCATTCCACCAGTTGAGTTACCCATTGAGTGCATGTATTCGCAGCTGATATAAGGTTTCTTTGGATTATCATTAAGATACTCTTCTATTTCTGCTGCCTTTGCATACATTCTACTTTCCATGTCACTCGTGTCATCAAATTCTCTACATCTAGTTACCCCTTCATAGTGCACTAAACGTGAAGGATCTTTTTTTCTAAAGTATTCAGACATTTGATAAATATCTTCACCCGCATAAGATTCATTACCACATGACCAAATAAGGACAGATGGATGATTTTTATCTCTTTCAACCATTGATGATGCTCGATCTAAAACTGCTGCCTGCCACTGTGGAAGACTTCCTGGCACATTCCATGATGGTTCAATCTGCCCCATCTTTTGCCATGAACCATGACTTTCTAAATTTGTTTCATCTATTAAATAAATCCCGTATTCATCGCAAAGCTTGTACCATAAACTTTGATTTGGATAGTGTGATGTTCTAACAGCATTAATATTATGTTGTTTCAAGAACTTAATATCCCATAGCATATCCTCTTTCGTAATTGAGCGTCCACGCCTTGCGCTAAATTCGTGACGGTTTACACCTTTAAAAATAATCCGCTTTCCATTTAGACACATAATTTTATCCTTCATTTCAAAGTGCCTAAACCCTATCTTTTGAGTTACAACCTCAACTAAAGTACCATCTTTTTTCTTTACTAAAATATAAAGTGTGTATAAGTTAGGCTCTTCTGCACTCCATAAGCTTATATTTTGCGCATCTAAATATAAAGTCAGCTCATCAGAAAACGGAACTTTTTCAGATATAGCTATTTTATTTCCTTCTTTATCTTCTAAATATGTTTCAACTGTTGTTTCTGCATTGCCAATCATTTTAAGTTCAGCATTTAACTTTGCATTTTTGAAATCGTCATATAAATCTGTTTTTATAAATATATTATTTACATGAGTTTCTGGAACTGCATATAAGTATACATCTCTAAAGATGCCTGAAAATCTCCAAAAATCTTGATCTTCTATCCAACTTGCGCTACTCCTTTTATAAACCTCAACTGCAAGTTTATTTTCTCCCTCTCTTAAATAGTCAGTAATATCAAATTCTGATGGTGTAAATGTATCTTCACTATATCCTACAAATTCTCCATTTACCCATACATAAAATGCTGTTTCAACACCTTGAAAAGAAATAAAAGTCTGCTTATTTTTGAGTTCATCTTTAACTTCAAAAAATGTTACATAGCCTCCCACCGGATTATATGTTTTAGAAATATGAGGTGGTCTTAATTCATCATGGCCTTCCCAAGGATACATAGTATTAATATATTGACATTTATCATATCCTTGAAGCTGAATATGACCTGGAACTTCAATATAATCAAATCCCTTTATATCAAAATCATCCTTATAAAACTCTTTAATTCTTAATGATGGATTTTCACTATATGAAAATCTCCATTTTCCATTTAAATTTTGCTTAAGAGGCATGGCGTCTTCTAATTTAACATCCTCAACTTTTTCATAAAACCAATGATCGGAATGAGCATCCATTCTATTAACTCTAAATATTTCTGGATTTTCTAGCCAATCTAATGACGGCTTATTATTAATCATACTCTTACCTCACTTTCACCTTGTAGAGTTATTGCTTTTTAAAATTAAAATTGTTAATCGTATTAACTAAATGTAACTCTTTTATAAAGTCGCATTTAATTAATACTTAAACATATATGAGAATAAAAAAAATTATGGGCTAATATTATTAGGACATCTTACTTCGTAATCAATTACATTGATTTTTTAATTTATCCTATATCCTGATGTTAGGGTTATGTTATTAATTAAATTTATAATTACATTCTATTATTTTTTTAGTAAAAAATCAATTACATTTTACTAAACTTTACTAAAGTTATTTACTACTTAATTGAAAACCTTTAATTTATACTATATAATCAGTAGTAAGCAATATTAATCTATCTTGTGTTAATTTTAGAATAGGGGTGCTAACTATTGAACGAATATAGTAAAATTTTAGTTGTTGATGATGAATTTATTATGCGACAAGGCATAACTCATATGATTGATTGGGAAAAAGAAGGCTTCCAAATTATAGGACAGGCTTCTAATGGTCAAGAAGCTCTCGAAATGATAAAAAAGGATATTCCTGACATTATAATTTCTGATGTTGTAATGCCTCAAATAAATGGAATTGAATTAGCTAAATTTGTACAGGACAAATACCCTAAGATAAGAATTATCATCTTAAGTAGTTATAGCGATTTTGAATATGTTAAATCATCTTTTCAAAATGGTGCTGTTGATTATATTTTAAAACCTTCTCTAAATCCTTCTGAGTTATTAAGTACTCTAAAAAAGATTTCAATTAAAATGAAAAGAAATACTTTAGAAGGAAACTCTTTAAGTCTCACCAATAGCGCCTTAAATCGACTTATATCTGGCTTTGACAATGATCCTGACTTTAACTATTTTAATACGATATTTACTTTTCAATCATTTTGCTTATTTGGTTTAAACGCAAAGAAAATATATGATAATTATAGCAAACGCCTTGAAATTATTGATTTTACAATTTCAGAGATCGGCAAGGAATTTTCTTTAGAAGGATTAAATGCAAATTATAATATACAAGTCGCTAATATTGAAAACGAAATCATAGTTGTAATTATAAATTTTGATGATAAAAGTTATAATTCTCTATTTAGTAAGCTAGAAAATATTTCAGAAATAGTTTCAAATAGTTTTAAAGAAGCATTTTTTGTATTAAGCAACTTCTTCTATTCTAGTAGAAATATTAAGGATATATACGAAAAGGAATTCCTAGTGTTAACTCAACAATATTTTTACAACAAAAATGTTTCTTTAATGTGCTCTTCCAACTTCAAAACACCATCGCCAATAGAAAAATTTAATTTTAAGCGTTTTTCAGAATCAATTTCTATAATGCAATTTCAGAATGCATTCGAAATGCTAACAATATACGTTACAAATGCTATTGATCAAAGATCTCTTACAGAATTTGAATTAAAAACATTGATTCAAAATTCTTTTTATAATGTGATTACTTCTTTAGAATATTTAAATTTTGATTTAAATAGGCTAAATTCATTAAAGCAAGAGTGCTTTCATGACATAGATAACACTAAATATTCAGAAGACTTACTTGTGGCCTATAACTCTCTCTTAAATAGCTTTAAACAAATAATAGACACATATGAAAATAAAATAAATTCACATATGATTAATAAAATTATTCAATACATTCATGATCATTACGACGAGCAACTTACTTTAACTAATGTATCTAAGCTATTTAATTTTAATTATTCATACTTATCAACTTACTTTAGTTCCCATAACGAAGAGGGGTTTAATGAATTTCTTAATAAAATTAGAATACAAAAAGCTTGTGATTTTTTAAAACAGGACATTCCTATCTCAGATATAAGCGGAATGGTTGGCTACTCAGATCAAAGTTACTTTTGTAAGGTTTTCAAGAAATTTATCGGACTCACTCCTAGCGCTTTTAGAAAAAAAGGATATTAATACTAGTAACAAACGAAAGGACTTTTCATTATGCTAAAATTATCAAAATCAATACATTCTACGAGCCTGTTTTTTAGAGTTGCTTCAGTTGTTCTTATAAGCGTTATTTTAGTATCTATTTCAATAGGAATTATTACAATTAAAATTTCAAAGGATATACTTGCTGATACTTTCAGCAAATCAAATTATAAAGTTTTAACACAAATTAGCAATGAACTTAGTACATTTAATGATAATACAATTAACATTATGAATGCGATTGATTATATCCCTGATTTTCAGCGATACTTATCAGAAAAGGAGCTTACTCCACAGCAAAATTATCGAACTTTATACAATATGTTTACAGGCTTCCATAAAATGATCCCTGATAAAGATCTTTATGATATTACTGTACTAGCTGTAGGCGTTAATGGGAATACCTATGTAGCAAGCGATTATGACCATCTTATCCTTGATACTAATGAAGTTTTAAATAGCAGCTTTACTAAAAAAGCATTAGATAATAAGAATACTGTTCTATATCAATACTTAGATCATGGTTTTACAAAACTCACAAAAAACTCTAGTACAATTGTAGCTATAAAGGTTCTGTGTGATAAACTTACAAGAGAACCCTATGGATTTGTATATGTACTTATTAGTGAGCATACATTCCATAAATATTATGATTATTTTGTAGGTAATGGTAATAGTATTTCTATCATATCAAGTGATGGTACTATTGTTTCTTCTAGCCTTTCTTCAAAAATAGGAACGAAAAATTTAGATTTATATAATATATCAAGTGTCATTTTAAATAATAACCTCAAATACGTTAACACTAAATTAGATTCTTCTGATGTAGCAATATTATCAAAACATTTACCAACTTATAATTTTAATATAGTTGGCACGATTGATAAAAATATAGTATTAAGTGAAATATATGATTCTTCTGAAATTATAGCAGTAAGTATCTTAATTGCATCAATATTCATTGCTATTACTTTCTTCGTAATACGTAGAACAACAAAACCAATTTCAGCTCTTGTTAAAGTTATGCCTAAAATAATTCATGGTGATTTCAATAATCATATTCCCGTTGTCGGAAGCTATGAAGTTCGCGAACTATCAACTAACTTTAACTATATGTTAGATGGATTAAATAATTATGTCCATGCCCAAATAAAAATGCAGAAAGAAAAGAGAAAAGCCGAAATACATGCTTTACAGATGCAAATTAATCCACACTTTATTTACAATACTTTAGCTTCAATCAAATGGCTTATGTGGCAAGGAAGCACAGAAAAATCTATACAAACTATAGATGCATTTATATCACTTCTTAGAAATACTATTAGTAATAAAAATGAAATGATAACAATACAAGAAGAAATCGAAAATTTAAATAATTATGTTTTAATTAATCATATACGGTATGGAGATAATATTAATGTAAATTTTTTCGTAATTCCAAATTGCGAAAACTATGTAATTCCAAAATTAATTTTACAACCTTTTATTGAAAATGCATTTTTTCATGGCTTTAATGAAAGAAATAATGGATCTATACATGTGTTTGTAAATGAACAAAATCAGAATCTAATTTGTGAAATCATAGATAATGGCGTCGGAATGACAGATGAAGAAGTACAAAAGATTCTTAGAGAATCTTCTAAAAAACACGAACATTTTACAAGTATTGGAATTCAAAATGTTAATGATAGAATTAAACTTCTATATGGCGATGATTATGGTATTTCAATTAGCAGCGAATTAGGTAAAGGGACTACTGTAAGAGTAACAATTCCTGCTCAAAAGGAATTTGTGGAGAATTAGCTTTTAACTTCTTTCATTTTCGTTCACAGTAATATACATTTATCACAAAAAAATAAAAACTATAATATGTTCTGCTAAATTTTAAATGCAACATATTATAGCTTTTTTAATATTGAGACAGCCTTTATAATTCTTAACTTTTCTTCTTTAATTCACCATAGAAAAATTGACTCATCGGGACTTCTACTTGACAATTTAAAGCTAGTTCGATTAACTTTCCTGAAAAGACCTCTAATTCATTTTGTCTTCCTGCTTCAATATCTCTTTTTAATGAACTTGTTGATTCTCCAGCTTGCTTATGCATTAAGTGATAAAAATGTTCTTCTTCTAAATCATCAGAAATATTAATTTTTAATTTACGAGCTACGGCACAAGCTTCTTTTAGCAATATTTTAGTTTGCTGAACTGCTTCATCATTTTTTATAATTTCTGCTGTTGTTGCGTTATAATAAGCTGTTATTACGTTATATGCACAATTTAATATATATTTTCTCCAAATTGCAGCTTCTATATCTTTTTCTATTTTACAAATGATTTCAGCTTCTTGTAATATTTTTTGAATTCTAATTAATACATTCTCTACTTCATTATCATTTTTCAATCCATAGCCTATATGTACCTTGCAATAAGAACTTGCATGATGTATTGAAAAATCTTTTTCTGCCCCAGAAACTACATATATTAAACTATCTATAACTTGGCCATCATTTATAAATTTTCTTACTTTTTCAGATACTCCAACTCCATTCATTAATGGAATTATTACAGTATTTTCATTAATCATTGGTTTTATTTGTTTACATACTTGTTCTAAAGAAAAATTTTTAACACATATAAAAATATAATCCATTATTCCAATTTCATCAGCGCTATCGCTTGCTAATTTAGGATGTACGTTTAATTCTCCATGAAGATTACTGTATAATTTCAAACCATTATTTTTTATTGATTCTAATCTTTTGCCTCTTGCTAAAAAATAAACATTAGAAAAATGCTTTGCAAGCATACAGCCAATATATCCTCCAACTCCACCTAACCCTACAACACAAATTTTACTATTATCCATAAATAACTTATCCTTTCACATTTTATCATTTATTTAAAACATTTCATCTAATTTATACCTATTTAGTTTAATTATAGCATATCATTAAATTAATGCATTGTTAATTTTCATTCTTTCTCCTCGCTTATAAATAAGATAAAATCACTACAAACTTTTAAATTATTTATAGTGATTTTATCTTAATTGGAGGTAATATATTAACTTTCTTAATGCACAAAAAATTTTTCTCATTCTAATAATTAATTACAATTAATTTGCTTTAGTATTTTTAGACCATACTTATCTAATATGATCTTTCCACTGATTTCTTCTCCAGAAATCATATCAAAATATATTTTCTCTCCTAAATCTACCTTCTTTTCTTCTTCAGCGAAATTCATAATGAAAGTATATTTATTATTTTTATTGGAACGCATTTGAGCTGTAACACCTTGTGGCAATTCCCCATCTATAACACTCGCAATGTTTAAATCCTTAATAAGCTTTGAATAAAAATCATTGTTAAAATCTGCTCCAGTTCTTGCTGAAATATAATATGCTTTTCCATCTCCATAGTTATTAACTGTTAACGCAGGCATATTAGCATAAAAATCAGCTTTATATACTCCAAGAACTTTTGCTGTTTCTGCATGAATTAAGTCACAGTAATCTCTTACTTCATATCGGTTCTTTAATTCTTCAATTTTATCATTTTTAAATTCTATATAATTTACTTCATTATCATATAGTGAATCTATTTCTTCTGACCAAATTCCAATTACTTCTCGAAGTGGTCCTGGAAATCCTCCTAAGAAGCAAAGATCATTTTCATCCACTATTCCACTGAAATAAGTAGTTACAAAAGTTCCTCCTGCCTTTACAAATTCATTAATTCTTTCTGCAACATTTGGTCTTATCATATATAGCATTGGTGCTATTACAAGTTTATAATCTGATATATCACAATCCATATTAATAACATCTACTGAAATTCCATTTTCCCAAAATACTTTATAAGCTGCTTGACAGCTTTCTTCATAGCCCTTTCTATATTTTTTTAATCCCTGCGCATCATCGATAGCCCATAAGTTTTCCACATCAAATATAATTGCTACTTCTGAGTCTTTAATTGAACCTTGAATTTCTTTAATCTTTTTTAAGACTTCTCCAACTTCAGTAACCTCTCTAAATACTCTAGTATTCTCATGACCACAATGATCAACTACAGCACCATGGAATTTTTCTGAAGCTCCTCTTCCCTTTCTCCATTGGAAGTACAGAACAGAATCCGCTCCATGAGCCACCCCTTGCATTGATGATAATAAATGCATTCCAGGGCGCTTTAATTTATTAGTATCATGCCAATTTACGAGACTCGGAGTACTTTCCATTATTAAAAACGGCTGTCCGCCTTTTAGCGACCTGTATATATCATGCACAAAACTAACATTAGCTGCAAGATCTTCAGTACTTTCAAAATCATTATGCCATGCAGGATAGTTATCCCATGTAGCTACATCCACTTCTTTTGCAAACTTCCAATAATCTAAACCTGTGAACAAGCCCATACGTGGATAATTACCCATGAAATTAGCTGTTACAGGTATGTTAGATGTTATTTCTCTTATGGGGGCAATTTCATTTTTATAAAAATCTATTGTCTGATCTGTAACGAACCGCTTCCAATCTAAATTATGTCCATGAACAAACATCTCCCCCTTTTCAGACGGGCTTTCGATTTGTGACCAACTGTTAAATCTATGACTCCAGAAACCAGTCCACCAAGCCTCATTTAATTTATCTAAATTATTATCGTACTTTCTTTTAAGCCATTCTCTAAAAGCATCTTGACATAGATCACAGTGACATTCTCCTCCATATTCGTTAGAAACATGCCACATAATAAGCGCCGGATGATCTTTATATCTCTCAGCAAGAATTTTATTTATTTCATATGTCTTTTTTCTATAAACAGGTGAGGTAAAACAATGATTGTGTCTCTGACCATGAAGATTTTTACTTCTATCGCTATTTACTCTTAAGACCTCTGGATATTTTTCTGACATCCATGCAGGTCTTGCACCACTTGGAGTGGATAAAATTACATGAATATTGTTTTCTGCCATATCATTCATAATTTTATCTAACCACTCAAATGTATATTTTCCTTCTTCCGGCTCTATTGCACTCCAGCCAAATATGTTTATTGATACGCAATTGCAATTTGCAAGTTTCATAAGCCGCACATCTTCTTTTAACACTTCCGGATAGTTTAGCCATTGATCTGGATTATAGTCACCGCCATGTAAAAATCCATTTATTTTACTATTAAGTACTGGAAATTCCTTCTTCATAAGCTTTCCCTCCAATATTTATAAAACTCTTATTTTTTAAATTTAAATAATTTAATGAATTATATTATTTAAAATTTATATATACTTATATTTTTACTTTTATTAGATTTTATTTTATTGAACCTGTCATTCCTGCAACAAAGTGTTTTTGCATAACAAAGAATACAAGTGCAGTTGGTAATGTCGTAATTACTATAGCCATCATTATTAATCCATAATCTGGGGAGTAACTTGACGCTAACTTTGAAATTATAAGTAAAACAGTTTTCTTTTCTGGTGATTGTAATGCAATCAATGGCCATAAATAAGCATTCCATGCACTCATAAATGTTATAATCGCTGCTGCTGCATAGGTTGTTCTCATAGTTGGGAAAAATATCTTAAAGAAAATTCCAACTTCGCCTAAACCGTCAATTCTTGCTGCTTCTAAAATTTCTTTAGGAAATGATTTAGCATTTTGTCTAAAGAAGAAAATTAAAAATGCAGTACAAACACTAGGCAAAACTACAGCCCATAATGTATTCACCCCAAGAAAGCCCAATGGTGAACTTTTTAAATTTGAGAAAAATTTGAATAATGGAATCATCAAAGCTGAAAATGGAACCATCATAGACAAAAGTAAAATGTTAAATAGTCTATCTCTAGCTTTTGTTCTAAATATTTCAAATCCATATCCTGCTATTGATGAAACGAGGAGTGCAAGAATTGTAGTTATAATCGCAATTTCTGCTGAATTAACTAATGAAGAAGCAAATCCCAATTCTGGCTTAAAGAGATTATTTAAATTTTCCATAAAGCTATGCCCAGGAATTAGTTTTCCTCTTGTTACATCAACAGATTTATTAGTGCTACTTATAACCATCCAAAAAAACGGAAATATAGAAACAAAAGATGCTATACTCAAAAATATATATTTAAATACTCTATTCATTTTACTTGTCATTCTTATCTCCTCCTATTTTGAATTGGATTATAGCTAACACTATCACAATAATAACAACAAGATAAGCTACTGCTGTTGCATATCCAAAGTCTGGTGTATATGTGAAACATAAGTCATATATATATTTAGAAATGGTAGTTGTTGCATTGGCAGGACCACCTTTTGTGATATTCATAGGTTCATCAAATAACTGTAATGTACCAATTGTTGAAGTAATTGTTGTAAATAATATTATAGGTTTTAATAGTGGCACTGTTATAGATGTGAATTTTTTAAATGGAGATGCTCCATCAATTTCTGCTGCTTCATAAATCGAATGATCAATATTTTGTAAGCCTGACAAATAAAATATCATATTATAACCTGTCCATCTCCATGTTATGGCTATAATAATCAATATCTTAGCCCAAAATGGATCTGTAATCCATTCAATTGGTACTGAAATTAAATGTATATTGATAAGCAATTTATTTACTAAACCATCTGATGCAAATATGCTCTTTATAATAACTGAATATCCAACTAAAGATGCTACACAAGGTAAGAAAATTGCTGTTCTAAAAAAGCCACTAAATTTTAATTTTTTATCATTGAGAACTGAAGAAATAATAAGTGCTAAAATAATCATTATTGGAACTTGGACTATTAAAAATATAAATGTATTTCCAACTGCTTTAATCAAAGTTGCATCTGAAAACATTCTTACATAGTTACTAAAACCACTAAATTTTAAATTATTACCTTTACCTGATTGTAGTGACATTATCAAAGATTGTATCATTGGAAAAAACACAAATAGTCCTATTAAAAATGTACCTAATGCTACATAAATCCATCCCCAAAAGTTTTCTTTGCTGTTAATACCAGATCCAATTTTGCGTTTCATTTTTTCAACTCCTTTAGGATTTATAAAAGGCTATTTGCTAAACATATATTTAAACTTTTAACAAATAGCCTTTACAAATTCATATTTTTCAAATTACGGTTATTTTATCTGTGTTATTTGCTTACAGCTGCTTCTGCTTGAGCTTGAGTTTTTTGAAGAGTTTCGTCTATATCGGCTCCATTAACAATAGCCTGCATCCCTTCTGACATAACACTTTCCAATTGATATGTGTAAAGACCATAGTTTACAGATGGAACCTTTTCAGCCCAAGCTGATAAATCCTTAAATACTTGTTGATCTCCATAAAATTTTATTGGCTTACTATAATTTTCACTTGTACTTGCTGATTTTAATGTACTTACTAAACCAATTGCTGGAACTAAATCATTCATTAAAGCATCATCTGATGCAAAAGTATTTGCTAAAAAGTCAGCAGCTAAATCTGAATTTCCAACCTTATCTAGAACATACCAGCTACTACCACCAAGGTTAGCTGCATTAACTGATTTTGGATTTGAAGCCATTCTTGGAATAGCTGCTACTGCCCATTTTCCACTTTGGTCTTCAGAAGCTTGTATTGAAGATGAAACCCAACATCCACTTGGCACAGTAGCAACGTCACCTTTTTGGAATGCTGCTATAAATGCATCCCATCCTGATACTTGCTTTGTAATTCCTGCATCAACCATTTGCTTGTATATATTAATTGCATCTTTTAAAGCTTGATTACCAGCAATATTTACTGTTTTTCCATCATCTTTAACATACCATGAGCCAGCTGATTGCATCATAGCTCTTAGTTGATTTAAATCACTTGGATCTATAGTTATCATAGCTTTTCCAGTTTTAGCTTTAACAGCTTTACCGATTTCTATATATTTTTCCCAAGTAAGGTTTTGCATATCTTCTTTCTTATATCCAGCTTGTTCAATTAAATCTGTTCTATAAAATAAAGCTGTTACACCACTATCAAATGGTACTCCGTAAGTCTTATCACCTTGCTGCATAGATTTTAATTTATAATCCATGAATTTACTTTTATCTATTTTTCCACTTAAATCTTTAATCTCACCAGGATATGATTGCAAATAATTTTGAATTTTATAGTCTTCAATTAGCACAACATTAGGAAGTCCATCATATGTTCCTGATGAAAGACCTGTATTTAATTTTTGTACCACATCATCTTGTGCCATACTTACTACGTTAATAGTTACATCCGGGTGATCCTTTAGATATTTTTCTTTAGCCATATTAGCTGCCTTTATATTGAATGTATCATCCCAAGCCCATATAGTAATTGTTTTATCATCTTTTCCTTTGCTTGATGACGAAGCATTGCTACCACCTGATGATGAACCACACGCCATTAAACTAAAAGCCATCATGCCAGTTACAACTGCAGCCATAATTTTTTTAAGTTTCATTAATTATTCCCCCTTGAAATTAAAGTTTATACATAAGTAATTTTCTAATTTATATTAGTTATGTATTTGTTTACATTATAGCATTTTCAATATAGTAAACGTTATTGCATTATTGGTATTAATTTGTAATAATTTTATAATATTAATATTGGGATTTGTACTTTTTTTGTTTATTAGCATTTTTTATTGGCTTGATATAAATATTAAACTCGTCTTTTTCAATAAAAGAATTTAATCTTCACGTTAGATTTAATGGTGATGAGAATCTAACATGCTTTTTGTATTTTTTCTTTATCTAATTCTTCAAAAGTTTAAATATATATGTTGCAATTCACAATGCACATTTCATAATTATGGCTAAAATTCTTTCAATATTTTTAGAATTATGATGAAGAATTATTTTTGCAGATATATATATTTATTTAGAACAAAAAAATAGTAACCCCTTTCTACAAAAAGGCTACTGCTTATTTTTTATATTCTCTTACAACTCTCTCTAATTTTAAATTCAGTTGGTATTATTACTTTTTTATTATATTCCCTAATTCCATTCAAATTTTCAAGCAGCAAGTCAACAGCTGCTTTTCCTAAATACTCACTTGGTATTCTTATTGTAGTTAGAGCTGGTATCATATACTTTGCGCTAGGCTGATCATTAAATCCAATTATGCTTATATCATCTGGTATTGATAATCCTTCCTCTGAAATTGCTTTGTAAGCCCCGACTGCCATTGTATCATTTCCAATGAAAAAAGCTGTTATGTTATTTTTAGATTTTAATGCTTCCTTCATGAGATTATATCCAGCTTTGAAAGTAAATTTCTCTGTCTCGTAGATATATTTATTATTATAGATATTCTTGCTTTCCATAAATTCCTTATATTTTATGTCCCTTTTATCCAAATATGTATCTCTATAATCTATGCATTCTAATTTATTCCCACCAATAAAACCAATCTTTCTATGGCCTAAACTGTACAAATAATCTAAGATTTCATAAGTTGCTTTTCCTAAATCCGCCATCACTGAATTAAATTTATTTTCATCAGGTGAAAAATCTACAAATACTATATTATCATTGGCACTTGCTAATTTATCTATGATACTTGAAGAGAACTTTCCGATAGCAATTATTCCATTAACATTCTTAATATCCTCAATACTACTATCCTCACTTAGCTTCACCAAATTAAAATTATTTTCATTACATTTTTTTTCAGCAGCTAACCTTATTGATAAGTAATATGGATCTCCTAATTCTTCCTCATAGTTATACCAATAAATAATTCCTATATCCTTACTTTTCTTATTCTTAGCTTTTTTTGTTTTTGCTGAAACATAATCAAGTTCATCTGCTATTTTTAATATTTTTTCCCTTGTTGCATCACTTACATTTAATGTTTCATCAAAATTTAAAACTCTAGAAACTGTTGCTATAGAAACTTCTGCTATAGAAGCTATTTCCTTTATAGTGGCCAACTTAACTTCCTCCTTTAGCTCGCATAGTCCAAAAAAATTAAACACGAGATTTTGCTGAAAACAAATCTAAGTTAAGTGTATCTCACAAGCAAAATATAGTCAAACTGTTACAAGGCTTTTGTATATAGATATCAAGCTTTAAAACTGAATTTATATGATAACTTAACGAAATCATAAATATTTTGATTAAAAAAGAAAACTATAAGAACTTCAGAGATAATTAAGAGAAATAGGGCCCCACTTAAACTTATTCCATTTTAAATTGAATAAGCAAAGCGTTCCCCCTCTTCCCCTAAATAGCTTGGACAACTTACTTTATTTCCGCCACATAATTAATTTGACTTCTTATGTAAATGCACTTATATAATAAATCGACTATACATCTATGCTGTACTAGAAATGATATACTCTCTTATAAGCATAATTAGCCCTTAACCCTGATGTTTCCTATAAATATTTATATATGTACATATGAAAATATTTTTATACGTACATATATTTCTTTAAAAATATATAACTTTAATTCTATATAAATATATACATATATTTATAGTCTTAATTTATTTTCATAGGAGCATAGAATATATCTAAGCTATAAACTAGACTTATATATGAGTTTACTGATTCTCATCAACTTGTTTGAGGAACATGCCATGCAAAAATAGGTACAACCTTTTACTTAGAGATTTCCATCGAAATTTTCTTAAGTCTATGGAACAAATATATATTCGATTCTACTGATGTCCACATAGGCTCACCTATCATTACGCCTATGGATAAACAACTTAGGAATTTGATTTATACTTTACAATAAACGCCATACTAGAAAGCAGAAACATTTTTATGCAACAGGCATTGAAAATGAGCTGCTAAAAGTTCTTAATTGTAGGGTGTTCAACTAATGCTTGTCACAATGAAATTTGGAGCAAGCTTTAGTTGTGCAACCTGCAATTTAGCACTTTCAGTGAAATTTTCATAGTCCTGTGAAATAACAATGTTTCTGCTTTCGGTAGACTATTGCATAAGTCTAAGTCATATATTGTTTATCTATATATGCAAAAATATTTTATCCTATTGTATTAAGTAAATTGGCCATTTCTATTGCTGAAACTGCACTTTCATATCCTTTATTACCAGCTTTAGTTCCTGCTCTTTCAATTGCTTGTTCTATAGTATTTGTTGTAAGAACACCAAAAATTACTGGCTTTCCACTTTCAAGCGAAACACTCGCAACTCCTTTTGATACTTCTGAGCAAACATAGTCATAATGTGATGTAGATCCTTTTATTACTGCTCCTAAACATATTACCCCATCGTATTTAGGGCTCTTAGCCATTTTTTTAGCAATTAGTGGTATTTCAAAAGCACCTGGCACCCATGCAATATCGATATCTTCTTCTTTCACACCATGTCTCTTTAATCCGTCTATTGCGCCTTCTAAAAGTTTTCCTCCAATAAATTCATTAAATCTTCCTACTACTATCCCAAATTTTAATCCTTCTGAAACTAAATTTCCTTCAAATATATTCATTGTTTTTTCCTCCAATATTTTATATTATTTATTTTATTTTTTATCAAATTCAATTAGATTTATATGTAATCTAAATACTAGTTGAACTTATAACCAAAACTATTACAATTAACTTATCACTTCTCATATTGCTCCAAGCAGAGCAATACGTTATTAAACTTTAAGTATCCTATATATCTAGTAAATGATTCATTCTTTCTTTTTTAGTCTTTAAATAAAATTCGTCATTTTCATTCAATGGCATTTGTATTGATACTCTTTCTACAACTTTTATATCATTTTTTTCTAACCCTTCTATTTTATCTGGGTTATTAGTAATTAATTTAACATTCTTTATTCCTAAAATTTTAAGCATATCAGCGCTTATTTTATAATCTCTCATGTCTTCTCTAAATCCTAGAGCTAAATTTGCATCTACTGTATCCAATCCCTCATCTTGAAGTGCATATGCTTTCAACTTATTTAAAAGGCCAATTCCTCTTCCTTCTTGTCTCATATACAGAAGTATCCCCGAGTCCTCTTTTGCTATCATTCTCATCGAAGCTTCATATTGTTCTCCACAATCGCATTTTCTAGATCCTAGAGCATCTCCAGTTAAACATTCAGAATGAACTCTAACAAGTGTTGGTTCATCATTATTTTTAATATCTCCTTTGACTAAAGCCAAATGACATTTTGAGGAATCTTTTTCTTTAAATGCGAGTACTTTAAAATTCCCATACTTAGTTGGAAGATTAGCTTCCGTTTCCATAACGACACTTAAATGTTCTTCTTTTCTGTATTTAACTAGATCAGCTATAGTAACTATCTTTAAGTTATGCTCCTTAGCAAACTTTATCAAATCATCACGTCTTGCCATTGTTCCATCGTCTTTTACTATTTCACATATAGCTGCCGCACCTTTAAATCCTGCAAGTTTTGCAAAATCTACTGCTGCCTCTGTATGACCAATTCTCTCAAAGACTCCCCCATTCTTAGCTACCAAAGGAAATACATGACCTGGTCGTCTAAAGTCATCGCCTTCACTTGCAGTTACAAGTTTATTTATTGTATAAGCTCTTTCAAATGCTGATATACCTGTTGTCGTATCCTTATGATCTATGGATACTGTAAAAGCAGTTTCATGGTTATCAGTATTTTTTTCAACCATTGGATTTAATCCAAGTTTCACTGCAATTTCTTCTTCTACTGGTGCACAAACAAGTCCTCTCGCGTACTTAATCATAAAATTAATATTTTCTCCATTAGCCAGTTCTGCTGGAATTACTAAATCTCCTTCATTTTCTCTTCCCTCGTCATCTACAATTATTATCATTTTCCCTTCTTTAATATCCTTTAATGCCTCTTCTATACTATTAAACATAATGCTCAGCTCCTTAATTTTATATTTTATATATACTTAAAATTCATTCTGATGATTTATATGATTAGAACCCATTTTTTCTTAGGAATTCCATTGTGATATTGCTATTTTCATTTTCTTCTTTTTCTTTTCCACCAAATAACTTTTCTACATATTTCCCAATTAAATCGCACTCCAAATTAACCTTTGAATTAACTTTTTTATATGAAAGTATAGTATTATCTATAGTATGAGGTATAACAGAAACCTTAAATACTTCATCATCAACATAAGCAACAGTTAAGCTTATTCCATCTATTCCAATTGATCCTTTATATATAATGTATCTTAGTACCTCCTCAGGTGCAGATATAGTAAACCAAGTTCCATTACTTTCTTCTTTTATGGAAACTATTTTTCCAACACCATCTATATGTCCACTTACAATATGACCACCAAGCCTATCGCTTAATCTCAATGCCCTTTCAAGGTTTACTTTATCTCCAGCCTTTAAATTTCCTAAGTTACTTTTCTCTAAAGTTTCGCCCATCACTTCTGCTTTAAAAGAATCTGAATATTTTTCTTTTACTGTTAAGCAAACTCCATTGGTAGCTATACTATCTCCGACTCTAGTTTCCTTTAAAACTTCACTACACTTGATTTCCATAACTCCAAAGCCATTACCTGTGCTAAATTTCTCTAACACGCCAACTTCTTCAATAATTCCAGTAAACATCTTCTCCTCCTTATTCTTTCATCTCTTATTTAGCAACATAACCTTCTAGTACTAAGTCCTCTCCAATCGTTCTATAATTAATGTCCTTTAATCTAACTGCGTCATCTAATTTAAAGAAGCCTTTTCCTGCTATACTATTTCTGCTTTTTTGTCCCCCTATTATCTTAGGTGCTATATAAAATCTTACTTTATCTACAATTCTCTCTTCTAATGCAGAAAAATTTAAAGTTCCTCCACCTTCTATAAGTATTGAATCTATTCCTTCTTCTCCAACCCTCTTAACCAGTTCTTTCAGATTAACTCTACTATCTTTATCTGCCACCTCTATAACTTTAATGCCCATAGATCTTAATTTCTTTTTCTTTTCTTTATCTGATTTTAAAGTAGTTACTACTATTGCAGCTTTGTCACTATTTGTGAGAACTTTAGACTCTAGTGGGATTCTAAGATTACTATCTACAATAATCCTGATTAACTTCTTCTCATGGTTGATTCTGCATGTGAGTTCAGGATTATCTTCAATTACTGTATTTACACCTACCATAATCGAATGAAACCTATTTCTTAAGTGTTGTGAATCTTCTCTAGATTCTTTAGATGTAATCCATTTTGATTCTCCACTATAAGTTGCTATCTTCCCATCAATGGACATTCCACTTTTCAAAATAACAAATGGAATCTTTGATGTTATATACTTTATAAAAATCTCATTCAATTCTTTACATTCTTTTTCTTTAATACCTACTACAACTTCAATCCCATGCTGTTTTAACTTTTCCACACTTTTTCCAGAAACTAGCTCATTGGGATCTAACATACCTATTACTACTCTTTTAAACTTTTTTTCAATTATTAAATCTACGCATGGGGGTGTCTTTCCATAATGAGCACAAGGTTCTAGTGTGACGTAAATTGTACTTTCCTCCACAGATTTTGTTGCATTTTTCACTGCATTTCTTTCTGCATGAGCTTCTCCATAGCACTCATGATAACCTTCTCCTATTATCTCATTGTCTTTAACTATAACGGCTCCAACTAGTGGGTTAGGATTTACTTTACCTATTCCTCTTTTAGCTAATTCTAAAGCTATCTCCATGTACTTCTCATCCAAAGCTAATCATCTCCAATTTTTCATACTATTTCCTATAATATAATCTTATAAATACTTAGTTGAATTATAATTTAATGAATAATAAAGAAACTCCGGGATTCAAATCCTCGGAGTTTTAAAAAATTGTAATGATTATTTATATATACAAGTAAAATTTTAAAATTTATCCTATATATTACAGCATATATTTTAAGCCAGTTCTATCAATCTTATATAATTTCAAACTTAAAAATATATTGTAATAAAAAAACCCTGAATTCTAATAAATTCAGGGTACTTAAATACGAACAAATAACATTTAAAACTTTAATTTTAAATATAATTTATAACATTACTCTCTTCTTTCATCCAGACTTTACTGTCGGCTTCGGAATCTAACCGAATCTGCTTTTTAAAGCTCGCGGGCTGTACCGCCGATAGGGAATTTCACCCAACCCCGAAGATTTCTTTATTTAATTTACAATAACTATGATATCATGAAGTTTTATCTTTGTAAAGTGATTAGCTAAAATTTATGATATCGAATTCTTTCTTCTTTTCTTTAATCCATTGAAGCATCTTAGGATCATTCCAAATGTCTAAACCTAAGCTAGCATATTTCATAGCTTCTTCCTCGCTTCCAAATCTAATTAAATTAGGCAAGGTACTTGAAACTCTTTTTTGTTTTAATATGTATGGTATAACATGCGGGTTTCTCTTATATGCTCTTCTTAAAGCACTTTCTGCCGCTTTAATTTCATTAATCTTATATAATAACGCTACTCTACTATAATGTATAGCTGCCAAATTATCTTTTTCATATTTTTCTAGCAGGCTTTTTAGTTGTTCATATCTTTTCTCAATTAAAAGCCAATTAACTACTAAACTTCTAACCACTAATTCATCTTTCTCATCATACTCTAGGATTTCTAAAGCATTCTCTATTGCAGCTTCTTTTTCACCAATTTCCCATAAATGAATCGCTAAACTATACTTAGCTCCAAAAAGTTGCCTCGCTATCTTTAATCTAAGAAGCTCTGCCGGTGCATTTTTCAAATCATCTATTCTTAATAAATTCTTCGCTGCGTTAACTGCTTTTTCTAGAAGTTCTGTCCTCTGATTATTATTTAAACTAGAATCTTTTGATAATATTATATATGCATCCGCACAATCTTCATATACTTCTAATGCTTCTTTTGCATATTTTGCTTTATTTTTATAATTCTTTTGTCTCCATGCATACTCAATAGTTCTTTGAGCCATTATATAATCTTTATGGACAGCAAATTTAAAAGGAACTTTTGTTTCATCCTTAACAGCTTTATCCTCTTCTATTTTATCATTCATAGTTAATGCAACTTCTTCTTTAGCTTTTAGCATAGTACCTTCTGAAGCTTCTGCATCCTTATTTTCGCCTATTATCCATTTATTATTATCTTTTGATATATCTAATAAGCTTTTTACTTCCTTTGATTTACTAGAGCCTGTACTACTACTAACACCAAACTCCTTATATAAGTCAGCAACTTTAATATATGGCTTTTCTTTTGAATCAAATAAGTTATTTGCAGTTCCTATAGCATGCACTATTCCTGCTCCCCATGAAAAGCTCTTCCCCTTTTTAAATTGTTCTTCATAATTCAAAAATAAAGTTTCTGTTGCTAGAACACAAATATTCTTATAATCTTCATTGAGATATTCATCTGAAAAACTCTTTATTTTTTCAATTATTTCTTCATACTTGCTAGCTATTCCGTTAGATAATTCTTGCATTTCTTCTTATAGCTCCTTTATAAAAATCTTTAACAAATTTGACTTTATCCTACAACAATTATAATTTGCAAGTATAGTCACCAAATTTATAATTTTCATTTTAGATTTACAATATTCTCTATAAAAATATTATAAGTTCATTACTTTTTTCGTCCATATTACATTATAACATATTAAATATATTTGTATCTACTTTTAAATTTTTATGAACATTTTTGTTGTTTTAATCTATTATCTAGGGTATTACCAATCTTAATATATATTTTTCTGAAAATTTCAGTTCATTAATGCATACGAAATAAATGAAGTGTTATTTTTTGATTATGCCTAAAGCTCATATTAAACTATCAATCAGGTAATGCAAACAAATAATTTTATAAAAAATGAATTTATTAACACATTTCTATAATTTCCCTCATAAACATATTTAATGATAACAATTTTAAATAAGGAAACTATATGCTAACAAATAGTTTATATAATTTATCCTTTTTACTATCAATGCCTTATAATAATATCAATTTAATTTCTAAACATAAGTATAATTTAGATGATACCATATTAAAAGAAATTTACCTAAAAAAATTATTCAACTTTGAATGGGCAAAAAAATTAAACTCTTCATTTAAAGACTATAAATTTGATTATGCATATAATATACTAGAACAAATTCCAAGTTTTATTAAGGTTAAACTGATTCTGAAGACTTCTTTTATTGTTAAAACTTATCCTCAAAATATAAATTCAGTTTCAATAAATGAATATATACTCATTTTAGAGTATTTGCAAGACAAATGCAAAATACAATTTATAGCAGAGAATGAAGAAAATCCACTTTTATATGAACATATCCTAAATACTGATTTATCAAGCCTAGTAAATAGCCGTAATTTCAATAAAAACAGCAACATAAATGTATATAAGGATAAACTTTCATCAATTGATTCATTATTTGAAATGTTCATAGCTTCTAGCTGGCTTTCTACTAATAACCATGATGAAAAAAGAGCTTCCAAATTTAATGTCACAGATGCCTGCGATTATGCTGAAAGATTTTCATTAAATTATAATCCTGAATACAAATCATTTTCTGGCATCGGAGGGGATTGTACTAATTTTATGTCTCAAATAATTCATGCTGGGGGTTTCAGTCAAAATGCAACTTGGAAACCATATACTCATGCCTGGATTCGAGTTGAAGAACTATATCAATACTTAATAACGCCGAAATTAGAAGCCACTAAGCTTCCAAACGATAAATCATTAGATAGAGGCTGCTTAATTCAATTTTACACTCCGTCTATAGGACGATATTTTCATAATGGCTTTATTACTTATAGGCTTCAAAATGGTGACTGTCTTTATTGCTGTCATAGTTATGACAAATTGAATTATCCTCTTAGCCAAATTTATCCCAACAGATATCCAACACTCAGGGCCTTAAAATTCGATTGATATACAATATCTATCTCAAACTCTAGATCATATATAGATAACCCAACACTATAATCTATACTTATGCGTATAACTCACCGAAATGAATAATATACTTTTGTTCCAGTTTCTGGTTGGAAGATACTTCATAGTTTAAGTATAGTTTATGATTATTATATCTATAAATCTAAGTCAGATACATGTTTACCCGAATACTACAAAACATAACTCTGAAAGCACATAAAAAGAGGTTGCATTAAGGACCAGCTTGCTTCAACTTTAATCTTGCAAGCTAATCCTTAGCAACCTTACTTATAATTAAATCAATTTTTAATAAGTTAACTAAGTTCGTGAACTCAAATTATAAATTTGAACTTTCATTTATAACAGTTAGCTTTCAAATACATATTCATAAATATGTATCTCATTTCTTTGATTCATATATATGCTTAATTTTAACGTTTATATTGTTATACAGTTATCTCACTCTTGATTTTTAATGCATCTTCATTATTCTCAATAATAGGATCTACATATTCATCTATAAACTCAACAACTTGACTTGGTGCTCTTCCAACAAACTTATTTGGATCTATAATTGCTAGAATTTCTTCCTTAGATAGGCCAAATGAATCATCATTTATTATTCTATCTATTAGGTCATTATCTAACCCTTCTCCTTTTACTCTTTGAGCAGCAGCCATAGAGTGCACTCTAATTTGTTCATGTAATTCTTGTCTATCCTTACCTCTTTTCACAGCTTCCATCATTATATTTTCAGTAGCCATAAATGGTAATTCTCTTTGCACGTGAGATGCTATAACTTTATCATATACTACCATGTTTTCAGCAATATTTATGTATAAATTTAACACTCCATCCAATGCTAAAAATCCTTCAGCTACAGATAGTCTCTTGTTAGCTGAATCATCTAGTGTTCTTTCAAACCACTGAGTTCCTGCTGTAATTGCTGGATTTAATGCATCTACTATTACATATCTAGCTAATGCACTTATTCTTTCACTTCTCATAGGATTTCTCTTATATGCCATAGCTGATGATCCTATTTGATTTTTTTCAAATGGCTCTTCCATTTCCTTCATATTTTGAAGCAATCTTAAATCATTACTAAATTTGTAAGCACTTTGAGCAATTTCCGATAATGTATTTAATACAATAGAATCAAGTTTTCTTGGGTATGTTTGGCCTGTTACTCCATAACTTTTTTCAAATCCCATTTTTTCTGCAACAATCTTATCTAAAGACTTAACTTTATTTTCATCTCCATCAAAAAGTTCCATAAAACTAGCTTGAGTACCTGTAGTACCCTTAACACCTCTAAGCTTTAATGTTGATAATAAAAAGTCTATATTTTCAACATCCATTACTAAATCTTGCATCCATAATGTAGCTCTTTTTCCTACTGTAGTTAATTGAGCTGGTTGAAAATGTGTAAAACCTAATGTTGGCATGTCTTTATATTCTAGTGCAAAATTTTTCAAATGATTTAAAACTGTAACTATTTTATTTTTAATTAGATTTAAAGCATCTCTCATTATTATAATATCTGTATTATCTCCAACATAACAAGATGTAGCTCCTAAATGGATAATTCCCTTTGCGCTTGGACATTGAAGACCATATGCATATACATGACTCATAACATCATGTCTAACTTCTTTTTCTTTTTTAGCAGCCTCATCATAATTTATATCATTGATATGTTCTTTTAACTCTTTGATTTGTTCATCAGTTATATTTAATCCGAGTTCTCTTTCTCCTTCTGCTAAAGCTACCCATAATTTTCTCCAAGTTGTAAACTTCATATCATCAGAAAAAATAAAGCTCATTTCCTTTGATGCGTATCTTGAATTTAAAGGTGTGCTATATAAATTTCTCATCTAAAAACCTCCACACGAATATATTTTATGCTTTTTCTTTTAACATTCGTATTATATCATATTTTTTTCATTTTTGCCTATTTAATTTTAGAATTATTTGTACTCTTTTGTATTTAAATTTATTTTACATTTTTGTTATTATTGTCTCTAAGAATCATATATATATACTAAGGATCATATTAAAGATTGGAGTGAAGAAATATGTGTAAGATAGGTATCTTAGATAAACTTTCCTTTTTATTAGTTCTTATAGGTTCATTAAATTGGGGAACAATAGGTTTGTTCAACCTAAATATAGCAAAATTAATTTCTATGAATATTCCAATAATAGAGAGGTTTATCTATATTGCAGTATTTTTAGGTGCCTTAGATTTGGTTTCATTGCTATTTAGATGCAATTTAATAATGGATGAGAATTAGACTTTAATTAAAGATCTGCATGAGTAATCGATATCAAGAATTATACTTATATAAATTATTTAATATTTATACTACTAATGCACCAAAAAAGGTTCCATATTAATAATATGGAACCTTTTTTGGTATATTAGTCTTCTAAAGTTTGAACTAATTTAACGATTTCTTCTACTGCTAAAGCTTCGTCATCTCCTGAAGCAACAACCTTGATAGTAGCATCTTTAGTTACTGCTAAAGATAATACTCCGATTAAGCTTTTTACATTTGCTTTCTTGCCGTTATATTCTATACTAACGTCTGATTTAAATGAAGAAGCCTTCTTAACTAATAATGTTGCTGGTCTAGCATGAAGACCAGATGAATTTTTTACTGTAACCTCTTTTGCTATCATTATATACACCTCTTTACAAAAAATTAATAAATATAGCATTTAACTATTATAGTATAATCGTTTTTATTGATAATTTCAACTTAAAAATGATTGCTCATATGATAATTTAGAAATAATTTTAATTATCTAGGTTGTACTATTAATTTTATGGCCGTTCTTTCTTCTCCATCTATTTGTATATCTGTGAAAGCCGGTATACATACTATATCTTTTCCACTTGGTGCAACAAATCCCCTTGCTATTGCAATAGCCTTAACTGCTTGGTTTATAGCACCTGCACCAACAGCTTGAATTTCTGCAATATTTTTTTCCTTTATTATAGCTGCTAGTGCACCTGCTACAGAATTAGGATTTGATTTTGTTGATACTTTTAATACTTCCATTTTTGTTATTCCTCCTAGAATTTAATACACAAATCGTTTACATTAAATATATTCTATATAATTCCTAAAATTCCTTTTAGAATTACTAAATTAAAAAATATTTTTATTTCTAGGTATTTTGTTTTTATATACTCAATTATAGTTTAAATGAATTAATTACATCTAATCTATAATAAAACGAAGTATATTTCATCACTTAACAAAATATACTTCACTTTTTTTACTTAGCAAAATCTACTGCTCTAGTTTCTCTTATGACATTAATTTTAATTTGTCCTGGATATTCAAGTTCTTCCTCGACACTCTTAACTAAATTACGTGCCAATTCAATTGTTCCAGCATCATCTACTTTATCTGGTTTAACCATAATTCTAATCTCTCTACCAGCTTGAATGGCATATGACTTTTCTACACCTTCATGTGAATTTGCAATTTCCTCTAACTTTTCCAATCTCTTAATGTATGCTTCCAATGTCTCTCTTCTAGCGCCTGGTCTAGCCGCTGATATTGCATCTGCCGCTTGAACTAGTACTGCTTCTAAAGATTGCATTTCTACATCTGAATGATGCGCTGCTATTGCATTTATTACTAATGGCGATTCGTGATACTTTTTAGCTAGATCTCCACCAATTAGAGCATGAGGCCCTTCTTGTTCTTGATCCACAGCTTTACCAATATCGTGTAGCAATCCTGCTCTTTTAGCTAAAGTAACATCTAAACCTAGCTCTGAAGCCATTAAGCCAGCTAAGTATGAAACTTCTATGGAATGCTTTAACACATTTTGCCCATAACTTGTTCTATACTTCAATCTACCAAGAAGTCTTATAATTTCAGGATGTAGTCCATGTACACTAGTTTCAAGAGCTGCTTGCTCTCCTTCTTCTTTTATACTACTTTCCACGTCCTTAGTTGCTCTTTCAACCATCTCTTCGATTCTCGCTGGATGTATTCTGCCATCCACTATTAACTTTTCTAGTGCCATTCTCGCAACTTCTCTCCTAATTGGATCAAAGCTAGAAAGAATGACTGCTTCTGGAGTATCATCTATAATCAAATCAACTCCTGTTAATGTTTCCAAGGTTCTAATGTTTCTTCCTTCTCTACCTATTATTCTACCTTTCATCTCATCATTCGGTAGTGCAACAACGTGTACAGTTGATTCAGACACATGATCGGCAGCACATCTTTGGATCGCAGTTGTAATTACTTCCCTTGCCCTCTTGTCTGCCTCTTCTTTTGCCTTACTTTCAATATCTTTTATCATTAAAGCTGCATCGTGTGTAATTTCTTTCCTTATTTCATCTAGAAGAATCTCACGTGCTTCTTCACTAGATAGAGCCGATATTCTTTCAAGTTCTGCTCTTCTTTCTTCATAAAGCTTCTGTACTCTTGCTTCTACTTGATCTACCTCAAGCATTCTTTGATTGATTGTTTCGTCTTTCTTTTCAAGAAGTTCACTCTTTTTATCAAGTGCTTCTTCTCTTTGAATTACTCTTCTTTCAAGCCTTTGAATCTCATTTCTTCTCTCACGAGATTCCTTATCAAAATCATTTCTTAATTTATGAAGTTCTTCTTTTGCCTCAAGGATTGCTTCTTTTTTAGTTGCTTCTGCATCCTTTTTAGCTCTTACTAGAATTTCTTCTGCTTCTTTTTCAAGCGATTCAATCTTTGCTTTTGATATGTTTTGAATCGTTTTATAAACCACTATTCCTAATATTAATAAAACTATTACATCTATTAATATCATTACTGCTGTTACCACATAAACACCTCCTAATTTATCATTTTCTCATTATATTATTAACAAGAAAGTATAGTAGGTGTCATATTCTTCTCACTGCATTTGGAATATGATAAACCAGTATTCCTTTTTATTCTATATTAAAAACAAAATTATGTCAAGTTTGCGCATATAACTGTTACATACTGCATTATGCTGTTAAATACTTAATATAGCTGCATATATATGAGTTATCATAATATATGCAGCTATACATTTATTAATAAATATTATGAAGTAAATTCACATTTAAACTTTCCATTTATTGCATCTTCTTTATTCTTTTGTGTCTACAGCAACATCATCTTTATCGCTTATATCTTCTTTAGCTCCCTCTGGTGCAGCTGCCTTAAATAGTTCTGCAGGTGGAAGATTATACTTTTCTCTAATTTGATTTTCTATATCTAATGCTACTTCAGGATTTTCTTTTAGATATAATTTAGCATTTTCTCTTCCTTGGCCTAATCTTATATCTCCATAAGAAAACCAAGCTCCACTCTTTTGAACAATCTCTTCTTTTACTCCAACATCTACTATATTACCACATCTTGATATACCCTCATTATACATAATATCAAATTCTGCTTGTTTAAATGGTGGTGCAACTTTATTTTTCATTACCTTTATTCTTGTTCTGTTACCTATTATTGAATCCCCTTGTTTTATAGAATCTATTCTTCTAATATCAAGTCTTACTGATGCATAGAATTTTAATGCTCTTCCTCCAGTTGTTGTTTCTGGTGAACCAAACATAACCCCAACTTTTTCTCTTAATTGGTTAATAAATATAGCAACACAATTAGTCTTATTTATTGTTCCTGCAAGCTTTCTTAAAGCCTGTGACATAAGTCTTGCTTGAAGACCAATATGTGAATCTCCCATTTCTCCTTCAATTTCAGCTTTAGGTACTAAAGCCGCAACTGAGTCTACTACCAAAACATCAATAGCTCCAGAACGGACTAATGCTTCAGCTATTTCAAGTCCTTGTTCCCCTGTATCAGGTTGAGAAATTATTAAGCTATCTACATCAACTCCAAGTTTTTGGGCATAACTAGGATCTAATGCATGTTCTGCATCTATGTATCCTACTGCTCCACCTTTCTTTTGTGATTCTGCCGCTATATGAAGCGCAATTGTAGTTTTTCCTGAACTTTCTGGTCCATAAATTTCAATAATTCTACCTTTAGGTACTCCTCCAATTCCAAGAGCTATATCTAAATCTAAACATCCTGTTGATATAGCATCCATGTTAGAAATATTGTGATCACCCAATTTCATTACTGATCCTTTACCAAATTGTTTTTCTATATGACTCATAGCACTTTCAATTGCTTTTAACTTTTCTGCATTTATAATTCCCATAATACTAATTAACTCCCTTCCATCGAACTTATGTTCTATATTTATTATAAATTAATTACAAACCATAGTCAATAATTAATTCTAAGAAAAGCCCCTTCTTTGCTAGCAAAGAAGGAACCTTTTTAATTCATATCCATTTTTTTATATTTCTAAACATGGATCTTATATATTTTATTTATCGTAAGAAACAGCTTCCTTATTCTTTTTAAAGTAATCGTAACCTGAAAGCAGGGTTACTATAACCGCAATCATAAGCATTATCATTGGAGCGAATTTAAAAAATCCTTTCAAATAATAATTGTCTATTACAAAAATTTTTAACAGTCTTGCATCATGAATATTTACTTTTAATAATAATAAAATTATTGCTATAATTTGTATAACCGTTTTGATTTTTCCCCACCAGCTAGCTGCTATAACTCTTCCTTGCGCTGCCGCTATTGATCTTAAGCCTGAAACAGCAAATTCTCGTGCAATTATAACTACTGCTGCCCATCCTGGTACTACTTGTAAATCAACTAAAGAAATTAACGCCGCAGTAACTAATAATTTATCTGCTAAAGGATCCATAAATTTTCCAAAGTTAGTTATTTGATTTCTAGATCTAGCAATATACCCATCTAACTTATCCGTTAATGAAGCTAAAATAAATATAAATGTAGCAATAAAACTTCCATATGGTATATCTTTAACTGCTATAAATACTAAAAATACAGGAACCAAAAATATTCTAATTAAGGTTAACTTATTTGCAAGATTCATCAACAACAACTCCCACTAAATCATAATCCATAGTCTCTACTATTTTTACCTTTACAAATTCACCATTTTCTATTTTTGCATTTGATTCAAATAATACATTTGCATCTATATCAGGAGCCATTTCATAGCTTCTTCCATAATAGCACTTTCCATTATATCCCTCAACAAGAATATCATATAACTTTCCAATTTTCAATTTATTTATTTCTTCTGAAATATTCTTTTGTAAAAGCATTAAATCTTCTTCTCTTTTTTCCTTAATTTCTTCATCTATTTGCCCATCCATTTTAGCTGCTGGAGTATCTTCTTCCTGAGAATAAGTAAATGCTCCCACTTTATCAAGCTTATATTCCTTCAAGAAATCAATAATTTCATTAAAATCTTCATCAGTTTCGTTTGGAAATCCTACTATAAATGTTGTTCTTATAACAATTTCAGGAACTCTTTCCCTTAAAATTTGTATTTTATTAATTATATCTTTTTTACTAGTTTTTCTTCCCATAAGTTTTAAAATATTATCGCTTATATGTTGAATAGGTATATCTAAATACTTTACAACTTTTTCATTACAAGCAATTTCGTTTATAAGTTCATCATATATCTCTTCTGGATAACAATAAAGTACCCTTATCCATTCAATTCCTTCAATTTTGGATAATTCCTTAAGAAGAACATGCAGATTCTTTTTCCCATAAATATCACTTCCATATAAAGTAGTGTCTTGAGCTATAAGTATGATTTCCTTTACTCCACTCTCACTCAAATCTCTTGCTTCATTTATAATATTTTCCATCTTCCTACTTCTAAATTTTCCCCTTATCTTAGGAATTATACAATATGTGCAAAAATTATTGCATCCTTCTGCTATTCTTATATATGCACTCTCCCTTTGAGTTGTAATAATTCTCTTTCCTTCATTAATATTTTCATCAGAATAATTTAAGAGTTCTGTTGCTAATTTATTTCCGTCTATAAATTCAGTTATAATTTCATTTATTTTATTATAGTCATTAACTCCAAGCATTATATCTATTTCAGGTATTAATGTTCTCAACTCTTCTCCATATCTTTGAGTAAGACATCCTGTAGCTATAAGCAGTTTACATTTATAATTAATTTTATAATTAGCCATCTCTAAAATTGTGTCAATAGATTCTTGTTTGGCACTCTCTATAAATCCGCATGTATTCACTATAATTATATCTGCGTTTTTTGGGTTATTAGTTATCTCATATTCATCACTCATCTTACCTAAGATTATCTCTGAGTCAACTCTATTTTTATCACAGCCTAAGCTTACCATTCCAACTTTATACTTGCTTGAAGCTTCTTCATTATATTGTTCTCTATTCTTCGCTATTTCTATTTTAATTTCGCTCAACTTCTTATATCCTCCTACGTTCTAATAGTCTTAATTATAACAAATTAGAACTACATTTTACAAGTTGCTATTATACATATACTACTCCCAAATCTCATAAAAATCACTTATTATTTTACCTCAAAAGAGTTAAATTAAAAAAGTTAACATAATGTTTAATTTTATTTCATAATTAATCTAAAACTATAGCTTTAAACTTTTTAGACATTATTAATTAATTTTCCTCTTCATGTTCATCTTCTAATAGCTGCTGCTTAGTAATAAGCACCTGCCTTGGTCTACTTCCATCCTTTTCCGATATAATCCCCCGTTCTTCTAATTGATCCATTATTCTAGAAGCTCTATTAAACCCTATTCTGAACTTTCTTTGAATAAACGAAGTTGATGCCTGACCATACTCAACTACAACATTTATCACCTCATTAAGTAATTCATCAACATCGTCATTATTATCATTTGCATCCACAGATTTTGAATCTGACGCATTATTAATATGATCAATTATATCTTCTTCATACTTAGTATCACCCTGTTCACTCTTAATAAACGATACAACTTGCTCTACTTCTTCCTCCGATATGAAGCAACCTTGAACTCTAAGAGGCTTACTTTCTCCCACTGGATAATATAACATGTCACCTTTTCCTAACAATTTTTCCGCTCCGGATCCATCTAAGATAGTTCTAGAATCAATTTGAGATGATACTGCAAATGATATTCTAGATGGAATATTAGCTTTAATTACCCCTGTTATTACATCAACTGATGGTCTTTGAGTTGCTATAACTAAATGCATACCTGCAGCTCTTGCCATTTGTGCTAATCTTCCAATATAATCTTCTACATCATTAGGACATACCATCATAAGATCAGCAAGCTCATCTACTATAATAACTATATATGGCAGTTTTTGTTCTATTATACCCTTATTAAATAATTCATTATACGACTCCATATTTCTAACTCCAGAGTCTGCAAAGAGCTTATACCTATTGGTCATTTCATTTACTGCCCAATTTAAAGCTGCTGCCGCTTTCTTAGGATCTGTAACAACTGGAATCAAAAGATGTGGTATTCCATTATAAACATTTAACTCAACAACCTTTGGGTCTACCATTAAAAGTTTAACTTCTTCTGGATTATACTTATATAATAGGCTTATTATAAGAGAGTTTATGCATACACTCTTACCAGAACCTGTTGCCCCTGCAATCAGTGTATGTGGCATCTTACTCAAATCTCCCACAACACATTTTCCTGATATATCTTTTCCTAAAGCAAATGCAAGCTTTTTCTTAGACTCGATAAATTCATCATTTTCTAGAACTTCTCTTAAAAAGACTGGTTTTTGTTTTCCATTTGGAACTTCTATACCAACTGCCGCCTTACCTGGAATTGGTGCTTCTATTCTTATCCCAGAAGCTGCTAACCCTAAAGCTATATCATCAGATAGATTTACAATCTTACTAACTTTGACGCCCGGACTTGGCTGAAGTTCAAATCTCGTAACTGATGGACCTTTTGTAACTTGAGTAACCTTGGCATCTACTCCAAAATTAGATAATATTTCTTCAAGCTTATTAGCATTCTCTATTAATTCTTTTTTGTCACTGCTATTAAGTTTTGTATTTGAATTTAATTTTAATAATTCAAGGCTTGGATGTTTATACTCCTTAGTTTCTTTTTGTTCCATTATATGTTCTTGTATCTCTTTATTTACTACTTCCTTAACATCATTACCTAAGTTTTCTTTCTTCTTAGTATGACTTTGCGTAGGTTTTTCTATAAAACTCTCTATCTGAATATCTGATGATACTTCAGCTTTTGATATAGGTGAGATTTCTGTATCATCACTAGTATTTTTCATAAAATCTAGAATTTTTATCTTCTTTTCTACACCAGAAAGAAATGCTTCTTTTTCATTTTCTTTATCATCTTTTTCTACTATATTTATAAAGTTCTCTCTAACTGGTTTCTGCTCATCCCTTACTTTTCTACTTCTTCTGCTATTTCTTATTTTTTCACCTTTATTGTAGGCCTTTATCCCTAAATCATAAAGAGTAATATCGAAAATCAAAGTGATGGCAATTATTGAAAATGCGAGAAGAACTATATATGTCCCAAGGGCCCCTATAATTTTATACATTGGATAACATATGAGATATGCCATTATTCCACCATGAGGAGTCTGGGCGCTATCATTAAGTATGACCTTAAAATTTTCAAAAAAACTTCCTTGCCCGTCTAAACTTTGAATGTTTATTGTTCCAAATGTCAATATGGTAACAGCTACTAATATAGTTATTCCAAAAAAATTCTTGCTTAATTTAATATTTCCTCGTGTTTTTATATATTGGAATCCAAAATATATTAAATAAATAGGCAATGCATTTGCACCTATTCCAATTACTACATATGATACTCTTTGCGCTAAAGATGATAATATTCCAGCTAAAGAAGTGTATATTGCTATACCAAGTATTATTCCTGTTGCAATATACACTATTCCTACTATATCTGGATTTATTGTGTTTTCATCTTTTTTACTTTTTGTAGTGCTATGTTTGCCTTTAGTCCTACCCACCTTAAATCACCTCATAATTTTATTTCTACATTGAATAGCAATTCTCCTTTAATAAGATAACACTAAAAACAAAAATCGGCTATAGATTTTTTTCTATAACCTTAAAAATAGCTACTATTTTTCTATTAATTCATTAAGTTTGCTTAAAGCTTCCTGTATTCCTCCAACTTGGTCAATAAGTCCACAATCAACTGCTTGCTTTCCAATTAACATTGTTCCTACATCATTTAATAAATCATCTGTTTGAAGCATGAATCTTTCTAAAGTATCTGGTTTTATATTTGATGTTCTAACTATAAACTCATTTATTCTTTCTTGCATTTTCTTAAAGTATTCAAATGTTTGAGATACTCCAATCACAAATCCATTCATTCTTACTGGATGAACTATCATTGTTGCAGATGGTGTTATAAATGAAAAGTCTGCTGATGTAGCAAGCGGTACTCCTATGGAATGACCTCCACCAATTACTATAGAAACGGTTGGTTTTGACATACTTCGAATCATTTCAGAAATAGCTAAACCAGCTTCTACATCTCCTCCAACTGTATTTAAGACTATGAGTAGCCCTTTTGCATCATCATTTTGTTCGATATCTATTAATTGAGGTATAATATGTTCATATTTTGTGGCTTTTGTTTGTGGGGGAAGTACGGAATGCCCTTCAATCTGCCCTATTATAGATAAAACCTGTATTCTTTTATTTGGAGTTGCTAATGTAGTATTTCCAAGTTCTTTTACATTTTCTATTTTATCCTGTGCTTCTGATGTATTTTTATCTTCCTTTTCTTTCTCATTATTATTTAAAATATATTTATCCATAAAATAATTCCTCCTATACTCTTTTTATTTTGTACAGTAGGAATTATTTTATACATAAGTGAAATTCCAAATCTATGATTTGGCTAATTGAACTTACTCAGCGAACGAAGCGAGTCGAGTTTCCTTTTAAATTCAAAATCTATGATTTAGTTACTCGAACTTACCCAACTAGCCAATTTTCCTTTTGAATCCCAGATCTATTATTTTATTAATTTAACTTACTCTATATAAAAACTCATAGAACGCATTTAATTAAACTTCCGTTATATTAAAGTTTAAAAGTTTTATGTAAAACATTTATTGCTTCTTTTTCGTTTTCAGAGTGAACCAAGCACCAGATTGTCATATGAGAATCCGCTGTTTGTAATACTTCTATATTATTATCACTTAATGCCTTGATTATTTTAGCCATTACTCCTGGTATACCCGTCATTCTAGAACCAATAACTGCTACTTTGCTACAGTTGTCTATCAAAGTATACTTTAAGTTAGCATTATTTAGAATGTTTTCTAAAATCTCTTTATCCACTTGATTTATAGTGAAAATTTGTTCATTAGGAAATATATTTATTAGATCTAAGCTTATTTTATTTGCAGCTAATAAATCCAATACATTTTTGTATTTTACATTTCCTTGATTTTCTGCTGCCCTTATAGAAACCTGAATTCTATTCTTTTGGCTTGCGATTCCTGTCATTATCCTGTCATTGCTTTTATCTCCAAAGTTGTTTATTAAAGTTCCTTTACTATTACTCATAGTATTTTTAATTAATATAGGAATATTTCCTTCCATTGCAACTTCTACGGCTTTTGGATGAATTACTGTTGCACCCTTATCCGCTAGTTGGAATACTTCATTATAACTTATTACATCAATTAAATTTGCATTTTCAACAACTCTTGGATCTGCTGTCATGATTCCATCTACATCAGTATATATTTCAATTTCTGACGCTTTAAGGGCCACTCCTAAAATAGAAGCCGTCGTATCGCTTCCCCCTCTGCCTAAAGTAGTTAAATATCCGTTTTCAGTCATTCCTTGAAATCCAGTTACTACAGGAATTCTTCCTTGAGACACTAACTCTAGTATTTTCTTAGGTTTCACCTCAATGCAAGTTGCATCAGTAAAATTATTATCAGTTAATATTCCTGCTTGTCCGCCAGTAAGTGGTACAGCATCAATTCCTGCATTATATAAATCATTACTCATAACAACTGAGCTTATAATTTCTCCACATGTCATTAATAAGTCTTGTGCTAACTTATTAGCATTTTTAAATTTATCGCTTATTAATGATAATAATGTATCTGTTGCATATGGCTGACCTTTTCTTCCCATTGCTGATACTACCACAACAGGACTATATCCATCTTTAATTGCACTCTTAACTTTTTCAATTACTTTCTTTCTATTTTCTTCAGTAGATACTGAAGTTCCTCCAAACTTTTGTACAACTATTTTCATTAAATTTCCTCCTGAATTATAACTTTACTTTTTTTATTACTTCCTCATCTGCATCTAATATGATAGTTTTAGCACCAATTTTTTTTACACAATCCCATGGAATTTCTAAAAAATCTTTACTGCTAAATAGATTAAATTTCCCACCACTTAAATTAACTATTAAATATTTAAAATTTCCTTCTTCATCTATTATTAGATCATTATTCAATAGATAATCATACTTTTCACCATCATTTATATTAATAAGTTCGTATCTCTCTATATCACTTAAATATTTCACCTTATTTTCTTCGCTCATAATAAAAACCTCCTTTTAGTACTCATAAAATAATATGAGAAAAGGAGGTGTATTATTACATAATCTTCTATAAATTAATTTTACCATTATGATTTGAGTTATCATATGCTTTGGCACTCTTTAGTATTATAGAATCTAATTTACTATATTCTACATCTTGCCCAACATACGCTGCATTTATAACTCCCTTTTTAAAACATCTTTCTAAGACGTATTGTATATTATCTTTTCTTATATTATCTATTTTCTTTATTACTTCTTCTTGAGTTTTTATTTTATTTCTAAACAGGAATGTCTTTACATTAGAAAACATTCTTGAACTAGTACTTTCAAGCCCTAAAATATAATTAGCTTTAATTTTCTCCTTATTTATTTCAAGCTGCTTATCAGTTATTCCATTCTTACTAAATAGAGTAATTTCTTTTTCTATAACTTCTAAGGCCTTCTCTCCATAATTTCTATTTAAGCCGGCATATATATTTAAAGTTCCAACTCCCTGAAATGGTTGCAAGTAAGATGTTATAGAATAACATAATCCTAATTCTTCTCGCACTTTTTGGAAAAGGATTGAAGATGCACCACTTCCAAATATATTATTAAGTAGCACTAATGCGTAATTGTTTTCATCTCCATAAGGTAATCCCTCTAATCCCAGAGAAATATGAAGCTGCTCGATTTCTTTTTTTGCATATGCAGAATCAACTTGTATTATTGTTTTATCATATTCTGGAGTATATTCACCTTTGCTTTTCCATTCACCAAAATATTTATTAATCAATTCATCTAACTCTTTATCATTGAATTTACCACAAACTGATATTACAGAATTATATGGCGTATACTTTTCACTAATAAAATTCAATATCTTTTCTCTAGTAAATGACTTTACCAATGGTATTGTTCCTAAAATAGGATATCCTAACGACTCATTTCCAAAACAAGCTTTAGAATGCACATCATCTAATACATCTTCCGGCGAATCTTCACTCATATTAATTTCTTCAATTACTACGCCTTTTTCTTTTTCTATCTCTTCTGGATCGAATTTTGCATTTAAAAGTATGTCTGAAAGAACATCTAACGTTAAATCTAGATGGGTATCTAATGCTTTAATATAATAACAGGTAGCTTCTTTACTTGTGAAAGCATTGATCTGTCCTCCAACATTCTCAATATCCTCCATTATTTCTTTAGAAGTTCTTTTATCAGTTCCTTTAAAAAACATATGCTCAATAAAATGGGATATTCCATTAACTTCTGGACTCTCATTTCTAGAACCATTCTGAACCATTACTCCAACACTGATAGAATTTAAGTGTTCTATTTTTTCTGTTACAATTCTTAATCCATTTTTAAGGGTATATGTGTTATACATTTTGTACTTGCCCTCCTTCTTAGTTAAAAAAAAGGCAATTAATTGCCCTTTATTTCTCTTCCTTATTTTCTTGTTCTACTAAAGCATCTTTTCTTGAAAGATTTATTCTGCCTTGGTTATCAATTTCTGTAACCTTAACTAAAATCTCATCTCCAATAGATACTACATCTTCTACTTTGTTCACTCTTTCCTTAGCTAGCTTAGAAATATGAACTAATCCTTCTTTACTTGGTAAAATCTCAACAAAAGCTCCAAATGTAGTTATTTTAGTAACTTTTCCAAGATAAACTTCTCCAGCTTTAACTTCTTTAGTTAATCCTTCTATTATCTTTATGGCTTCATTAACACCATTATGATCAGTTGAGCTTACAAATACAGTTCCATCTTCTTTTATATCTATCTTAACTCCTGTATCTTGTATAATTTTATTTATAACCTTACCACCTGCTCCTATTACATCCCTTATCTTATCAGGATTTATGCTCATAATTTGTGTTTTTGGAGCATATAATGAAACATCTTCTTTAGGTGTAGAAATACATTCGTTTATTTTATCAATTATAGTAAGTCTAGCTTTTCTAGCATCTCTTATAGCATTTTCTACTACATTAAAACTAAAACCTTGAAGCTTAGTATCTACTTGAATAGATGTTATACCTTCTGTTGTTCCAGCTACCTTAAAATCCATATCTCCAAAGAAATCTTCTATTCCTTGAATATCAGTTAATACTGCTTCTTCACTTAAATCTTCTGAAGTTATTAATCCCATTGCAATACCAGCTGCTGGTCTTTTAATTGGTACACCTGCATCTAATAATGCTAATGTCGAACCACAAACTGATGCTTGTGAAGTTGAACCATTAGAACTTAAAACTTCTGATACTAATCTTATTGTATATGGGAATTCTTCTTCGGAAGGGATTAATGGTTCTAAAGCTCTTTCTGCTAAAGCTCCATGACCTATTTCACGTCTACCAGGACCTCTTAAAGGTTTTACTTCTCCAACACTGTATCCTGGGAAATTATAATGATGCATATATCGTTTTGATTGAGCTTCATCTATTCCATCTAGAATTTGAATCTCGCTAATTGAACCAAGAGTTGCAACTGTCATTACTTGAGTTAATCCTCTTGTGAATAATCCTGTACCGTGTGTTCTAGGTAAAATTCCTATTTCACATCCTAATGGTCTGATTTGATCAAATGCTCTTCCATCTGGCCTTCTCTTATCTTTTAGAAGCATGTGTCTTACAACTTTCTTTTGCATAGTGTAAAGAACTTCCTTAATATCGCCCATTTTATCAGCATATTTTTCACCAAATGCTTCATTAACTTTTTCATAAACTGCATCAACAGCAGCATTTCTTTCATCTTTTTCCATGATATACATTGCTTCTTTAATCATGTCAGATGCAAATTCTTTAACATCTTTTTCAAGTTCTGGATCTACAGCATATAATACTGGTTCATCTTTTTTCTTTCCAAACTTAGCTACTGCTTCTTCTTGGAATGCAATAATCTTTTGACACTCATCAAAACCATATTTAATAGCGTCTATCATAGTATCTTCTGGTATCTCCTGTCCACCAGCTTCAATCATCATTACTCTTTCTTTTGTAGCGCATACTGTTAAATGAAGAATGCTTTTTTCACGACCCTGAGTATCTGGATTTGTAACGAATTTACCATCGATAATTCCTACTTGAACTGCTGCAGCTGGAATTGTATAAGGAATACTTGAAAGGCATAATGCAAGCGATGCTGCATTAATTGCTAAGATTTCTGGCAAATTATCTTTTTCTACGGATACAACTGTAGTAACAACTTGAACGTCATTTCTGTATCCCTTTGGAAATAGAGGTCTTAGAGTTCTATCAACAGCTCTACCATTTAATATAGCTTTTTCTGATGGTCTTCCTTCTCTCTTGATAAATCCACCTGGAATTTTACCTACTGCATATAATCTTTCTTCATATTCAACACTTAGAGGAAAGAAATCAATTCCTTCTCTTGGCTGCTCTGATGCATTAACATTAGTTAAAATTACTGTGTCTCCATAGCTAGTAAATGTTGCTGCATTTGATAACATACCTACTTTTCCGAACTCAACTTTCAATTCTCTTCCAGCGATTTCAGTCGTTAGAACGTTATTCATAATTTATGACCTCCCTTTAGGTTCATCTAATCATTAATAATATTGTATAATTTTTCTATAATTTGTATAGTTTAAAATAATAGAGCGGAAAACTCCGCTCTAAAAATTATCTTCTTAAACCTAATTCTTTGATTAAAGTTCTATATCTTTCGATATCTTGATCACTTAAATAGTTTAAAAGACCTCTTCTTTGACCAACCATCATTAATAGCCCTCTTCTTGAGTGATGATCTTTCTTATGAACTTTTAAATGTTCAGTTAAAGATTGAATTCTTTCAGTAAGTAATGCTACTTGAACTTCTGGTGAACCAGTGTCGCCTTCGCTTCTTCCAAACTTTTTAATTAATTCTAATTTTCTTGCCTTATCCATTATAAGTGCACCTCCGTGTATTATATTAATTATCCCCTAGTTCCAAGTAAAAGATGGCACCTTACAACTTAGAATTAGGTTCCCTGTGTTATTATATCAAAAGTAACTATTATTGTAAACTATATTATTAAAGCCGACATGCAATTCTCATTTTTTGCAAAAGCTTTATCACTTTCGAGCTGGTCCTTTAACTCTTCTAAACTATTAAATTTTTCTTCGTCGCGGATTTTTTTTATAAAACTCACATCTATTTTATCTCCATATATTTCTTTATTAAAATCTAATATATAAGTTTCTACCGTTAAATTTTTACCTTCAACCGTAGGATTGTATCCAACAGATGTGATTCCTTTATATATATTATTATTTACCTTAACATTAGTATAATATACACCAATCTTAGGTAAAATGAAATTTTCATGATATTTTAAATTCGCTGTAGGAAAACCTATAGTTCTTCCAATTTTCTTTCCATGAATAATTTCACCACTTAATGTGTAAGGCATGCTGAGCATCTTATTAGCTTCCGAAACCTCACCATCTTGAATGGCTTTTCTAATTCTAGTACTGCTTACAACATCGTTATTATATGTACATGGATCCATAACATATAGTTCATACCCATATTCGTTTTGCAATTCTCTTAGAAGTTCTACATTTCCTAAATTCTTGTATCCGAATTTATAATTGAACCCTACAACAAACCCCTTGATATTATAATTAACTATCAAAAACTCTATAAATTCCTTTGGAGTCATTTTCATAAATTCAAGATCAAATTCCTTAAAGCAAACTATATCTACTTTATGTTTTTCCAGAATTTTCGCTTTTCTTTCATTGTCCATCAAAAGTTTTACTGAGTTTTCTTTATTTATAAGAGTTCTCGGATGGTTCTTAAATGTAAAAACCATACTTCTCCCTTTATTTTTTTTTGCAACTTCTACTACTTTATTTATTAAAGAAAGATGCCCAATATGAAGTCCATCAAAACTTCCAAGAGCTATATAATTATTAGAACTTTGAATATCTTTTGAATGTTTATCTATAATTATCATTATCCTTACTCCTAAATCAAGGCACCCAGAAAAACAGCTACATACCAGTCAAGATGCCTAAAGCAACAATTTTTCGATTTTGAATCCATCATCATCTTGTTTTCCAATTCCTATAAAAATGCCTTCACTATCATATACCCTATATAGAACATTTTTTTCTCTTTTTTCATTTGTCAATCTCTTATCGAATACTTTAACTCCATTTATTAATAATTTAGTAAATGTACTCTTTACTGTAATTTTAGGGTAAAAAGAAAGTGCATCCTCTATAGTCATAATATAATCTTGTATATTTTCCTTAGTTAAATCATCTATGTTTACACTATCTGATTGCTTAAAAATGGATGTTTCAGATCTATTTAATTCTGCCATAGCTGCTCCAACTTTTAGTTTTTCACCAATATCATAACATAAACTTCTAATATATGTCCCTTTTGAACAAGCTACTTTCATATATACATAAGGTAATTCAATCTTCAAATCTGATATATTAAATATTCTAATTTTTCTCGCTTCTCTTTCAACCTCAATACCTTTCCTAGCCAATTCATAGAGCCTTACTCCATTTTTTTTAAGGGCAGAATACATAGGTGGAACTTGGTCATATTCTCCGATAAAGGATAATGCAACCTCTGAAACTTCATCACTCTTAATATGATCTATTTCATTCTTCTCCAATATCTCACCTTCAAGATCATATGTGGTTGTCTTCACTCCAAGTAGAAATTTCACCTCATATACCTTATTACTGTTCATTATATAATCAATAGTTTTTGTAGCTTTTCCAAGGCAGACTGGAAGGACTCCAGTAGCTTCCGGGTCCAATGTTCCAGTATGACCGACTTTCTTCTCGTTAGCTAAGAATTTTATTTTTCTAACTACATCAAAGGAAGTCATTCCTTTATTTTTGAATATATTTAATACTCCATTTATCTGTGAAGTTTTTGTATCTTTCATATATGAATTCTCTATTCCTTCCTTATATAAGTGAAGTTATTACTTACTTTTCATAAATATAATCTATATTTATGAGTCAAGCTCTTCTTTAAGTATCTTTAGCAGATTTTCTTTTGCAGTTTCTATATCTACACCTTTTTGCATAACTCCAGCAGCTTTTATATGTCCACCACCGCCATATACTTCGGCAACTTTTCGAACATCCACATCATTTTTAGATCTTAAGCTTCCTTTAACTCCATCTTCAACTTCTTTCAAAAGCATAGAAACTTCTACACCTTTAATTCCAAGGCCAACTGAAATTATATCTGAAGTATCAGTATTTTTTAAGTTAAATTCCTCTAACATTCCCTTCGGTATCTCAAGGACTGCTACTTTATTTTCTAGAGCGAGCTTAATATTAGATAACACACATCCCATTAATTTTACTTTCTCAAATGGTTTATTATCAAAAAGATTACTATGGACTTTACTGTTGTTTACTCCAAGTTCTATAAGTTCTGATACTATTTTATGAGTTCTCTTAGTAACATTGGAATGCCTAAAAGAACCTGTATCTGTTACAATTCCTGTATAAACTGCGTTCCCTATATTTATTTCAACATCAGTTTTATTATTAAAATCAATTCCTAACTCTTCTGCTAGTAAATATGATATTTCACATGTAGCAGCTGCACTTACATCTACATAATTAATAAATCCATATTCTTCATTTGAAATATGGTGATCAATATTAATAACCTTGCCGTTATAATTACTTAGATCTGCAGATATTCTTTCAACATTACCACAATCTAATATTATTACAAGATCAGTGCCTTCTTTAGGTTCTAAAGTATTGCCATCAATTTCATTGGCAAAAGAAAGGAAAGAGAGGTTATCAGAAATAACATCTCTTGATATAATATATGAATCCTTTCCTAGATGTCTTAATGCATTTAGTAACGCTAAAGTGCTGCCTATAGCATCTCCATCTGGAGATGTATGGAATGATAATCCAATTCTTTTTGATTTTAAAATTTCTTCTTTTATTTCTTTAAGACTACTCATTACCCTTACTTATCCTTTGAATTAATTCATCCATATGCATACCGTAATTTATAGAGTCATCTAATTCAATAATTATTTCTGGTGTGTGCCTTAAATTTATTTTTTGGCCTACTGATTTTCTTATAAATCCACTTGCATTTTTTAATGCCTCTAGATTATTTTTCTTTTCCTCATCATCTTTAGAGAATATACTTACATAAACCTTAGCATATCTTAAATCTTTTGTAACTTTAACATCTGTAACTGAAATCATAGCTGTAAGTCTTGGATCTTTAACTTCATTTTGAATTAAATTACTAATTTCTCTTTTAAATTCTTCGTTAATTCTTCCACCTCTATAGTTTGCCATGTTGATCTTCACCTCTTTTAAAGTTCTTTTCTCTTAATTGCCTCCATCATGAAGCATTCAACGATGTCACCTTCTTTAATATCGTTAAACTTTTCAATTGTTAAACCACATTCGTATCCTGCATTAACTTCTTTTGCATCATCTTTAAATCTCTTTAATGATGATAATGCAGATTCAAATATTACTATTCCATCTCTTATAACTCTTGTCTCTGCATTTCTTTGAAGTTTACCCTTTAGAACATAACAACCAGCAATTGTTCCTACATTTGAAATTTTATAAGTTTCTCTTACTTCTGCTGTTCCTAATATAACTTCCTTATAATCTGGTTCAAGCATTCCTATCATTGCTGACTTAACATCATCAATTGCATCATATATAATTCTATAAGACTTAATATCTACTCCATCTCTATCAGCTTGAGCTGCCGCATTGTTATCAGGTCTTACATTAAATCCTATAACTATTGCATTAGATGCTGTCGCAAGAGTTATATCTGTTTCAGTTATAGCTCCAACGCCACCATGAATAACTCTTACCTTTACATCATCAGTAGAAAGTTTTTCTAAAGATTGCTTTATAGCTTCAACAGAACCTTGAACATCTGCTTTTACTATTATAGCAAGTTCTTTAACCTTACCTTCTTTAATTTGATTATATAAATCTTCTAACGATACTCTATGATTAGCAAGTAAAGTTTCTGCTTTTAATTTGTCTTTTCTGCTTTCAGCCATATTTCTAGCAGTTTTTTCATCTTTTACTTGATTAAATCTATCTCCAGCTTCTGGAACTTCAGAAAGTCCTAGAACCTCCACTGGTATAGATGGTCCAGCAGATTTTATTTTTTTACCAGTATCATCAAACATAGCCCTTATTCTACCATATGTAGATCCGACTAAAATGGAATCTCCTACTCTTAAAGTTCCATTTTGAACTAAAAGACTAGCAACTGCTCCTCTACCTTTATCTAATTTAGCTTCTATAACAGTTCCAACTGCTCTTCTATCTTTGTTTGCTTTAAGTTCAAGCATTTCTGCAGTAAGTAGAACCATCTCTAATAACTTATCAATATTAAGGTTTTGTTTCGCAGATACTTCTTCACATATAGTATCTCCGCCCCAGTCTTCTGCAAGCAATCCTTGTTCAGCTAATTCTTGCTTAACTCTATCTACATTTGCTCCTGGTTTATCTATTTTATTTATTGCAACAACAATAGGAACTCCTGCTGCTTTACAGTGATTGATAGCTTCCTTAGTTTGTGGCATGATTCCATCATCTGCAGCAACAACTAATATAACGACATCTGTAATTTGTGCACCTCTAGCTCTCATAGCTGTAAACGCTTCATGACCTGGAGTATCTAAGAATGTTATTTCTTCTCCGTTCAATTTAATAGTATAAGCACCTATATGCTGAGTTATACCACCTGCTTCTGTATCAGTAACTTTTGCTTTTCTTATACAATCAAGTAAAGATGTTTTACCATGGTCAACATGACCCATAACAGTTACAATTGGTGGTCTCTTTTGAAGATTTTCTTCATCATCTTCTTCTATTTTTAATACTTCTAACTCTTGAATTTCTTCTTTTCTTTCAACTAAAACTCCATATTCAGCACAAACCTTTTCTGCAGTTTCAAAATCTATTTCCGCATTTATTGCTGCCATAACTCCGGCAAAAATTAACGTTCTTATTACATCATTTGAAGGTTGTTGCAATTTTTCTGCCAATTCCTTAACAGTTATGCTTCCACCGATTTCAATTACTTTACCTTCAGCCTCTGCTTCAGCAGCTATTCTTGCTTCTTCTTGTTCTTCTTTTTTAGTCTTTTTCTTTTTCTTTATACCTTTGTTAAGTTGTTCTGCTAATTCATCTTCATATACGTCAACTATGCTTTTTGAATTCTCAGCATTATCAGCCGATGCTACTAAATCGCTTGGTGATTTTCCTGCTAATAATTCTTTTATTAATTCAGCATCTTCATCTTCAATTGTACTCATATGATTTTTTACTTCTATATTAAATTCTTCCTTTAATATAGTTATTAATTCCTTTGACTCTATGTTTAATTCTTTTGCTAATTCATGTACTCTTATTTTTGACATGCAGTCACCCCCGTATTATTATCTACTCATATATTTTTTTCCTCCTCATATAACGCTAACAGTCTTTTTGCTATATCGTTATCTAGAATTCCCAGCAACATAATTTCTTTACGTCCAATTGGAGGTCCTAGTTGTTCTTTTGAGAAGTCTTCAATATATGGTATATTTTTTTCATTACAATGCTTTTTAAATTTATCTTTAGATTTATCTGATAAATCATTAGATATGATAAAAAGATAAATTTTAGTATTATTTCTATAGTCATCACACTTGCTATATCCTTCAAGCAAGTTTCCTGACTTCTTTGCCATACTTAGAAAGTTAAAAAACTTATTCATTATTTACTTCATCCTTTAGTTTATTATAAATTTCTTCACTTATAGGAATTTCTAAATTTCTACTAAGTCTTTTTGCTTTAAATGCTTTTTCTAAGCACTCTGTGTTCTTACAAATGTATGCGCCTCTTCCTGATTTTTTACCAGTCAGATCAACACACACTTCGCCTTCTGGAGTTTTAACTACTCTTATTAATTCTTTTTTGGGTTTCATTTCCATGCAACCAGTGCACATTCTTAAAGGAATTTTCTTAACCTTCATGAAAAGCACCCCTCTATTCTTGTATTTCTTCCATTGAAGTTTCTTCATCTATTGAATCATCGACTTCAATATCATCAAAAATTTCTAATTCATTTAAATCTGTAGTTTGTTCATTTTCAATTTCTACTTCAGTATTTAGAATTCTTTCATCTTCTTCATCTTGCGCTTCTTTTTGAGATTTACTCTTTATATCTATCTTCCAATTTGTAAGTTTAGCCGCAAGTCTTACATTTTGGCCTTCTTTACCTATTGCAAGCGATAACTGATTATCATCAACAACAACCTTTGCAGATTTATTATTTTCATCAACCGCTACACTTAGCACCTTTGCAGGACTTAAAGAATTAGCTATAAATTCTTCTGGATTTTTGCTCCATTTTATTATATCTATTTTTTCATTCTTAAGTTCATTAACTATACTTTGTACTCTTACTCCTTTTGGTCCTACACAAGCGCCCATTGGATCTACTTCTTCATCGTTAGAGTATACAGCTATTTTACTTCTTGAACCTGCTTCTCTTGAAATACTTTTAATTTCAACTACGCCTTCAAATATTTCTGGAACTTCAAGTTCAAATAGTCTTTTAACTAATCCAGGATGTGTTCTTGATACATGTATTTGAGGTCCTTTATTACCATTTTTAACTTCAACTATATATAGTTTTAACTTTTCGTTGAATTTATATTCCTCATTTGGAATTTGTTCATTAGGTCCTATTATACCTTCCAATTTTCCCAAATTTACAAAAACAATACCTTTATCTTTTCTTAATATAGTTCCTGTAATTATATCAAATTCTTTTTCTTTGTATTCATCATATATTATAGTTCTTTCAGCTTCCTTAATTCTTTGAGTAACAACCTGCTTAGCAAGTTGTGCTGCAACTCTTCCGAAATTTTTAGGAGTTACTTCTAAACTTATAATATCATCAACTTCACTTTTAGGATTTAATTCTTTAGCTTCTTCTAATGAAATTTCTGTTACATCATCATATACCTCATCAACTACTGTCTTTTGAGCATATACATGTATTTCTCCTGTTTCTCTATCGATATTAACTTTCACGTTTTGTGCATTTGTATTGGCATTGGCATAATTTTTCTTATATGCTGCAACCATCGCGTCTTGAATAGTTGTAAAAAGTAAATCTTCACAAATCCCCTTTTCCTTAACTAATTCTTTAAGAGCACCTACAAACTCTTCATTCATTTTTATACCCTCCTCGTTATATTTCCCCTTCTAAATTTGCTGCCTTAATTTTATCTCTTGGTATTTTAATTTCTGTCTCGCCTTCTACTAATATAGAATCTTCTGAGACATCTCTTAATACTCCTTTTACACTTTTCACTCCATTTAGTGAACTAGTAAGCCTAATTAGCACTTCGCTTCCTATGTACTTTTTAAAATGCTCTTCTTTATATAATCCCCTATTAAGACCTGGCGAAGAAACTTCTAGATAATATGCTTCTTTAATTGGGTCTTCCACATCTAGAACCTCACTAACTCTTCTTGAAACCGCTTCACAATCATTTAATGATACTCTGCCTTCTTTATCTATATATATTCTTAAGTAAAACTCACCGTTTTCCTTAACATATTCTACATAATATAATTCACATGACAATTCTGAAACAATAGGTCTTACTAATTCTTCAATTCTTTCAATCAATACATCTTTTTTCATTTTTCTAACCCTCACTTTCATCTTTTAAAAACACATAAGATAGATATATCTTATGCATTTTTAAAATTTGTAATCAAAAACGCAACTATCTTAAGTTAGTTGCGTTACAAACAGAAAGAGCGGGTAACTTCCCACTCCTTTTTTCTAGCTATTAGAAATAAATCTTCTTATATGATATCATAAACAAATTAACTTTACAAGGGATATTCCCAAATTTTAAATATCTGCTCAATATTTTAATGCATAGTTCATAATTCACAATTTTAAAATGCATTTTATAGACATATTCATTATTATATATACTTAACTCAATGATTCTTTAATATGTGAAAAGATCCTTAATTTAATTTCGTGCTTTTTTTCATCTGTGAGTTGTTTCTAATTGCATTTCGTGCCTTTTTCATCTGTGAGTTGTTCTTAATTGTGCTCCGCACCTTCTTCATATGTGCATAATTTTTCTATTTCTTCCATTAGGGCATCAATAAGATCTTCTTCCTTTACTTTCTTTATGATTTCGCCTTTTTTAAAAATTATTCCTTCTCCTTTTCCCCCAGCAATCCCAATATCAGATTCTCTAGCCTCTCCAGGCCCATTTACAACGCATCCCATAACAGCAACTTTAATATCTTTTTTATAATTTTCAAGCCTTTTTTCAACTTCTTCTGCAATTTTTATCAAGTTTATTTGTGTTCTGCCACAAGTAGGACAAGATACGAATTCAACGCCTTTTTTCCTTAATCCCAAAGCTTTTAAAATTTCAATACCAACCTTTATCTCTTCAATTGGATCAGTGGTTAATGATACTCTTATTGTATCACCAATTCCTTCTGCAAGAAGTGTCCCTATTCCTATACTTGATTTAATTGTACCTCTTTGAATAGTTCCAGCTTCTGTCACTCCTAAATGAAGAGGGTAGTCACATTTTTCTGCTATCAATCTATAACATTCTATCATCATTTGTACACTAGATGATTTTATAGATATCACAATATCGTGAAAGTCTAAATCCTCTAAAATTTTAACATGTCTTAAAGCACTTTCAACCAACCCCTCTGCCGTTGGCATGCCATACTTTTCTAGAATATCTTTTTCTAGAGATCCAGAATTAACACCAATTCTTATTGGTATCTTTTTCTCACTACAAGCCTCTTTAAGTATTTTTATTCTATCTACACTTCCTATATTACCAGGATTTATTCTAAGAGCTGAAACACCATTTTCTATTGCTTTTAGCGCTAATTTATAATCAAAATGTATATCTGCAACTACTGGTATTGGAGATCTTTTTGTAATTTCCCCTAGACTTTCTGCATCTTCCATATCCAAAACTGCGCATCTTATGATATCACATCCAGCACTATATAGCTTTTCTATTTGATTCAAAGTACTTTCTACATCTTTAGTGCGAGTATTTGTCATTGATTGTACTGTGACAGGTGAGTCCCCTCCAACAAATACATTTCCAACTTTGACTTTTCTAGATTTTCTTCTTTCCATACAATGTATCTCCTCTAATTATAATTAATCTAAAATATAAACATTATATATATTGCAAAAATAATTCTTCATAATAATTCTAAAAATATCGCAAGAATTTTAGCCGTAATTGTGAATTGTGCATTGTAGCTTATATATTTTTGTACATTTTTCTTTTAAAAAAATATTTCTAATACTATTTTTTTAAATATTTGTCTTATAATTCTTATAAATTGTACATTATTAAAATTATGTATAGTAAGTTTAATACATTAAACTTAGCAAACTTGCATTCATATAAGAATCACTTCAAATCTGAATGCAAGTTTTTTATAGTTATAAAATCATTTTTTATTCCTAGAACTTTACAGGAAACAATATATCTTTTATTGTTACTAATATCATCAATCCTATAAGTGCAGCAAATCCTATATAATTTAAAACTCCAACTATTTTATCTGGAACCTTTCTTCTAGTTATTAACTCTATAAGTAATATCACACACCAGCCTCCATCTAAAGCTGGGAAAGGTAAAAGATTAAAAACAGCTAAATTAACACTTAAAAAAGCAGTAAAGTAAAGTAGCGGCCAAATTCCAGCTTTAGCAGTTTCTGCCGAAATCTTAACTATTGTAAGTGGACCACCTACATCAGTTTTTAGATTAGCCTTACCTGTAAATATCATCTCTAAACCTTTAAAAGTTTGAGAAACTAACGAAGCTGTCTGATTAAAACTCTGCTTAAAACTCTCTGAATATCCTGGATTTTGAACTCTTTCAAAATTAAGTCCTATTAACAATTGCCCTTGTTCATTCTTCGTTGGTGTTACTGTAAAGTCCTTCTTTTCTCCATTTCTTTCAATAGAAATATCTACTGGCTTTCCATTTGCTAATACTATTCCAGCCGAAATATTATCGTATGAGAAAGCTCTCATTCCATTTACTTTCACGATTTTATCTCCCGGTAAAATCCCTGCTTCTGAAGCTGGTGAATCTGGAGTAACGCCAGTCGGAATCTTATTTGTGTACCCAAACGCATGTATAAAGAAAGTAAAAATAACTATCGCTAATACATAATTCATAAATACACCAGCAATTATTATGCTTATTCTTCTTAATGGAGATTTTGCTGAAAAACTTCTTTCGTCTTCAACACTTTCTTCCTCTCCCATCATTTTTACATATCCACCTATTGGAAATAATCTCAAAGAATATTGTGTTTCTTTTCCTTGGTTAGAAAAAATTTTCGGTCCCATTCCAATTGAAAATTCTTCTACTCTTACCCCATTAAGTTTAGCTAATGTAAAATGTCCAAGCTCGTGAACTATTATCAAAACTCCAAATGCTAATATAGCCAAAATTATATACATATTAAATTTTTCCCTCCTTAAAGTACCGCATTTTTTATTACATATTCCTTGACTTCTTTATCTAACTCAATAATGTTTTCTAGGCTTAATTCTTTGTTTACCTGCGTTTTAAATACTTCCATGCATCTTTCTATTATGTCAGCTATTTGTAAGAATTTTATCTTTCTATCTAGAAACAACTCTACCGCTGCTTCATTTGCTCCATTTAAAATAGTTGGCATAAGTCCACCCGCTTTTCCAGCTTTAAACGCTAAATTTAAAGCTTTAAAAGTATCTATATCAGGTTTTTCAAACGTTAATTGAGATATTTCATAAAAATCTATTGTATCTGCAATACGCTTTTCCCTATTTTCGTAAAGTAGAGCATATTGTATTGGTAATCTCATATCCTGTGCTCCAAGTTGTGCAACTATACTTCCATCATTATATTCTACCATCGAATGCACAATACTTTGTGGATGAACTACGACCTGTATATTATCATAATCACAGTTAAAAAGCCAATGTGCTTCTATCACTTCAAGTCCTTTATTCATAAGTGTCGCAGAATCTATGGAAATTTTTCTCCCCATATTCCATTTTGGATGTTTCAGTGCATCTTCCACCTTTATATCTTCAAGACTTTCTAAAGTTCTTCCTCTAAAAGGTCCTCCTGAAGCAGTTAAAATTATTTTTCTCAAAGTATTTATATCATTCCCCCTTAAGCATTGAAATATAGCACTGTGTTCCGAATCGACTGGAAATATTTTTACATTGTTCTCTTTGGCAGCTTTCATCACAATTTCGCCTGCTACAACCAAAGTTTCCTTATTGGCAAGAGCAATGTCTTTTTTTGCCTCTATAGCTTTCATAGTCGGCTCTAATCCTATCATTCCAACTACAGAAGTTACTACCATATCAATTTCATCTAAAGATGCTATCTTATCAAGTCCTTCTATCCCTTCCAATACTTCAATCTTTTTATTATGCTCTTCACAATACTTTTTTATTTCGTGAGCACTTACAGCATCCATCATACCTACATAAGAAGGTTTGAACTCTTCAATTATCTCAATAACTTTTTTTACAGATGTGTTCGCCGTTACTCCTATAAGCTTTAGTTCTCCATTTGATTTTCTTATTACATCTAAGGTCTGAGATCCTATCGAACCTGTAGCCCCTAGTATAGAAATGTTTTTCATTCTTTTTCCTCCTAAAAGCAAATCTTAATCAGTACTGCTCAAGGTTTAATTCGAAGATTAAAAATCTCTTAATTAACTTTAAATAAATTATTTAAATCAAACTAAAATTCCTTATTCTTCATAATCACTCAGTACTATAAATTATTTCTTTTGCTAGAATGCTATACATTGGGCCAATTAATATACCTAAAACACCAAATATTTTTACTCCTATGTATATAGATAACAATATAACAAGAGGATGCATATCTAATTTGTCGCCTAAAAATTTAGCCTCTAGTATTTCCCTAATAACTTGCACTAGTATATATAGACATATAAGACCAAATGCAGTAAGGAAATTCTTCATTATAATATTGTATATTATAATCGGAATAAATACAATTATAGTTCCAACATATGGTAATATATCCAATATTCCACACACTATACCAAGGGCAAAAAAATTCGATACTCCAAGTATACAAAATCCCATTATTATCTCCATAGTTGAAATTATAACTAAGATCCCTTCTATTCCAATCATTTGAGTAAAATTTTCTTTTTGATCTCTAAATCTCATCATCATTTCCTTTGGAAGTAACATAGAAATTAGTTCTAAAATTTTTGACTTATCAATCAATATAAAGAAAGCACATATGTTTCCTATAAAGTAAGCTAAAACACTATCTCCAGTATTTACTGCTCCCTTCCTTATATTCTGATCATTAATTATGGATATTACGCTCTTTCCAATTTCCAAATTATTAAAACTTACATTTAGCGCAACTGAAATATCTTGAATAAATTTCTCTATCCATTCTAAATTTGTTAGGTATAATTTTTTTATTATATAAAAAATTTCACTTCCCAAATATATTGTCACAAGTATTATAATAATATTGACAGTAACAATACTTAAAGCCCCTGCAATTTTACTTGGCATTTTAGCCTTAATCATGATTTTGTATATAGGAGCGCATACTATAATTATTATAATCATGGATAAAAACGGCTTAAAATAGTATTTTATAAAAAAGGTTCCTATTAATACAAATACGAAAGACAATAAAAGTGAGAAAAGTTTCTTATAAGTTTTAAAAATATTCTTCACCTCACTAACTTAATAATTATTAATATTTGTATATTATATGCCAATCATCTCTTGTTAAAAACTTCATAACTTAAGTTATATAAAAAAAAATTAAGCCTTATATAAGTTATACTATATAACGCTTAATTTCTCTCTATTTTTTAAATTCTTATTATAAAAGTTAAGTAATAAAACACTGCTGCTGCTGCAAAAATTATACTATCAAATCTATCTAGAACTCCTCCATGACCAGGAATTAGATTACTATAATCTTTTACTCCTACATATCTTTTTATCGAGGATGCAACCAAATCTCCTAATTGTCCAAATAATCCGCATAAAATACCGATAATAAAATAATTATATATTGGCATAATATTAACATATCTTTGCACTACTATTCCAAATATACCCGTAAAAACAGTTGCTCCTACAAGTCCTCCTATTGAACCTTCTATGGTTTTCTTAGGTGACACTTTAGGCGAAAGTTTGTGCTTTCCAAAAAGCTTTCCGCTGTAAAAAGCAGCTGTATCTGAAAGCCATGACCCTATAAATATAATCCAAACTAAAAATTCACCATGTGCTTTCACATTAACAAGATACACAAAACTAAATAAAATTCCACAATATATAAATCCAAGCAATGTTAGTGATGTGTCAATAAAAGTATATTTCAAATTTATAACCGGAAATATCAATAATATGAACGTTGCAGCAACAACAACATACATCATATTTTCGAAATTGTTATTCAAAAGATAATATATTATCAACAGGATATATCCCGCACTTCTCATTGGTTTTAAATCATTCTCTTTTAATGCATTGTAAAATTCCCATAAAGCCATTGCTGACAATGCGAATATAAAGCACTTAAGATAAATTCCTCCAAGAAATACAAATACTATAAATGGAGCAATCATAGCAGCACCCAAATATCTATTATTAGACTTCAAAATCTAACCACTCCTCTATTTAACTTTTCCAAAGCGCCTATCTCTATTTTGATAATCCGCTATAGCTTTTCTTAAATCTTTTTCTTTAAAATCAGGCCAATTAATATCAGAATACCAAAATTCTGAGTAAGCACATTGCCATAATAAAAAGTTACTAAGCCTTTGTTCCCCTGATGGTCTAATAATTAAATCAGGGTCAGGTATCCTTTTTGTATATAAATACTTCTCTACTAAAGCTTCATTAATATCTTCTTCGTTTAATTTGCCATTCTTTATATCTGAATTAATAAGTTTTATAGCTCTGACAATTTCATTTCTACCACCATAATTTAGTGCAAAATTCAAATTTATTTTTGTATTATTTCGAGTAGTTTCTAAAGCTTCTTCTAATGCATTCTGGCATTCCTTGGGTAATTTCGAAGTATCTCCCAAAACATTCATTCTAACTCCATTCTCATGGCATTCTTTTAGTTCCTTTTTTAGATAAGTTACTAAAAGCTTCATTAGTGTTCCTACTTCATCTTTAGGTCTAGCCCAATTTTCAGTTGAAAAAGCATATAAAGTCAGATTTTTTATTCCAAGCCTTGTTGCTTCCTTTAAAATCCTTCTAATAGTCTCTACTCCTGCTTTATGTCCCATACTTCTAGGTAAATTCTGTTCTTTTGCCCATCGTCCATTTCCATCCATTATTATAGCTATATGATTTGGTATGTTATTCATATCCAAGTCAAAATCTTGATTAAATTCCTTTTTTGATTTAAATATATTTAACATCTTTCTCCCCCTAGTTTATTAGAAAAACTTGACCTACCCGCATATATTCTTTATATACATTATTAATACTAAACCTTTTTCATATGAAGTCAACAATAAAGTCTTTACTAATTATCCTCATTTAAACAAAATGTAATAATATGTATTACTTTTCAACAATTTCACAAATATTCTACTCTTATAGATATTGAATCTATATCTCACTTGTCCCGAGGAAAAATTTACTTTACAACTTATCTTTTATCTAAAAATGAGTTAACTAAATTAACCAATCCAAATAATATATTTAGATTTTTACTCTTCAGCTTGTTCAAAGAATAAATTATTCATATACTAAATTCTGAATTCTAAAATCTGCTTAAGGAAAAAACCTGCTTTTCTAGCAGGCTTTAAAATTTAAACCGATAAGACTTCTTTTTCTTTTGCAGCGATTATAGAATCTATTTCCTTTACAACTGCATCAGTCTTCTTTTGAACCTCATCTTCAGCTTTCTTTACTTGATCTTCTGATAAATCCTCATCCTTTTTCAAGGCTTTTATTTTATCATTAGCAGTTTTTCTTATTGATCTTATAGCTACTTTAGCTTCTTCTCCTGTTTTCTTAACATTTTTAACAAGAGTTTTTCTAGTTTCTTCTGTTAATTCTGGTATTACTAGTCTGATGATTGAACCATCACTTGAAGGATTTAATCCTAAATCTGATTTCAATATAGCTTTTTCTATCTCTTTCAATAGAGGCTTTTCCCACGGTGTTATCATAAGTACTCTTGGCTCTGGAGCTGAAACATTAGCTACTTGGCTAAGTGGGCACATGCTTCCATAATATTCAACATGAATTCTATCAAGCATCGTAGGGTTCGCTCTTCCTGCTTTCATTGTTGATAAATCTGATTTTAATACAGATATTGTTTTTTTCATTTTTTCTTCTGCATTTTGAATAATATCCTTAATCATGATTTTTCCTCCTATTTCTTTTTAAACACATAAAAGAAATAATAGACCAAAGATGCTACGTATATTTCGCGTCAGGCACGGAAATAAATTCTGCTCACAGCGATGCTATTAGTAGAGTTTACTGATGAGCAGAGAAGAACCCAAATCTATGATTTAGTGTGAATCGCTTACTCAGCGAGCGCATGTGAGTTGAGCTTCCAATGGCACAAAATAAACAAGCATACTGGTCTATTATTTTCTTGGTTGTGTTGCAACTAATGTACCTATATTTTCTCCATACATAGCTCTTCTAATATTTCCCGGCTCATCTAACCCAAATACAAGGATAGGAATTTCATTGTCCATACACAATGAAGTTGCTGTAGAGTCCATTACTTGTAATCCTTGTTCTAATACTTCTATATATGATAGTGTATCATATTTTTTTGCATCTGAATACTTATGAGGGTCTTTATCATAAACTCCATCAACCTTTTTAGCTAAAAGAATTACATCCGCTTCAATTTCAGCAGCTCTAAGTGCTGCAGTAGTATCTGTTGAAAAATATGGATTTCCTGTACCAGCAGCAAATATAACAACTCTTCCTTTTTCTAAGTGTCTCATTGCTCTTCTTCTTATGAATGGTTCTGCAATTTCCTTCATTTCTATAGCAGTTTGTACTCTTGTTTTAACTCCAACTTGTTCTAAAGAATCTTGTAGCGCTAATGCATTTATACAAGTTGCCATCATTCCCATGTAATCTGCAGTAGTTCTGTCCATGCCTTCTCCACTTCTACCTCTCCAAATGTTTCCGCCACCAACTACTGTTCCTACTTCAACGCCCATATCAATTAATTCTTTAATTTCAAGCGCAATTCTTTTTGCTACACTAAAATCAAGCCCAAATCCATTAACTCCTGCTAATGCTTCTCCTGAAAGCTTTAAAATTACTCTCTTGTATTTACAATCTGCCATTTATAATTACCTCCTGAATATTTTAGGGATCAATAAAACCTTTTTAATAAGTATATGTACTTTATTTCTTAAAAAAAGAGAACACAAAGTGTTCTCTTTAGGTTCCAACTATTTACCGATTTGTCTTGCAACTTCTTCAGCAAAGTCTACCTTTTCAACTTCGATTCCTTCTCCTCTTTCGTATCTTACGAATCTAGTTATCTTAACTGGAGAACCAACCTCTTTAGATTTCTCTTCTAAGAATTTATTGATTGTCTTATCAGAATCTTTTACCCATGGTTGTTCTAAAAGACAAACTTCTTTAAAGTACTTTTGAATTCTTCCCATTACCATTTTTTCAACGATATTTTCTGGTTTTCCTTCATTTAAAGCTTGAACTCTATAGATTTCTTTTTCTTTTTCCATAGATGTTGCATCAACATCATCTTTACCTAAGAATAATGGGTTTGCTGCTGCAATTTGCATACAAACTTCTTTTGCAACTTCATCTAAAACTTCTGAAGCCTTATCACAAGAAACTTCTACTAAAACTCCAATTCTTCCACCACCATGAATATAGCTACTAACTATTCCATTATCAATAGCGAATTTAGTAAATCTTCTTACTGACATGTTTTCACCAAGTTTTGCTATTAAAGCTTTTAAACTTTCTGCTACTGTTGCTTCTCCATCAAACTTTTCTTCAAGAAGTTCTTCTACTGTTTTAACTGAAGTTTCAGCTACCATTTTAGCTAACTTATCAGCAAAACCAACAAATTCTTCGTTTAATGCAACAAAGTCTGTTTCACAGTTGAATTCAAGAACTGTTCCTGTTTTCTTATCATCTGAAATATATGTCTTAACTATACCTTCAGCAGCAACTCTACCTGACTTCTTAGCTGCATCTGCAAGTCCTTTTTCTCTTAAGAATTCAACAGCCTTTTCAATACTTCCTTCTGTTTCAACTAGAGCTTTCTTACAATCCATCATTTTAGCTCCAGTCATTTCTCTTAGTTCTTTAACTAATTGTGCGCTTATATTTGCCATAAATTTAATTCCTCCTCTATATCGAAAGTAATCCTTAACACCTAATAAAAGGGCAGTTGGAGTGAACTCACTTACCCTTTTAAAGTTTATATAAACTACTCAGCTAATTGTTCGCCTTGTCTTCCTTCCATAATAGCATCAGCCATTTTAGCAGTTATTAATTTAACAGCTCTAATAGCATCGTCATTACCTGGGATTACGTAGTCAACTTCTTCTGGATCACAGTTAGTATCTACAATAGCAACAACTGGTATTCCTAAAATCTTAGCTTCTAAGATAGCATTTTTTTCTTTTCTTGGATCAACTATAAACATTGCTCCAACGTTTGATGCATCTAAGTTTCTGATACCACCAAGATTCTTTTCAAGTTTTTCCATTTCGCCTTTAAGCTTTATAACTTCTTTCTTAGGAAGAACGTCAAAAGTTCCATCTTCTTGCATTTTTTCAATTTGTTCTAATTTTCTTATTCTACCTCTGATAGTTGAGAAGTTTGTTAACATTCCACCTAACCATCTATTATTTACGAAATGCATGTTACTTCTGATAGCTTCTTCTTGTATTGCTTCTTGAGCTTGTTTCTTAGTTCCAACGAAAAGTATATCTTTTCCTTCTTCAGCTACTTGCTTAACGAAGTTATAAGCTTCTTCAGCTTTCTTAACTGTTTTTTGAAGGTCTATTATATAGATCCCGTTTCTTTCTGTGAAGATATATGGAGCCATTTTAGGATTCCATCTTCTTGTTTGGTGACCGAAGTGTACACCTGCTTCTAATAATTGTTTCATTGATATTACTGACATTTTGTTACCTCCTTGGTTTTTACCTCCACTATCTTCATCTTATAAATTTCCCTTAAAATAAGGGCACCAAATCTATAAATTGGATAGTGTGTGTATTTCTTACCTTAAGTAGTATATCATAAGGTATTTATGGTATCAACAAAAATTTTTCAATTTAACTTGCATAAATAAAAATATGCACATTATTTGTATTTAATAAAATTTTATTAATCATCTTAAAGTCTTCTCAAAATAGTTAAATCTTATACACAAATGGAATAAACTATATATTATTATTTGTATTATTGTGCTTCAAAATTTATTTTTTACTTTTCTTTAGAAGAAAATCTCTGAAGCTGTTAAGCAAGAGTTTTTTACGCTTCTACCTTTTCGAACACATCTAAGAGAAATATAGTCGGAGAATACGATTTATTTTTCATTCTTTTAGATACTCCCTTAGTTAATTACCCGTCCCAAAAATTGTTCACAGATTTTACCGAATTATAAATTCCAAAAGAATAAAAAAATAGCTATAGACCATTACTTGTCTATAGCTATCTATTATTTAATCTTTTTTAACTCATCTATTAGCTTTTCATTTAATATTCTAATATAAGTACCTTTCATTCCAAGTGATCTTGATTCAATCACTCCTGCGCTTTCAAATTTTCTAAGTGCATTTACTATAACGCTTCTAGTTATACCAACTTTATCCGCTATCTTTGAAGCCACTAAAAGTCCTTCATTTCCATTTAACTCATCAAAAATATGTTCAACTGCTTCCAATTCTGAGTACGAAAGAGTTCCTATAGCTAACTGAACTACTGCTTTTTTTCTAGTATCTTCTGTTATTTCATCCTGCATAGCTCTAAGCATTTCCATACCTACAATCGTTGCACTATATTCTACTATAACTAAGTCCTCATCAGTAAATGGATTACCGAATCTAGCTAAAATTAATGTTCCTAGTCTTTCTCTACTTCCTATAATAGGAACTATTGTTGATAGCTTATCTACCTTCTTGCACTTACCAATCTCTTGAAATACACATCTGCCTTCATTAGGGAGATTAGATAATGTTTCATTAACTTCCAACAATGTCTTATTATAATCTTCTGGAAATTTTTTATCCTCTATTACTTTTTTCTTCATGGCTTCACATTCAAAATCTTTACCAAAAGTATATCCAAGTACTTTCCCCTTTTTGCTTATTATGTACACATTACATTCAAGAACTTCACTTAATAATGTACATATATCTTGAAATGCTACAGGTTCTGTACCAGATTTCTGCAGAATCTTATTTAACATTCTAGTTTTAGTTAATAATGATGACATATTATAATCCTCCTTGGCAGCTGTATAACAATATTATTTAGCAAAAGAATATTATTGTTAGAAAATTCTTAATTTATTGAATTTTTTTACAAGTTGCTACCAAGACTAGTTTATCATATAAAATCTTGCTTTTCAACACTCTTTTTATTAGATTCGACAAAATAATATCACTTATTTACTTATAAAGCTGTTTTCTTCGTATTTATTTCTACTCTTCTTTTGAGTTATCTTTTTTTACTTCTTCTTTATAATTACACTCACTATTTGAGCATTGTATATAGTTTCCTTTTGTTTTCGAATACTTTGCTACCATATAGGAATTACAATTAGGGCATTTTTCTTTTACTGGTTCATACCAACTTACAAATTTACATTCAGGGTAACCTAAGCATCCAAAGAATTTCTTTCCCTTTTTGCTCTTCTTAGCTACAATTGGTTTTCCACATTCAGGACATGGAACATCTAATTCCTCAACTATAGGTTTAGCATTCTTACACTCCGGATATCCAGGACATGCCAAAAATTCTCCAAACCTTCCTCTTTTAATAACCATCATACGACCGCATTTTTCACATTTTACATCGCTGACCTTATCTTCAATTACTACTTTAGATATTTCTTTTTCAGCCTTTTCAATAGCAACTTTTAGCGGACTAAAAAATTCCTCTACTATTTGAGTCCAATTCTCAGATCCTTCTTCTACATCATCAAGCTTTCTCTCCATATCTGCCGTAAAATCAACATCAACTATTTGCCTAAAATATTCACTTACAATATTATTTACTATTTCACCAAGTTCAGTTGGAATTAGATTCTTCTTTTCACGAATAACATAATTCCTTCCTAGAAGAGTTGAAATTGTTGGAACATAAGTACTAGGTCTGCCTATACCTTTTTCTTCTAATAATTTAACAAAAGATGCTTCAGTATACCTTGGCTGTGGTTGTGTAAAATGTTGTGTTCCATTTAGTGATTCCACTTTTAACTCTTCATTTTCCTTAAGCTCTGGTAATATTACAGAATTCTCATCTTCTTCATTTGAGTATTCATATATTTTCATAAAGCCATCAAAAGAGATTACTGAACCAGATGCTTTAAATTTATAGTCTCCATTTTCTATATCTATTGAGTGTGTATTTAATTCGCATGACGCCATTTGACTTGCAACAAATCTATTCCATATTAGAGAATACAATTTATATTGCTCTGGATTTAAATTTTCTTTAGCAATTTCAGGTGTAATCTCTACATAAGTAGGTCTTATCGCTTCATGAGCATCCTGAATATTTTTCTTACCTTTATATACTCTAGGAGCACCTGGAAGATACTCTTTTCCATAAGTACCTTCTATAAATTCTTTTGCGCTTTCTTGAGCCTCTTCTGAAATTCTTACCGAATCAGTTCTCATGTATGTTATCAATCCGACTGTACCATAATTTTTAACTTCAACACCTTCATAAAGAACTTGCGCAATCGACATGGTTCTTTTTGTCATGAAATTTAATTTTCTATTTGCATCCTGTTGAAGAGTACTTGTTGTAAAAGGTGGAAGCGGATTTCTATTTTTCTTACCTTTTTTTATACTTTTTACTACAAAGTTTCCCTTATTAAGCTCTTTTATAATTCCATTTGATGTTTCTTCATTTCCAATCTCAATCTTCTTTCCTTTATATGTTGATAGCCTAACTGGAAATTTCTTTTTTTCTTTTTTAAGTGTACAGTCTATTGACCAATATTCCTTTGGTATAAATTCATTTATTTCCTTTTCTCTGTCACAAATCAATTTTAAAGCAGCTGATTGTACTCTTCCTGCACTAAGTCCCCACTTTACATTTTTCCATAAAATCGGACTTATTTCATAACCAACAAGTCTATCTAATATTCTTCTTGCTTGTTGGGCATCAACTAAATCCAAGTCTATTTTTCTAGCTTGTTTTATAGAGGCTTTTACAGCTGTCTTTGTAACCTCATTAAATACAATTCTGCATGTTTCATCCTCTGAAATTTTTAATATATTGGCTAAATGCCACGAAATCGCTTCACCTTCTCTATCGGGGTCGGTTGCGAGATAAACCTTTTCTGCTTTTTTTGCAGCCTTTCTTAGTTTATCTATTAATTCTCCTTTTCCTCTAATAGTTATATACTTAGGAGTATAGTTATTTTCTATATCAACACCTAATGTACTCTTAGGTAAATCTCTTACGTGTCCCATTGATGCTTCTACAATATAATTCTTACCCAAATATTTGCCGATTGTTTTTGCTTTAGCCGGCGACTCAACAATTACAAGTTTTTGACCCATAGTATAACTCCATAAAATTTATGAAGTATTCACCCCCTACACATTTTTAAATTGTTTTCACATAGTAATTTCCCGGTAGACAAATAATTTCACTTTTTATTTGCATTTCAAATAATAATGCGTATAAAGCTCCTCTATCAACAGACGTATTTTTAAAAATATCATCTATGTGAATTGGTGAATCTGTAATTAACTCTAGTATTTCACTTTTCTCTGGTGTAAAATTCATTGGTTGAATTTCAATATGTTCTAAACTAAGTAAAACTCTTAAATCCTCTATATCAGTACATATACTAGCACCATCTCTAATCAGTTTGTTAGAGCCACTCGCTCCAGCATATAATATAGAGCCTGGAACAGCAATAACTTTTTTCTCCTGCTGCTGCGCAAGTCTAGCTGTTATTAAAGATCCGCTTTTTTCTGAAGCTTCTATAACTATTACGCCATCACTAAGACCACTAATTATTCTATTCCTTTTAGGAAAGTTTTCTCTTAATGGCGCTGTACCAAGTAAAAATTCTGAAATTACTACGCCTTTTTCTGCTATTTTAGAAAACAACATTTTATTTTCAGATGGATAAGCTCTATCTATTCCACATCCTAATACGCATATGTTATATCCATCATTCTCTAAAGCTGTTTTATGTGCAATTGAATCAATTCCTCTTGCACCTCCGCTTATAAGCGTTATATTATTAGTAATAAGCTCCTTTGTCAAGAGTTTTGTTACAGTTAGTCCATAATTTGAGCATTTTCTTGCCCCTACTACACCTATAGATTTATTATTTATAATGTCTATATTTCCAATATAAAAAAGGAAATAAGGAGGATTTAAAATCCCGCTCAATTTCTCTTTATATAAAGGATTAGAGTATGTTATATATCCTATATTTTTTTTATATAATGTTTCTTCTAATTTTAAAACTTCATAGTATAAATCATCTTTTTGAAAATTTTTTAATTTTTTAGATATTGTTTCATTTTCTTTTAATATCTCCTCAAAATTATTATATACATTTTCTGCTGTTTTATATTTATTTATTAATTTTATTTTTTGAAAACTTGTTATATCAATAAGTATTAACCACAATTCATAATTCATTTATACACGTTCCCTTCTAAACCTATATAATTTCTCCATTAATATTTTTCCTATAACTAAAAGCTTCTAGAATATGAAACTCTAAAATATCCTTTTGATTATCTATATCTGCTATAGTTCTTGCCAATTTTATCACTTTTCCATATCCTCTTAATGATACACTTGATGTGTTATAATATTTTTTTAGAAGCTCCGAACATTTCTTACTAACCCTGCAAATTTCAAAGATATCCTTTCCCTTTATATCTGAATTATATTTATAAATGGTATCCTTAAATCTTAGTTTTTGTATCTCTCTAGCTCTAAGTACATTTTCTTTCATAGCTTTCGAATCGTATGAATCTTTTTTGTTTTCTATTTCATCATAATTGAGTCTAGGTACATAATTTAATATATCAATTCTATCTAGCAAAGCACTTGAAAATTTCTTAGAATATTTAGTAATTTTAGTATTTAAATAATATCTGCTATCATTAAAATCTTTATCATCATTGTTTTCTACTGGATTAAAAGCTCCAATTAGTAAAAAATCAGCAGGCATTTGATAGCTTCCACTTAGCCTATTAATATTCACATTTTTTTCTTCAAGAGGTTCTCTTAGAGATTCAAGAACATCCTTCTTAAACTCCAAAATTTCATCTAAAAATAGCACACCATTATGTGCAAGAGTTATTTCCCCTGGCCTTATTTCTTTTCCTCCGCCAATTAATGCTATTCTTGTAGTTGTATGATGTGGCGCTCTAAAAGGTCTGTTAAGACGAGAAATCCTTGTCATAAGACCACATGCACTATATATTTTGGCAATTTCTATTAATTCCTCTTGAGATAAAGATGGTAAAATTGAAATTAATGCTTTAGCAAGCATTGTTTTACCACATCCTGGCTCTCCATAAAGAATTATATTGTGTTTTCCCGCTGCTGCAATCTCTAATGCTCTTTTAGAAGAATACTGTCCTATAATATCTCCGTAATCTGGCGAATCTAATATTTCTTCATCTTTCCCATCTTCATCCATCTCATAAGGAAGCATATCTTCATATGTAATGTGCGAGACTACTTCTTTTAAACTTTTTAATGGGTAATATTCAACATTCTTAAAATAATAACTTTCTTCTAAGTTTTCATAAGGAAAGATAAATTTTCTAATTTCCTTCCTTGCTCCTTCAATTATTATAGGTATAGTACCCTTTACCCCTTTAAGCTCACCAAATAGAGATAATTCTCCGAATATAATATAATCTTCTAAATTCTTTCTGCAAATCTGATTTGATTCCATTAGTATACCAATCGCGATTGGTAAATCTAAAAGAGATCCAATTTTTCTCACATCCGCCGGGGCCAGATTAATAGTAATTCTACCTAATGGAAATTCAAATCCACAGTTTAATATTGCGGCTCTAACTCTTTCTTTTGCTTCTTTTACAGAAGTGTCTGGAAGGCCCACAATATTAAATACCGGTAAGCCTTTAGATATATCTACCTCTACTTTTATCAAAAAACCTTCTAATCCATTGTGCGTTGCACTAATTATTTTTACTGCCATATAAATCACCTACTAAAAATTATAGACATACATCCAAATATTAATTCCATAAAAATACATTTGTTATATTTATTTTTTAATTGTTAATAATTCAAAGATATAATAGCAATACAGTTAATAATTTTTAATATGTTTCAGTAAATAAAATTGGAAGTGATATAGTGAAAAAAATAAATAAAGATATAGGTAGTTTTAGCGAAGATTTAGCCAAGAAATATTTAGAAAAGAATGATTATAGTATTTTAGATTGTAATTTCAAAAACTTTTTAGGCGAAATTGATATTATATGCAAAAAGAATACTTTACTAATTATTGTGGAAGTTAAGAGTAGATATAATAATAATTATGGATTGCCAAGAGAATCTGTTAATTTTTCAAAACAAAGATCCATAATAAAAGTGGCTAATTCTTATATTAATTATAAAAGATTACCTAATATTAATGTTAGATTTGATGTCATTGAAGTTTATCTAAATTTAGAGAGTACAAATTTTAAAATAAACCACATAAAAGATGCCTTTAGACTCAACTAATTACTTAACTCACCTGAGTTTTTCTAACCCTTTTTGTATCCCCTTAATGTAGGATTATTGCTACAGCATATAAAATAAAAAAAATCTATAAGAATATTATTTATTTTAATATTCTTATAGACTTCAAATCAACTTCTTTATCTTAAACACATAAATACCATTCATATAAATTTCATTTGACCAAAACTTAATTACAATAATTTTGTTAAAAAACTATTTCTATGAATGTCGCTTTTTCCGTATTTTTTTAGAGCTTCTATATGTTTTGATGTGCCATATCCGACATTATTTTCAAAGTCATAATGAGGATATTTCTTAGCACACTCTTTCATAAGCTTATCTCTATACACTTTTGCCACAATTGACGCAGCAGCAATACTAGCACTTTTTGTATCACCCTTTATGACAGATTTATTCTCTATACCAATGTTCTTAATTAAATATCCATCAGATAATACTAAATCTGGTTTTATACTAAGTGCATTACAACTTTCTAAAAACACTTTATTATTTGCAAAGGCTATTCCTTTTTCATCAATTTCTTTATTAGAAGAAACTGCTATTTGATAACTTAATGCCTTTTCTTTTATAATTTCAGAAAGTTCTTCCCTTTTATGTTCTTTTACTTTTTTTGAATCATTTATATATAAGATTAAATCTTTTTCTAAAACATTTAAATCAAGAATAACACTACAAGCTACGATTGGACCTGCAAGAGGTCCTCTACCAACTTCATCTACACCAGCTATATATCGATAACTTCCAAATGATTTATCAAACTCATACATTGTTTTGACTCTTTTAACTTCATTTAAATATGATTCTAAATCTTTCTCAATCTTTTCCTTAAGTGATAATACATTTTTCCTTTTATCTTCTTCTAGCCAGTTTATAAGTTTTGTATGTTCATCATTTCTATATAAATCAACTATAGATAACTTATGTATTTCTTCCTTAATTTCCGCAAATGATAGTGATCTTATATCTTCATTAAACTGTATCATTTTCTTCTGCTGGGCGCTCCAATGTGATATTTCCCATTTTTCCTCCCCTGAATTCGTCAAGTAGTATAACAGCTATTCTATTATAGTCAATTTGTCCTCCAGAAATTAAAGTACCTCTTTTTTTGCCTATAGCATCTAATGTATCTAATGGATTTTCAAAAACTTCTTTAAGTTTATATCTTTCTTTTAATTTCTCTTCATAATTACTTTGTAATTTTTCAACAAGTTTCAAAGCTAATTCTTCTATATCCATTATTTCATCTTTTATAGCACCAGTAAAAGCTAAATTCAAAGCTGTTTCATCATCTTCAAATCTAGGCCATAACACTCCTGGGGTATCTAGCATTTCAATCCCAATTCCTGTTTTAATCCATTGTTTGCTCTTAGTAACTCCTGGCCTATCACCTGTTTTAGCTATATTATTTCTCGCCATTTTATTGATAAATGTAGATTTTCCTACGTTAGGTATTCCAACAACCATTACTCTCATTGTTATATTAACCATACCTTTTGCCTTTAATCTATCATGCTTTTCCTTAAGTAATGCTAATAATGTAGGCTTTATATTCTTAAGTCCATCACCTTTTAAACAATTAACCTCTAATACTTTAACATCATCTTTGGTTAAATAATTTATCCACTCTTTTGTAACTTTGCCATCGGTTAAATCACTCTTATTTAAAAGTATAATTCTTGGTTTTCCCTCTAACAATTTTTCAATATCAGGATTTGCAGAACTCCTTGGAATTCTAGCATCTCTTATTTCAATTACAGCATCTACTAATTTCAAGTTTTCTTTAATTTCTCTTTGGGTTTTTTTCATATGTCCCGGAAACCAATTAATTGCCATATGAATTCCTCCTTAAATTTATTTTTCAGTTCACAATGCACATTTCATACCATTTAAGGCACCCTGTAGCAAATCATAATAAAATCACTTAGACTTTTATTATTAGAAAACTCCTTGAATTTTCCATCCTTAATTATACACTGTACATTAATCACATATTAATATTAATTTTCTCATATAATAAAAAAAAGGACTGAAACAGTCCCCTTTTTAAATACTATCTAGTTAATAATTCTTTAACTTTAGCAGACTTACCAACTCTATCTCTTAAGTAGTAAAGTTTAGCTCTTCTAACTTTACCTTTTCTAGCGATTTCAATTTTGTCGATGATTGGTGCATTCATTGGGAATGTTCTTTCAACTCCAGTTCCGTAAGCAACTCTTCTTACAGTGAAAGTTTCTCTTAAACCACCATTTTGTTTTTTGATAACAGTACCTTCGAACATTTGAACTCTTTCTTTGTTACCTTCTTGAATCTTAACGTATACCTTTATAGTATCCCCGATAGCAAATTTAGGTAAGTCAGTTCTGATTTGTTCAGCTTCTATAGCTCTTATTATTTCGTTCATTGTGCATTCCCTCCTTAACGATAATTTGACGTTCTTAACACATATGTATGACAGCGGAACGCCCGTACTAGCACAAATTTAATATTATCACATAATGTTTTATATTTCAACAAAAATTATTTATTATTTTTATTTTTTAATATTTTAATATCTTCTTTGGTTAATGTAATTTTCTTATATAAATCAGGTCTAATCTTCTTTGTTACCTCAAGAGACTTAAGTCTTCTCCATTTTCTTATATTTTCATGATGCCCAGATAACAGAATTTCAGGCACCTTATCTCCTTCAAACTCTTCTGGTCTAGTGTACTGGGGATATTCTAAAAGTCCATTATAAAATGACTCTTCCATAAAACTCTCTTCTTTTCCCAAAACACCTGGAATTAATCTTAATATACAATCAATGATCGGAATTGCAGCCATCTCTCCACCAGTCAGCACGAAATCTCCAAGTGAGATTTCCATATCTATATGCTTATAAACTCTTTCATCTATTCCTTCATAATGTCCACATAAAAATATAAGTCCTTCTTCCTTAGAAAGCTCTTTAGCAATCTCTTGGTTAAAAGTTTTTCCTCTCGGCCCTAAGAAAACAACCTTACCCTTATTACTTAACTTTGCATCCCTTATAGTATCAACTATAGGCTGAGGCGCCATAACCATTCCAACACCGCCGCCATAAGGATAATCATCAACTTTTTTATGTTTATTTAACGTATAATCTCTTATGTTTAGCGTTTCTAAATCTACTATGTTGTTTTCTCTTGCTCTTCCTATTATACTATGATCGAAAATAGAAAACATTTCTGGAAATAATGTTAATATGCTAATCTTCATCTTGCCATTCACCTACTGGCTTAATAATGATTTTTTTCAAGTCTATATCTATATCTAGAACTATATCTCTAAGAACTGGTATTAATAGTTCCTTAGGTTCCTTAATCCAATATACATCATTGTTAGGAGTACTTATTACATCGAAAATTCTTCCAATTTCTTTTTCATTAGTATCATATACAGTACATTCTTTTAAATCAGAAACATAATATGTGTCAGGTGGAAGTTCCGGCTCATTTTCGCGTGGTATTTCAATATATTTTTGTTTATAAGTTTCAGCATCATTCATAGAGTCTATACCTTCAATTTTTAGTATCACTCTATCTTTTTGAAATTTAACTCCTAATATTTTCTTTTCCTCTCCACCTACTAAAACAGTTTCTAGACGTTTAAATTTATTCACATCTTCTGTTAGAGGATAGACTTTAACTTCGCCTTTAATTCCATGTGTATTTATAATCTGACCAATTTTAAATAAATTTCCCACTCTTTTCACCTCATTTTAAGCATAAGAAGAATAATGGCATAAAATAACTTAGAACGCGTATGACGAAAGATAGACCAGCATACTGACTTGTTGTTATTTTTAATAGTATCTTATACTGAAATCCATTATTTTTTTGATTATGCCCTATATAAATTATTATATACTTTTTCTTTGAACTCATTGTTAAAGATATTAGATTGCCTATATGATCTTAGTTTCACTTAACAAGTTCCGAATTGTTAATCGCACTCTTCTCATATACGTGCGCTTTTTCATATACGAATTAATATTAATTGTGCTGAAGCGCATTTTTATAGGCAAAATGTTCTCAATTGCGCTTACGCGCTTTTTTTACAGCAAATGATCTTGGTTGCGCTAACGCGCTTTTTTCTAATGTGTATATTTAAAAAGAGTTAGGTTTCCCTAACTCTCAATTTTTAGATGATTTCTACTATAACTCGTTTATTCTGTTTAACTGCTGCAGCTTTTATAACTGTTCTTATAGCTTTCGCAATTCTTCCTTGCTTACCTATAATCTTACCCATATCTTCTGGTGCAACTTTTAATTCAAGTATTATGGATTGTTCTCCATCTACCTCATTAACAGTAACTGCATCTGGGTTATCAACAAGGGATTTAGCCATAAATTCAACTAATTCCTTCATAAACGCCTACAATTAGTATGTACTAACTGCAGAATTCACCTCCAAAAATTACTTAGTAAGACCTGCATTATTGAAAAGTCTCTTAACTACTTCTGTTGGTTGTGCTCCATTAGATAACCATTCATTAGCTTTTTCTTCGTTGATTTTAACTTCAACTGGTTCAGTTAATGGATTATAGTATCCAATTTCATCGATGAACTTACCATCTCTTGGTGCTCTTGAATCTGCAACAATTATTCTATAGAAAGGAGCTTTCTTAGCACCCATTCTTCTTAATCTGATTTTTACTGCCATTTTAATTTCACCTCCTTTAAAGGATAATAAATATATATTTTAACTCTAATGCTTAGAAAGGTAACTTGCCAAATAGGCCGCCTTTCTTTGCCTGCTTCTGGAATGACTTCATTTGCTTCATGTTCTTTTTCATCATTTCATAGCCCTTCATGAGTTTGTTAACTTCTTGTATATTAGTACCTGATCCTTTAGCTATTCTGCTTTTTCTTGATGGAGATTTTAGTATAAGACTTGGATTTCTTCTTTCTTTTAATGTCATTGATTGAATAATCGCCTTAGTCTTATCAAGAGCCTCAGTCCCCTTATCAAAGTCAACTCCTTGAAGTTCCTTTGAATTTAAGCCAGGTATCATTTCCATAATCTTATTTAAAGGTCCAAGTTTTTTCATCTGTTCCATTGCCATTAGATAATCCTCAAAGTTAAATTCTTGATTTAACATTCTCTTACCTAAATCAGCTGCTTCCTTTTCATCAATGGCTTCCTGAGCTTTTTCAATAAGCGATAATACATCACCCATTCCTAAAATTCTTGATGCCATTCTATCAGGATGGAACACTTCAAAATCATTCATTTTTTCGCCAACACCGGCATATTTGATTGGCTTATCAATTATAGTCTTAATTGACAGTGCAGCTCCACCTCTAGTATCACCATCTAGTTTTGTTAAAATAACTCCACTTAAATCTAAATCATTATTAAAGTTTTCTGCAACATTGACAGCATCTTGACCTGTCATAGCATCAACAACTAATAATATTTCTGACGGGTTTACATTATCTTTTATATTTTTTAGTTCCTGCATTAATTCTTCATCAACGTGAAGTCTACCTGCAGTATCTATGATAACTACATTATTCCCATTATCTTTTGCATGAGTGATTGCATTCTTTGCAATTTCAACAGGGCTTACTTTATCTCCCATCGAAAATACTGGAATTTCGATTTGTTTTCCTACAACTTCTAATTGCTTTATAGCTGCTGGTCTATAAATATCGCAAGCTACTAATAATGGCTTTTTATTATTTTTTCTAAGGTTTAGCGCAAGTTTACCACACATAGTAGTTTTACCTGCTCCTTGTAATCCAACTAACATTATAACTGTAAGTCCTGAACTACTATAATTAAGTTTACTTTCAGTTCCACCCATAAGATTAGTAAGTTCTTCATTAACTATCTTTATTACATGTTGTCCTGGTGTTAGACTTTCAAGAACTTCACTTCCAACACATTTAGAACTAACAGAAGAAATAAATTGTTTAACAACTTTATAGTTAACATCTGCTTCTAGTAAGGCAAGCTTTACTTCTCTCATGGCTTCTTTTATATCTTTTTCAGTCAACTTTCCTTTACCTTTTAATTTTCTAAAAGTCTCCTGTAATTTTTCACCTAATCCTTCGAAAGCCATGTTTACTCCTCCTTATAAATTTTCTAGCTTTTCTTTATATTTTATAATATCCTCATCATCAATGGAATATTTATTTTTTAAGTGTTCTAAAAAATTCATAATTTCCTTTTTTCTATTTATACTCTTTTGAAGTAAGTTAAGTTTACGTTCATAGGAGAGAAGTTGTTTATAACATCTTTTGATTAAATCATGAATAGCCTGACGACTCGTTTGATTAAGCTCAGCTATTTCAGCTAACGATAAATCATCATTATAATACCACTGCATAATTTCACTTTGCTTTTCTGTTAATAACGGACCATAAAAATCCATAAGTAACGAAATCTCAACTCTATCTTCCATTTAATCACCTTACCCACAAAAAAGATTTTAACAGGATTATTTCAAAGTGTCAAGTATTTTTACTTAACACTTTTATTTTTTTATCCCTGGGCTCTATATCTCAAGTTTTTTAATGCAATTAATGATTTTTAAACTGCTTATATTTTGTATATTCATAATCAAAAACCTTGAACCCCTGATGTTTCCAATAAATATTTACATATTTTCATATGTATATTTAAAAATATGAATCTTTGAAACTATTTTTATATAAATCTATGTACCTTTAAAAATGTGTTTATAGAAATATATTTAAGGCACATGAAAGAAAATAATAGGCCAAACATACTGGCCTATTATTTCTTAGCTAACCCTATATTAATGCTTCAGCAAATCCTTCTGCATCAAATTTTTGAAGATCATCAATACCTTCCCCAACTCCTATGTATCTAACAGGAATATTTAAGCCTTGCTTTATAGATAAAACAACACCACCTTTTGCTGTTCCATCTAATTTAGTTAATATTATTCCGTCTATCGGACAAGCTTCCATGAACTGCTTTGCTTGAATAACAGCATTTTGACCTGTTGTTGCATCTAAAACTAGTAACGTTTCTTTTCTATAGCCTTGCAATTCCCTATCAATTATTCTGTTTATCTTTTCAAGCTCATTCATTAAGTTCTTCTTATTATGAAGCCTTCCAGCCGTATCACATATTAATAGATCAACATTTCTAGCCTTTGACGCTTCTATCGCATCGAAAACAACCGCAGCCGGATCCGATCCTTCCTGATGTTTAACTATATCAACTTCGGCTCTAGAGCTCCATACTTCAAGCTGATCAATAGCAGCAGCTCTAAATGTATCAGCTGCAGCCAGTAATACTTTTTTTCCTTCTTGTTTATTCTTTGCTGCAAGTTTTCCTATAGATGTAGTTTTACCAACACCATTTACCCCAATTATAAGCATTACTTTCTTTTCTTTTTCGTCATCTTCATATGTACCTTCAAGTAATATATCTCTAATTACTTCCTTTAATGCCGGTTTTACTTCTTGAGGATCGTTTATTTTTTCTTTTCTGATTTTACCCCTTAATCTTTCTATAATATCTACTGTTGTGTCCATACCGATATCAGACATGATTAATATTTCTTCTAATTCCTCATATAAATCCTCATCTATAGTTACTGCCAAATTTAAGGCCTCATTTATCTTATCTGTTAGTCCATCTCTTGTCTTTGCTAATCCCTCTTTTAGTTTATTAAATAAATTTCCAAACAAATTCATTTCCTCCTAATTAAAATTTTCTGCTCAAGTGAAACTTGATTTAAGATAAGTCATCTCATCTTAAATCTTAGTCTAACTAATCCAGAAGCTTGCAGCCGTTACCTCTCACTAAAAGTAGGAGGTTTACGGATGCTAGCTATCGGAAAAGTCTACTGAAACTACCTTTGATACACCTTTTTCTTCCATTGTTACTCCATATATAATATCACTTACCTCCATAGTTCCCTTTCTATGAGTTATAATTATAAATTGAGTATTTTTAGAAAACATTTTTAGGAACTCTGCATACCTATATACATTTGCATCATCTAAAGCCGCTTCTATTTCATCCAATATACAGAAAGGCGTTGGTTTCATCTTTAAAATTGCAAAAAGTAAAGCTATTGCAGATAGAACCTTCTCTCCACCAGACATCAGATTAATATTTTGAAGTTTTTTTCCTGGCGGCTCTACATTTATGTCAATATTGGCTGTAAGCTCATCACCTTCACCTAAAATAAGCTCAGCGCTTCCACCTTTAAACAAATCTTTAAAAGTTTTATCAAAATTATAATTCAATATTTTGAAGTTTTCTTTAAATAAACTTTTCATTTCATTAGTCATTTCTTCAATAACGGCATTTAATTCCCTTTTGGCATTTTCTAAATCCTCTGCCTGAGTAGACATAAACTCATACTTTTCTTTAATTTCTTCGTACTCTTCTATTGCTGCTAAATTTACTACTCCAAGTTTTGTTATCTTTCCTTTAGTAACAAAAATTTCTTGTTTCAAAGCTTCCTCATCAACTACTGGCTCACATTTATCTAATGCCTCTGCATAAGTTAATTCTAACTCTTCATTAAGTTTCTTATAAACATGCTCCCTATCATTTTCTTTCTTAGCTTTAATTACTTCTCGCTTATTAACTTCCATTTCTTTTAAGCTTACTTCATCCAAAATACCGCTTATTACATTATCTTTTTCTTTAAATTCTTGCTTTAACTTTTCTTTTAATATCTCATCATCTTTAAAGTTTACTTCTAAATTGCTGATATTAATATTATTTTCTTCAATATTCTTATTCTTAGCCTTTATATCTAAATTTAAACTTTCAATATTTTTTTTATTTTCCTCATTTTCATTATTTAAAAGTTCATTTTTAATCTCTAAATCCTTAATTTCTTTTTCTATTCTTAAAAATTCATTCTTTTTATTTTCTATTGCCTCATCCAACTTAGCCTTACTGATTTTCATTTCTGTAAGCTTAGTATCGCTATCGTTAACTTCTTGAACTTTGATTTTCATTAACTGTTCCAGTTCTATACTTTTGCTCTTGTTAGCTGTATTTTCACTTTCAATCACCTGAACTTCAGATTCTTTAGCTCTAATCTTTTCTAATATAGCTTCTCTTTCACCTGCTATTCTTTTTATTTCTTCTTTAGCAGTTTCTAGATTTCTCTTTAACTTATCCGTATCAGACTGTAACCCTTTAATCTCACTTTCCTTTTTTGTAAGTTCAATATTTTTCTCATGAACTTCATCCCTTTTATTCAGCATATCCTCATCTAGGTCTTGTATTTCTTTCTTGATATCTTGAACTAGTATTTTCAATTCCTCATATTTCTCTTTTTTATTGCTTATACCTAATACTAATTCTTCAATTTCTCTTTTTCTACCTAGAACATTTGAATTTTTCCCCTTTATGCTACCACCTGTTAACGCTCCCCCTGGATTTATGATTTCTCCATCCAAAGTAACGATTCTATAATTATATTTTCCGATTCTTGCGATATTAAGAGCGCAGTCCATATCACTGCAGATTATTGTTCTTCCTAGAGAATAATCCATTATATTTTTATACTCTTTATCATAAGATATTATGTCACTTGCAATCCCAATATATCCATTAGCTTCAGTTATACTTCTATCTAGTTCTAACTTCTTTCCTTTTATAATATTTAAAGGTAAAAATGTCGCTCTTCCTAGACTATTTTTTTTCAAATATCCTATAAGAACTTTTGCTATTTCTTCATTTTTTGTTATAACATTTGAAATCGCAGCACCTAAAGCTATTTCTATAGCAACTTCATACTTTTTACCTACAGTGAAAATTTCACCTAAGACTTTAGTATCATTTGCAGCCGTAATTCTTTCCCTATGAATTGATTCCATTAAAGATTTTACTGACCTGTTATATCCCTCATAATGCTTTTCCAAGTTTTCTAACATTGATCTATTTGCATCAAGTTTTGTTAAAGTCCCACTTAATTCTCTAAGTTCATTTTCTTTTTTAGTTAAATTTGCTGATAGAGAACCTATTTTTTTCTTATGCTCTACTATTTGCATATTTAGCAATTTTATATTGTCTTTATTCTTTTCAATTTCATTGGTTAGGTCTTTATAAGTCGCTAAATTAATAACAATATTATTTTCTAGAAAAGATATAGAAGAATTTAGGGTTTCTTTTTTCTCTTCTCTTAGCGAGAGATCTTTATTTAGCATAGTAATCTCATTCTTCATATCTGAGTTACTTCTTAAAAGTTCAAATTCACCTTCTCTTAGAGATTTTATTTCTTCATCTATACTTTTAAGTTCCTTAGAACTTTTTATATTGTTTTCTTCTAAATTTACTATATCTTCTTCTCTTAATCTTTGTTCCTTTAGTCTTTCACTCAATTCGCTTTCTAATAATTTCTTGTTTTCATTAAGCTGATTTACCTTAACTAAAATATCATCCAGCTCATAATTATTCCTATTGATCTTTTCTTCAAAACTCTTAATTCTTTCTTTATAAAGTTCTATACTTTTTTCATCTTCACTAACAGTTTCTTTTAAGCTATAATATTTCTCTTTTTCTTCTAAATTCTTCTTTTCTAGCTTTTCTATTTTTATCTCTAGTTCTTTAAGTTGTGACTTATAACTAGATATTTCTTTACGCTTATCTTCAATTTCTTTAATTTTTAAATTCAAATCTTCATTGAACCCTTTTAATTCTTCTTCCATTTTGTCTATGGTATGTACTATAAGTGATACTTCTTTTTTCTTCAAATTATTAGATAAGTCAGTAAATTCTAATGCTTTCTCTCTTTCAATCCTTAGGGGTTCTATTCTCTCTTCGTAAGTTGACAAAATATCATTTATTCTAACTAAATTTTCATCTGTATTGCTTAACTTTTTCTCTGCTTCTTCTTTTCTATTTTTAAACTTTACAATACCTGCAGCTTCCTCTAAGAGATTTCTTCTATCTTCCGGCTTACCACTTAATATAGCTTCAATCTTACCTTGTCCAATTAGTGAGTAACCTTCCTTACCAATTCCTGTATCCATAAAAAGATTTATTACGTCTTTTAGCCTGCACTTTGAATTATTTATTAAATATTCCGATTCTCCTGATCTAAATATTCTTCTTGATACAACTACCTCGTTATATTCTGTCGCGAGCTTTTCATCACTATTATCAAGGGTTAGTGAAACCTGAGCAAGGCCCACTGGCTTTCTAAACTGCGTTCCTGCAAATATTACATCTTCCATTTTTCCGCCTCTTAGAACCTTAACACTCTGTTCTCCGAGCACCCATCTTACCGCATCCGAAATATTACTCTTTCCACTTCCGTTAGGTCCTACAACAGCTGTAACGCCTTGTTTAAATTTTAATTCTGTTTTATCAGCAAAAGATTTAAATCCTCGTATTTCTAGAGATTTTAAAAACATGTGTCCTCTCCTTAAAAAGAAAATATACTAGGTAATAATGTTACAATAAAGATTACTACAATAAAAATAGTCATTGCAATTATCATTTTTTCTCTAGTCTTTTTTTTCATATCAAACAACTCCTTATTATAATTTAGTTTATAGTAAAGCTTATTAAATATCAATAATTCACACAAAAGAAAATGTTAAGGCATATGAAAGACAAAAACAGGATTGGCAGATGGACTTGTTATTTTTTTGATTATGCCTAAGTTAGATTCATGAACATAATTAACATTTTAAAAGCGAGAGTCTCCTCTCGCTAGTATGCTATTTCTAACTTTCTATTTTTCAAACAAAGTTTTATATGACCTCTTTCAATATCATCATCTTGTTTCACATCAACAATCTTACCATTATCTTTAAGCCTGTTAAAATATAATTTTTTATTAGCATAAAGCTTACTTACATCTTTTGAGTTAATATAAATTACTCCATTTTTTTCATCCGTCATATTTTCTAAAATAATATCTGATAGTAAACTGCCCTCAACTAATTCTCTAAATGATGGATGAAAAGGACCTGCCACTATATCTTTCCCTTCATTTATACTTTCTGTCGGCTGAAGACCAATTCTTATTACATTGATGTTATGCTTCTTATACATATCATACATAGCCTTACTTATGTTAACTGCATCTTCAAGAGAATACGGAATGTACTCGTTATTAATATACATTCTTTCCATCGGAGTATCTTTTATAACTAAAGACGGATATATTCTACAAATATCTGGATTCATCTTAATTGACTCTCTAGTTGTTTGTATATCTCTTTCAAAAGTATCTCCAGGTAGTCCCGGCATTATTTGATGACCTAATATAAATTTATATTCTTTTATTAATTTAGATGCATTTATGACATCCAGAACACTATGTCCTCTACCAGCTTTTTTTAATACCTCTTCATCCAGTGATTGAACTCCAAGTTCTATTATGTCGACTCCATACTCTTTAAGATATGTAAGTATATAATCATTGATGTAATCTGGTCTTGTAGAAAGTCTTATTTTATCTATGAGACCTTTTTCTTTAAACTCCTTAGCCACTTTTAGGAGTTCTCTTTGTTTTTCTTCTCTAATACCTGTGAATGTACCACCAAAAAATGAAATTTCAATAGTTGCATTTTTATTCTTTATAGTTTCTAAATAATCATTTATTGTGCCAATTACCGAACTCGCCGTAACCTCTTCATCATCAACACCTGTTATTCTATCCTGATTACAGAATACGCAATTATGCGGACATCCTTCATGAGGTACAAATATCGGTATTATATAATAATTTTTACTCATGCTTACCTTCCAATATATCTAATGCCTGTTTAGCCGCATTTTGTTCTGCTTCTTTTTTACTATAGCCTGAACCTTCACCCATTAATTTTTTATCTATTACTACATTTGTAAAGAATTTTCTTCTGTGAGGTGGTCCTTCAAATTTCGTAAGCTCATATTGAATTACTACTTCTCCATCTTTTTGAAGAAGCTCTTGAAGCTTTGTCTTGAAATCTAATACAATTTCATTATTTATTGCTTTATTTATTATCTCTTCAAAATGAAGCAATATAAAATCTCTTACAAAACCAATGCCTTTGTCTAAATAAACAGCAGCAATGATTGCCTCAACAGCATCTGCTTGTATTGAAATCCTTTCTCTTCCGCCTGTAATTTCTTCACCTTTACTCATTCTAATATAAGATCCTAAGTTTATCTTTTTTGCAATTTCGTAAAGAGAATTTTCACAAACTATCAAACTTCTTATTTTTGTCAGCTCACCTTCTGTTTTATGTTTGTAATTATTAAAAAGGTATTCTGTAATACAAAGCTGCAATACTGAGTCTCCTAGAAATTCAAGCCTTTCATTATACTCCGCATCCTTGAATTGATTTCCAAAAGAGCTATGAGTAAGAGCTGTTTTTAGTAATGTGTGGTTATTAAAAAAAACCCCTAAATTTTCTTCTATTTCTTTAAGTGTATATCTATTCATGTATTCCACTCCTTGAAGTTTATTCTTCAACTTGCTAACTTATTGCTATATACTTCCCATAACAAATTCAAGAATAAACTATTAATTTGATATTTTAGTTACTATAATGATTTTTCTTCCTAAATTCCAACTAAAAACATCGTTATCATAGACAGTAACATTTGTACGCCAATATATTACTAAAGTACATTTCTCACTAAAATCTATTTTAAAATGATTTTAAATTTAGTTCTCACTTTGTAAAATATAAAATCCCGCAAGATGCGGGATTATTTTATTCTTCGTGATGAGCTTTTACGTAATTGACAACATCTCCAACTGTTTTGAAGTTTTCAACGTCTTCGTCAGGTATTTCCATATCTAGTTCATCTTCTAGAGCCATTATAAGCTCAACTATATCTAATGAGTCCGCATTTAAATCTTCAATAAATGATGCTTCCATAACAACGCTTTCTACATCGATACTTAATTTATCAGCAATAATTGCTTGGATCTTTTCAAACATTTGTTTCACCTCCCAAGTTCTACATTTAGATAATATTATATATTGTTTAAATCGTCAATATTAGTTTCAATATATTTTAACTAATTTTCCGAAGAAAATTCATTTCTTATATCTTTTAATACATTATTATCATAGAAAATTTTAGTTTGTTTAATGGAATTCTTAAACGCTCTTGCATCAGAACTGCCATGAGCTTTTATACAAATCCCATCAACCCCCAAGAACGGAGCTCCACCATATTCCTTATAATCAAACTTTTTCATTATATTTTTTAGCACAGGTTTTAGCAGAACCACCCCTATTTTAGATATAATCGACGATTTAAGCACCTCATCTTTAATTATACCTAATATACTCGAAGCCGATCCTTCATACATCTTCAAAGCTGTATTCCCCACAAAACCATCACTTACTAAAATATTAGTGTCACCAGCAGGTATTTCTCTTGGCTCTATATTCCCTTTGAAGTTTATGGAACTTTCTTCCTTCAAAAGCTTAAAAGCAGCTTTTGTAAGTTCATTTCCTTTTTCTTCTTCTTCTCCAATATTTATAAGTCCTATAGTCGGATTTTTAACGTTGAAAACCTTTTGATAATATATTTTTCCCATCTTTGCAAATTGCACCAAAAATGAAGGTTTGCAATCTACATTAGCACCAACATCTACTATCATAAACTTTCCACGTCTCCCGGGCATTATAGGTGCAAGAGCAGGCCTTTCTATTCCTTTAATTCTGCCTATTATCAACGTACACCCAGCTAAAAATGCACCTGTACTGCCTCCTGATACAACAGCATCACAAATACCTTCCTTAACTAGGTTTAAAGCCTTAACTATACTTGAATTTTTCTTCTTTCGCAAAGCCATAACAGGATGCTCATTAGGTGAAATTACTTCCTTTGCATCTACCACAATAACTTTTTCCTTGGGATAAGTATATTTAGCTAATTCTATATTTAGAACCTCTTCTGGACCTGTAATATATAATTGGATATCGTCATATGCCTTAAGAGCTTGAATAGCACCGTCTATTACTGCTACAGGTGCATTATCTCCCCCCATGCCATCTATAGCTATTTTCATCTGAATACCTCCCTTCTTCCACTTTAATTATAAATAAATTAATTTAATTAATAAATAGAATATTTTCTTTTTTAGATAAAGATTATTTAACTTATACTTATGTGATAGTAAACCCAAAGTAGAAACATCGTTATTTCTCAGAACCATGAAAATTTCGCTAAGAAGTTTTAAGTATAAATCTAATAGTACAACATATATATCTATATATTTCTTTATATAAGAAAAGAAAGTCATAAAGACTTTCTTTTATTTTTCAGAAGCTACAACTTCCTTACCTTTATAATAACCACAATTTTTACATACTCTATGAGCAAGTTTCATTTCGTGGCATTGTGGACATTCAACTATGCCAGGTAAACTAGCTTTAAAAGTTTGAGCTCTTCTTGCTTTTACTTTAGCTTTTCCTGATTTTCTTGCTGGACAACCCATTCATTACACCTCCTTATTATCAAACAAACCTTTCAAGGCCTCAAAACGTATATCTACATCTTCTTTTTGACATGAACATGAATTGTGATTTAAGTTACATCCACATTCTTGACAAAGCCCTTTACAGTCGTTCTTGCAAACTCTTTTAATAGGTAGTGTTGAAATTATGCTACTTTCGACAATTTCTGTGATGTCTAAAACATCATCCATTACAACAATAGCTTCATCATCACCACTATCTCTATTAGTTGTAAACCTTTCTTCTATATCAATATCTATTGGATAGATAAAGGTATCTAAACATCTTGAACATATCATTTCTAAATCAGTTTTGATTTTAGCATTCAATATTAATATATCACCATCTGATAAGATATTCCCAACAACTTCAAAAGGTTTTATTGGTTTAATTATATCTCCTTCAAAATCAAATTGCGGTGCATCAAATATATAGTCAATTTTCTTGCTTCTATCTTTACCTGAAATAATATCTGAAATTTGTACTTTCATAAAATCACAGGATAATCATATAATAAAACTAATGTAAACTATATAATATCTCCTCTTTCACTCCTTAGCACATATATTTATAAAACAAACACAACTAATTATATAAATTGCGTGCTAAAAAGTCAAGAAATTTATTATAAATTCCTATTTCTCAATATGAAAGAAAATAACAAACTCATGATACAAATGTTTTTGTATCTATACTAACTGCTCTCCTTTACGTATATATTTTCTTCTATAAAGTAAGTACAGCCAAATATATTGTATAAAGCCATTGAAAAAACATGCTGATAAATTATAAATAAAAACCAATCAGCATGTTAACTCACTATTTTTTCAATTATGCCTTACTTAACTAATTCTAAAGTTTCTTTAGCAATCATTAATTCTTCGTTTGTAGGTATTACAACTACTTTTACCTTTGAAGTTTCTTTAGAAATTTCCATACCATCTCCGATATTATGACTTTCGTTCTTTTCTAAATCTACTTCTATTCCTAAGAATTCCATATTAGTTAAAGCTCTTGATCTTATTTCTGGAGCATGTTCTCCGATTCCTGCTGTAAATACAATTGCATCTACACCACCCATTACGGCAGCATAAGCACCTATTTGCTTCTTAACTTGATATCCGAATATATCCATTGTAAGTAATGCTCTAGGATCATTATCATTTTCCACAGCACTTCTAATATCTCTAAAATCTGTTCCTATTCCTGATATACCTAGAACCCCTGATTTCTTATTTAAGATATCATTTACTTCATCTATAGAATATCCTTTTTCTTTTACTAAATAAGTAACTATTGCTGGATCTATACTTCCAGATCTTGATCCCATTATAATACCATCTAATGGAGTGAATCCCATTGTAGTATCTACAGATTTTCCACCATCAACAGCTGTAATACTTACACCATTACCTATATGACAAGTTACTATCTTTAAATCGCTTATGTCTTTATTCATCCATTTTGCCATTTCACCTGCTACATACTTATGAGATGTACCATGGAATCCATATCTTCTTACATGATCTTCCTCATATAATTCATATGGAAGAGCATACATAAATGCTTTTTCTGGCATAGTTTGATGGAATGCTGTATCAAATACTGCTACCATTGGAGTTTTTGGCATAAGAGCCTTACATGCATTTATTCCAATTATATTTGGAGGATTATGAAGTGGTGCTAATTTTGTAAATTCATCAAGCGCCTTAATTACTTCTTCATTAATTACTACTGAAGTTGCGTATTTTTCACCACCATGAACAACTCTATGTCCAACAGCTGATATCTCATCCATTGAACTTATTACACCATGGTTTTCATCAACTAAACACTTTAAAACAAGTTCTATTGCATCTTGATGATCTTTTAATGGTGTTTCAACTATATATTTATCTTTTCCTTCAACTTTTTGAGTCAATATTGACCCAGTAATTCCTATTCTTTCAACAAGTCCTTGAGCTAAAGACTCTTCATTACTCATATCAATAAGTTGATATTTTAGTGAAGAACTACCACAATTTATAACTAATACTTTCATAACTCTACTCTCCTTTTAACATTCAAACCTTTTGTATTTTTGTTTTAACAATCTATAAGCTAACTTACTTTAAATTATCTGTAAAAATAATACTTACTATTTGTTTGTTTGAGCTTGAACTGCTGTAAGCGCGACAACACTTACAATATCATCTGAGCTACAACCTCTTGATAAGTCATTGATTGGTTTTGCAAAGCCTTGACAGATAGGTCCAATAGCTTCAGCATTTGCAAATCTTTGAACTAATTTATAACCTATATTTCCAGCTTGTAAATCTGGGAATACTAGAACATTAGCTTTTCCAGCAACAGTACTTTCTGGTGCCTTTTGAGCTGCTACTTTTGCAACTATAGCTGCATCTAATTGTAGTTCACCATCTATATCTAAGTCAGGTCTCATTTCTTTTGCTTTTTGAGTAGCATTTCTAACCTTATCAACTAATTCATTATCAGCACTTCCCATAGTAGAGAATGATAACATTGCCACCTTAGGTTCCATGTTACATAAATTCTTAGCTGTTTCTGCAGTAGCTATTGCAATTGCTGCTAATTGATCCTCGTTAGGGTTAGGGTTAACTGCACAGTCTGAGAATATTAATGTTCCTTCTTCACCATAAGATGATCCTGGAACTTGCATTATAAAGAAGCTTGAAACAACAGATACCCCTGGTGCTGTCTTTATAATTTGTAATCCTGGTCTTAATAAATCTCCAGTTGTGTGAATTGCTCCTGATACCATTCCATCTGCATCATCTAATTTAACCATCATCGTACCAAAATATAGAGGATCTCTGACTATTTTATCTGCCTTTTCCATTGTAACGCCTTTTGTCTTTCTAAGTTCATAGAAGGCTTCAATATACTTTTCTAATTTATCTGATTCATTTGGATCAATAATCTCAATTCCCGATAAATTTACATCTAATTCCTTTGCCTTATTATTTATTTCTTCTTTGTTACCTATTAAAATTGGGTAAGCTAATCCTAATTTTTGTATTTTTTCTGCAGCTGCTATATTTCTTTCCTCGTTTCCCTCTGGAAGAACAATTTTTTGTTTATTTGATTGTGCTGCAGTCCATATTTTTTTCATAAGGTCCATAATCTATTTATCTCCTCTCTATATCCTATCTCTAATACTAATATACTCCTTTATCAGTGCTTTTTTCAACACAAATTCTCTATAAAATAGAAGTCTTTAGATTTGAAATAATCTAAATTGTCAGACAATACTCCTGTAAAATAACAATATAGGAAAAGTATAATTTTTAACAATTAAATTTTATTTAAAATTATTTTATAATTTATTATTAAACGCTATCAAATGTTTTAAATTATTGACCTAATATATGAAAAATACATGTCTATTTCATATTATTTTCATTTAATTTTTCTTAAAAATCTATAGTATATTCATTCAATTAGTTATACATACGCTATTTTTTTGTCAATATTAAGCAATAATTAAAAATTCACCATTCTTTTAATGTTCTGAATATTTTTTAAACTACTTTTTAATAGAGTAATATTAAAAAAGTATATTTTTTAACAATATTTTTATAATATCTTATTGACATTTTACAAAAAATACACAACATATTAAACCTTAATAACTAATATTATAAAATTCCATAATATGCTATACTAGCTTTATAAAGGAGATGATTTTAATACTTACAGGAATAATTACAGAATATAATCCATTTCATAAAGGTCATGAATATCACCTTAGTAAAGCAAAATCCGACACAAACGCAGATGGCATAGTTTGTGTAATGAGTGGTAATTTTATGCAAAGAGGAATTCCAGCAATTATAGATAAATGGAAAAGAGCTGAAATGGCTATTAAAAATGGTGTTGATCTAGTTCTAGAGCTACCTCTAGTTTATTCCATTTCTTCTGCTGAACATTTTGCTTTCGGAAGCGTATCTCTTCTTAACTCGTTAGGCGTAATAGATCACTTATACTTTGGAAGCGAAGAAGGAAATGTATCTATATTAGAAGACATAGCCAAAGTTTTAGTTTCCGAGCCTTTAAATTATAAAAAACTTTTAAAATATAATTTGGACTCTGGCTTACCTTTTCATTTGAGCCGAGCAAATGCACTTAAAGATTATTTAAACTCAAATAAATTATTAGATACAATATCAAATTCTAATAATATCTTAGGTATTGAATATATAAAATCTCTAATTCGTTTAAATAGCGCAATAGTTCCTAAAACCATCAAAAGAGAAGGTTCATTATATAACGATGTCAACATAAGCGCTTCATTTGCTTCTGCTACATCAATAAGAAAACATCTAAAAGAGAAATCTTTAAATGATTTAGCTGATATTATGCCAAAGGCGAGCTATGACATTCTGCTTAGTTTATCTTCTTCTAACTATCCTTTTATTTTTGAGGAAGATACCTTTAAATATATAAAATATAAATTACTCACTAACGAAAGATCTCTTTTAAATTTGCCAGATGTATCAGAGGGCATAGATAATAAAATATTAAAAGAAATTGTAAGATCCAATTCACTTAACGAATTAATATTGAATTCAAAAAGCAAAAGATATACATACACGAGGATAAGTAGAATTCTTTTGCAAAGCTTTTTGAACCTTGAAAATTTTGATTTATTAAGCTTATCTAAGAGCCCCGCACCTTACGCAAGAGTTCTTGCTTTTAATTCTATAGGGCAAAGAATTCTAAAGAGTATAAAAACTAATTCTAGTATAAATTTAATAACAAAAGTGCCAAGAAACAATCAATGTGATCATCTAAAAATAGATATCTTAGGAACAAAAGCATATTCACTGCTAAATCCAAAAATAAGTCCTATGGATGATTATTTAAAAGGGCCTTTTATAATATAGTAATATTTTACATAACCATGAGAATATAAATATTATTGATTGGAGTGATTTCATGATATATATTATTATCTTATGGTTTCTTATTATTAGCTTAGTCTTTATTTTAATCAAACAACTTAATATCAAAAAAAATACTATCATTTGTATATTTATATCCGTCTTAATAGTTCTTTTTGTTTTAAACATAAACCAATGCATAGTCGCAGCTATTGATGGTTGTAAATTATGGTATAACTCAATATTGCCAACCACCTTTCCTTTTGTAGTTATATGTAATTTATTAATATACTACGATGGAATAAATCTTTATTCTAAATTTCTTGGGCCATTAATCTGCAAACCATTAGGCCTTTCTAGAAATTGTTCCTTTCCAATCGTAGCAAGTATACTATGTGGCTATCCACTAGGTGCTAAATATTGTGTAGATTTATACAAGATGGAATATATAGATAGGAATGAATACGAAAGACTTTTAAACATAGCGTCTAACGTTGGTCCCCTTTTTTTAATCGGATCTGTTGCTGGAACTTTATTAGGGAATGTATCCTTAGGTTATATCTTGCTTCTAGGAAGCAATTTATCAATAATCATAATGGGATTTTTGACAAAAAAAAAGAGAAACTTAAATACTCTAAGTTCTCTCCCTTGTCCAAAAAATGAAAGTATGAATTTCGGTAATGCTGTAAAAAATGCGGTTCAAAACGGAATAAACACCACATTATCTATAGGTGGTTTCATAATAATTTTTTCAGTTGTTATATCTCTCGTTAAAAACAATCCTTATATTCATATTGTATTTAGGCAGCTAGATAATATTTTAAAACTGCCTTCCCAAACTTTATACAGTATATTTTTAGGAAGCATTGAAATGACTAATGGGTGCAGTATAATCTCTCCCCTAGAAATTTCTATCCCCTTAAAGCTTGGTATAATAAGCTTTTTAACTTCATTTTCTGGTCTTGCTGTAATCGCACAAGTAAGTTCTTTCGTAAGCGATACTAAGATAAATTATAGCAGATATATTTTTTTAAAAGTAATCCAAGGAATCGTTAGTTTTATTATAACTTATGGGTTATGCAAAGTGTTTCCTACAAGTATTTATACATCAAACTTACAAATGAGCCATTCTTCAAGTTTATTTGTATATATATATCCTGCATTAACTATACTGTTATTAACACTTTTATTAAGTATATTTAATAGAACCTTGAAATTATTTTTTCATACCGCGTAATTCTTTAATGTTCTCTTTTATAACATCGCATGTACCAGTTAAATTTGTATCTATCTCTTTAGCTACTACTTCAAAACTTTCTTGAAGGCTTTTTATTAATTTTATTTTGTGTTCTTCTAATTCTTGATCTAATTGGGTTAATATTTCATCAGAATAATCCCTAGACCCTAATCTTATAGCCTTGGCCTCTCTCTGTGCTGAGGCTATAATTTCTTGTGCTCTCCCCTTGGCTTCCCTCACTATATCGTGATTTTCGACATTCTGTCTCATCATAGTCATTGTTTCTTTTCTAACAGAATCATACTCTTTTTTAGCTTCATTAAGGATTCTTTCTCTCTCGTTCATAACCCATTCAGCTTTTTTAAATTGGTCAGGCATATAGTTAATTATTTGATCTATTACATCAACAACTTCTCTTTTATCTATCATAACTTTACCGCTCATTGGCACTTTAGGTGAATTTTCCACCAAGTCTTGTAAATACTCTAATAACTCTATTATATTTACCTCCATTTTTTCCATAAAAACACTCCTTAGATATTTATTCTATAAATGCTCAAAATACCAGGAACAAATCTTAATCTAGCATTTTTAATTGCTTTTAGTATTATTAATAGCATAGCATTAATTTCAAGTTAATGCGGCTGCTTAAACACAGCACATTCTAATTATGAAAATACTTTTCCTTAAAAAATCACCGTTTATAGATTTATTCTGGACATTATATCTGAAATAATTTCATTGGGAACAAGTCCACTAATATCTCCTCCAAACCTTGCCACCTGCTTAACAGTTGAGGAACTAATATGTATATTTTTAGCCGATGACATCATACATACAGTTTCGGTATCATCATCTAATTCTCTATTAATAAACGCCATTTGAAATTCATACTCAAAATCAGAAGCTGTTCTTAATCCCTTTAATATTATATTAGTCTTACATTCTTTTAGAAAATTAACTAAAAGCCCATCAAAGCTTCGTATTTCAACATTCTCAATATCTCTTGTCACTCTTTTTATAAGTTCAACTCTTTCGCTGCTTTCAAAAAGATATTTCTTATCAACATTAACTAATACTGCAACTATTACTTTATCAAAGACCTTTGCTCCTCTTTTTATAATATCGAGATGTCCATTTGTTATAGGATCAAAGCTCCCAGGGTACACTGCAACTCTCATTGTTTACTTCTCCTCATGCTTGTAATAACATACTGTTGTATTTCCATACTTCTTACTTTTTGTTAATCTTATATCTTTATACCCTTCATAAATCTCTTCAATAGTATCTATTTTAGTAACTATTATTCCATCATTCTTTAAAATTTCATTGTCCTTAACAATTTTCATAGCTTCTGGAATCATTTCTTTGCAATAAGGTGGATCAATAAATATTATGTCAAATTTCTTTCCCTTCTTCGCAAGATTCTTTAAGCCTTCATAAGCATCTATATTCATAGGAAAACAGAAATCTTGAAATTTAAGGCTTTCTACATTTTCCTTTAATAAAGGAAAAGTCACAGAGCTTTTATCAAATAAATAAACTTCACTTGCCCCTCTGCTTGCCGCTTCTAATCCAAGGCTTCCTGTCCCAGCAAAAACGTCTACAACTACTGCCTCTGGTATATACATTTGAACTGAACTAAACATAGCCTCTTTAACTCTATCTAATGTAGGCCTTGTTTCCATTGTAGCTGGAGGTATTAATTTATGTCCTCTTGCTCTTCCTGCTATTATTCTCAAAATTTTATTCCTCCTAAAATAAGCATATAAGAAAATCTACTCTCTAGATTTTTAATTTACAATTTAAAACTAAACTCAGTTGCACACTCCGTGCTCTTTTCATATGTGAAAAGTTCCCAATTAAGCTTCACACTCTTTTTAAAGTGAAACAATCTTGGTTGCGCTTCGCGCTCTTTTTATAGGCAAAATGATCTTAATTGCACTTCGTGCTCTTTTTATAGGTGTATATTTTATATATTAACATATCTATACATAATATTTCAAATTAATTAAAGCAAATATATTTGCTACTTTTTTCCAAATTTTTACTAAGTTCATTGATTATTTCCCTATTTACCTCAAATTCGTTTTGTAAAATGTTATTCGCCTCTAATTTAGCACATCTTAAAATCTTCATATCATCATAAAGATTTGCAAGTACAAAGCCTTCATCACCACTTTGCTTCTTACCAAACATCTCTCCTGCACCTCTGAGTTCTAAATCTTTTTCTGATATTAGAAATCCATCACTACATTCTGTCATTATCTGCATCCTTTTTTTAGTCACATTACTTTTAGCCTTTGCTATTAATATACAATAAGATGAATACTGACCTCTTCCAACTCTTCCTCTTAATTGATGTAACTGCGACAATCCAAACCGTTCTGCATTTTCAACAATCATTACGGATGCATTGGGAACATTAACGCCTACTTCAATTACAGTTGTTGATATTAGAACATTAACTTCATTATTCTTAAATCTTTTTATTATTTCATCTTTTTCAGAGCCTTTCATTTTTCCATGAAGTATCTCAACCTTTAATTCCTTAAAAATTCCACTGGTAAGTTTATTATATAAAGTTTCTACTGAATTTAACTCCTCTTTTTCATCCTCTTCAATAAGAGGGCATACAATATATACTTGTCGACCTTTTTTTATCTCATCATATGCCAAATCATAAGCTATATCTCTTTGATTATCAGCATAAAATCTAGTATCTATTTTCTTTCTCCCAGGTGGCAGCTCATCAATTATAGATACATCAAGATCTGAATATAAGTATAATGCCAATGTTCTTGGAATCGGAGTAGCCGTCATAACTAAGCAATCAGCCCTTTTTCCTTTGTTTATAAGTTTACTCCTTTGCTCAACACCAAACCTATGCTGCTCATCAGTTACTATAAGCCCTAACTTTCCAAATTCCACATCATCTTGGAAAAGTGCATGAGTTCCTATCACTAAAATTGGTTCTTTAGTTCTAATTCTTTCTTTGATCCTCTGCTTTTCTTTTGCTGAAGTTGTTCCCGTTAATAATTCGATTTCTATATTAAATTCATCATAAACTTTCCTTGCTTCTTCAAAGTGTTGATTTGCAAGAATCTCTGTTGGAGCCATAAATGCACATTGGTAATCATTTTTGATCACATTAAAAATAGCTATAAGTGCAATTATTGTCTTTCCACTACCAACATCTCCTTGTATAAGTCTATTCATTGATGAATTTGATTTTTGATCTCTCAATATTTCACGTATGACTCTTGTTTGAGCATTAGTAAGAGGAAATGGTAACTTCTCTTTAAATAAGCTAAGTTCATCTACCCACTGAAAAAGTATACCATTTTTGTTTTTCTTAATTTTATGTTTAAGAAGTAATAACTTTAGTGAATATGTAAATAATTCCTGAAATTTAAGCCTTATTATAGCCTTTTCCAGCACTTCCTTATTATCAGGAAAATGGACGCTTCTAATAGCTTCATTTAATGAAATTAGAGAATATTTATCTAATATATTTTGTGGTAAATTCTCCTTAACTGTCATCTTGGACAAAATTTCATTAATTAATTTTTCAAACAACTTATTGCTTATATCACCTTTTAAAGGATATTTAGGTATGATCTCATTAGAAATAGCTTCTTCACATGTGACCATAGGATTAACCACCTCTAAAGTATTTCCTACCCTTTTAAATTTACCCATCAAATTATATATTTCTCCTATTTTAAAGGAGTTTTTTATATACCTTTGATTAAACCACTTTCCAGATACTTTATGTCCATTATAATCAAATTCTACAGTTGTTAATAATTTACCAGTTTTAGTTTTTACATCGCTTCTAAATCTAATGACTTTACACTTTAAAATCTGCTTGTCTTCTCCTGTAATATTTTCAAATTCCACATTACTATCTACAAATTCATAATCTCTTGGAAAATATAACAGAATATCTAGTATATTAAAAATTCCACATCTATTTAATTTTTCTGTGGCCTTTGGGCCTACTCCTTTTAATGTTGAAATATTGCTATATATATCCAAAGCCCTTCTCTTCCTCCCTAAACAATAAGAGCACCTAGCATTAGGCGCCCTTACTATTTCTTATTCTACTGATATTAAAAAGTAATATAGTGGTTGATTTCCTTTGTAAAATTGAATATCTAAGTCTTCGTACTTTTCTTGTAGCTCAACTTCGAATTCATTTGCATCTTCATCACTTACATCTTCACCATAATATACAGTAATAAGTTCACTTTCATCATCTATCATATCTTCTAGAACTTTACCGGCAACAACCTTCTTGTCTTCGCCTACCTCTTTTATTTTACCTTCTACAAGTCCTAACATATTTCCTTGTTTAATATCTATTCCATCAATTTCTGTATCACGTACTGCATATGTCACCGAACCAGTTTTAACTACTTCAATTGCATCCTTTAAATTAGTGAAATTTTCTTCAACTTCAGAATCATGGTTAAACATTGTGGCACATGCTATTCCTTGAGGAATAGTTGTTGTAGGTACTACTAATATATTTTTACTTGATATTTCTGCCGCCTGATTAGCTGCCATAATTATATTCTTATTGTTCGGCATAATGAAAATATGTTCAGCATTTATTTTCTCAACAGTATCTAAAATGTCCTGAGTAGATGGATTCATTGTCTGGCCACCTTCAATGACATAGTCTATTCCCAAGTCCTTAAAGATATTTGAAATTCCATCTCCCATAGCAACTGTTATAAAGCCATACTTTTTCTTTTCACCATCACCAACTTCATCTTCAGATGAAGTTTCTGTTAATTCCTTAGTATTTATTAATAGCTCTCTGTGCTCTTCTCTCATATTATCAATCTTTATCTTTGATAATTCCCCTATAGCAACTGCCTTTGATAAGACTAATCCAGGATCATTAGTATGTATGTGCACCTTTATAACATCATCATATCCAACAACTATCATGGAATCTCCAAGGCTCTCTATCTCATTTTGGAAATCTTGTGCACGTTTGGCGTCACCAAGTATTATAAATTCAGTACAATACCCAAACTTTATATCAATTTCTTCTGTAGATTTAGCTAAAGTACCATTTGCGCCACTTATTTTTATATCACTTAATTCAGCTTTAATATCATTCTTTAATGCTTCAAACATACCTCTAAGTATAATGTAAAGCCCCATTCCACCTGAATCAACTACTTTAGCCTTTTTTAGTGCGGGTAATAATTCTGGAGTTCTATCTAACATTTCTTTCGATTTAACTGTTATCTCTTCCATAAAGCCAACCATATCCTTAGCATCAGATGACACTGCTGCTTCAGCAGCGGCTCTAATTACAGAAAGTATAGTACCTTCAGTCGGTCTCATTACCGCTTTGTATGCTGACTTTGATCCCTCTGAAAAGGCTACTGCAAACTCTTTAATATCTACTTCTTTTTTTCCTTCTAGGCCTTTAGAAAAACCTCTAAGTATTTGCGATAATATAACACCAGAGTTACCCCTAGCTCCCATTAAAGCACCTTTAGCTAATTTTTTTGATATTTCCCCTATAGAATCACTATCCATATCTTCTATCTCTTTAACTGCTGCCTTAAACGTCATAGACATATTAGTTCCAGTATCTCCGTCTGGAACAGGGAATACGTTAAGTGCATTTACGAAATCACTTTGCTCTAGCAATTTATTGCTAGCATTCACAACCATGTTATAAAAATCATGGCCATTTATCTTTGTATATTCCATTTAGTTTAACCTCCTAAACTCTAACCGCTTGCACATTTACTGTTATGGACGACACCTTAAGTCCTGTATAGTTTTCAACACTATAACGTACTTTTTGAATTATATTATTAGATATAACCGATATCTTTGTTCCGTATTCAACCATTACAAATAATTCTATTTGTAATTTCTTCTCGCTTGTTAGCTGTATCTTTACACCCTTACCAAAATTCTCTATACCAATAAGTTCCCAAAAGCCTTCACCAGCATTTCTAGAAACCATTCCAACTACTCCATAACATTCCATTGTGGATAATCCAACAATTTTTGCTATAACTTCCTCTGAATAATTTATATTACCATTTTCGTTTGAAAATCCAACCATCCATATTCCTCCTAAATTCTTATATCTTATTTTCTATTCTATATTTACATCTTATTTTCTATTCTATATTAGAACAATATTTTATTCAAGTATTCAAAAAATATACACCTTTAAAAAGAGCACGAAGTGCAATTACGATCATTTGCCTCTAAAAAAGCGCGCAGCGCAACCAAGATCATTTTTCCTTAAAAAAACACAAACTGAAATTAAGATCCTTTCCTAAAAAAGCTAAAATTAAAATCAAGATCACAAATTTATAAAAAAGCATGCATATATGAAAAGAGTTAAAAGCATAATTCGGAACTTATTAACTACAATCAAGCTTACTTCCTAGAGAAAAGAATCGAATCCAATTAATATAATTCTCAATAAAAAAGCACAAACTGCAACCTAGATCATAAATTTATAAAAAACATACATATGAAAAGAGTGTAGATCACAATTCAATACTAACTAACTGCAATCAAGATCTTTTCCCCAGAAAAAAGTATTAAGTTCACTCAAGATTATACTCCACTTAGAAAACATAAAGTACAACCACATCATTTCCTTCTCTTCTTTAAAAATCTATCTCTACAAAGTCTTTCCTTCCAAAAAGTTTTTAAAACATAATCAAGAGAATAATTTACCTATGAAATAAATATATATTGCAAAAATAATTCTTCATCATAATTCTAAAAATATTTCAAGAATTTTGGCCGTAATTGTGAATTGTGAATTACAACATAATACATATCAAATTTCGGCAGGTATTCACATAAGTTTCATTTTCGCTGTAAAGCCGCATATTAACTGCCAATACATAATTTTTAATTTATAATTAATAATTTATCTTGCCTATTACATTTTCCTATGATATAATTTACACTGTCCTATTGAAGATGATTATCTTTGGAATATAAGGAGGTGTTTTCTAATGGCAAGAAGATGCGAAATTTGTGATAAGGGTGTTGTAGCTGGAGTAAGCTATAGCCATTCACATCGTCAATCAAAGAGAACTTGGGCTCCTAACATAAAGAAAGTAAAAGCTTTAGTTAACGGAACACCAAAAACTGTTCATGTATGTACAAGATGCCTTAGATCTGGAAAGGTTCAAAGAGCAATATAAGTTCATAATAAAAAATGCAATTGTTATCCCAATTGCATTTTTTATTTTTAAGGCATATGAAAGAAAATAACGAGTCTAAAATGCCATGGTTATTTTTCATCAGGCGAAGAAGCAGATCGGGCTCATAGCGAGCCTATTAGTTCAATCTGTTGATGAAGCATGATGAAAAGAGCAGCTATGCTGCAACAAGGAACTTTTCTTGGCAGATGGACTTGTTATTTTTTTGATTACGCCTAAAGCTATTTAGAAAGCTTAAAACTAAATTATACATTATGTACTTCTAGCCTTTTTTTCTAAAAAACTTTATTATATTAGATAGAAACTTAGGTAGTTTAAAAGCTATTATTTTCATTTACAAGTCCTCCCAAATATTAATATATTAAAAATTAAAATGAAAATTTAATCCGTCTTATTATATTAATATTCAGTTACTACTCAAAATGTTCCACTTTTAAATATAAAAAATAATTAAATAAGTTCATGAATATTTAGTCTATGGAATGAATAACTAATAACTCTCCTTTTTCATAAGTTATATCTATTGGTGTATCAATAAATTCATTACATATAGCTCGTGGATCTAATAAACCCAAATCATAACTTGGTAGATTGTATTTTCCACCACTAATTTGAAGTTTGCTTACTTTATCGCTTAATGCATGAAATGATATATTTTCACCATATTTGCCGTATAACCTCATTTTATTTTCTCCAAGGTAAAGTCTATTATTATCGTCTAATATTTCTAAATTAGCACCTTTTTTTTTCGTAGTTAGCATAAGTCCTATATTTCCTAGTGTATGATCCATTCTAGTTCCAGTTGCCCCGAATAGATATATCTTTTCTGCGCCTCTTTTTATCGCTTCCATAACTGCAATTTCAGTGTCAGTATAATCTTTCTCTGGTTGAAATTCCAAGACTTCCTTAACCTTTAACTTCATATTATCTAAAATTTCCTTTTTGGCAGAGTCAAAATCACCTAAAAGCAAGTCTGGAATAATATTATACTTATAAAGGCATTCACTTCCCTTATCAGCTGCTATTATAAATTCAACTTCACTAATATATTTCTTTAGTAACTTCTCTGAAGGTGGGTTTCCTCCACTTACAATTGCAACATTCAAATTATTACCCCCTTAGAGCTTTTATATTCTCATCAATTTCCCCACCATTAAACACTGCTGAACCTGCAACAATGACATTTGCACCTGCTTCTATAACCTCTTTAACATTTGTCTTATCAATACCACCATCAACTTCTATTAAAAGCCCTGGGTTCAATCTATCGCTAAGTTCTTTTATCTCTCTAATCTTATCTAGAGAATAAGGTATGAATTTTTGTCCTCCAAATCCTGGGTTAACAGACATTATCAACACCATATCCAAACTTGGTATTAAATCTTTCAATACACTTGTTGGAGTTCCTGGATTTAAAGAAATCGCTGCTTTTTTTCCTTTTGACTTAATATAATTAATTGTTCTATCTATATGTTTATCCGCCTCATGATGAATTGTAATTATATCAGCCCCAGCCTCTATAAAAGCATCTATGTAATTTGATGGATTATTTATCATTAAATGAACGTCAAATACCTTCTTTGTTCTATTTCTAATAGATTTTATAACTGGCAAACCAAAAGATATATTAGGAACAAAAGATCCATCCATTACATCTATATGAATAAAATCCGCTCCTCCTTTATCTATTCTTTCTATGTCCTCTCCTAATTTTGAAAAATCCGCTGATAATATTGATGGTGCAATCTTTACCATTTATTTTTTTCCTCCTCAATTATTTCTTCTAATGCTCTTACATAAAATTCGTATCTGTATCTATTAATCTTTTCGCTTTCTACAGCCTCTTTTAGAGCACAATTTGGTTCTTTATAATGTAAACAACCTCTATATTTACACTTATCATTATACTGTGTAAATTCAGGAAAACAATATTTTAAAGAATTTTTATCCATTAAATCCTTTATTTCTAGTGTAGAAAATCCAGGTGTATCAACAATATATCCATCTGCCACCTCAATTAACTCACTATGCCTTGTAGTATGCTTACCTCTCCCAAGCTTCACGCTTACATTACCTGTTTCCATATGTTCTTTGTTTGAAAGCTTGTTTATTAATGTTGACTTTCCTGCTCCCGATGGTCCACAAAAAACTGTTATATTTCCTCTAATCTTTTCTTCTAAACGCTCTATCCCTATTCCTTTTTTAGCATTTATAAAGAGAACCTCATAACCTATGACATTTATTCTCTTCTTTATTTCTTCTCTTTCTTCTTCCGATACTAAATCTATCTTATTTAAGCAAACTATAACCTCAATGTTATTATATTCACATAGAATTAAAAACTTATTTAATAAATCAAAATTTATGTCTGGATTCTTAACTGCAAAAACAACAAATGCTAAAGAAACATTTGCTACAGTGGGCCTAACCAATTCAGATTTCCTCTCATGTATCTCTTCAATAACGCCTTTTCCATGTTCCATCTTAATTGTAACATCATCCCCTACCATAGGTTTTATGTCCTTATGTCTAAATTTCCCTCTAGCTTTGCATTCTATTAAGCCTTGGTCTGTCTTAATATAATAAAAGCCTCCTATGCCCTTTATTATTTTTCCATTCATAATTTCCCTCCATAACTTATAAAATAAATTTATATATTCTTTTATAGAATGTTAATATATGCAGCAATGATAAATTAGATAACTTTAGGTTTAAGATTTTAATAAGCCAAATGCATAAATACAACTAGAACTTAGCAACTTAATTGCAAAATATATTAAATTCCTAAATTAGTATTTTCTATCATAGTATATTTTCTTTTTAGAGATTTAATGTAGATCTAACTATAAATATATATTGCAAAAAATAATCCTTCATCATAATTCTAAAAATATTGTAAGAATTTTAGCCGTAATTGTGAAATGTGCATTGTGAATTGCAATATATATATCATAGAAGGAGAGGTTTTTATGAACCTCTCCTTACTTATTATTGATGGTTTTGATTTGATGTTTTAGGTTGAGTGTTGTTTTGGCTGTTATTTGTATCATCCCATGGGCCTGTAGGATTAGTTGTGCCTGGAGTATTAGGAGTCTTTCCTGGTGTATCAGTAGTACCACCTGTTCCTCCAGTATTTTTATCAGGAGTACTTCCATTTCCACCCGGCTTAGTATTTCCTTGAGTAGGATTATTAGTTACAGGTGGATCTTGTTTTGCAACATATTTACCAACTGTTATAACAATTGTAGTTCCCTGCTCCACTCTATTTCCTTCTCCTGTTTGTTTTAAAACTTTACCGTTTTGACTCTCATCTTGTGTTTCTTGGGAATTTACAGATACTTTTAAACCAGCATCTTGTAATTCGCCTGTAGCTGTATCTTGGTCTTTACCAACTACGCTAGGTACTTTTGTAGTCTTAACTTCCGGTCCTTTACTTACAACAACTGTTATCTTATCATCTGCTGTTACTTCAGTATCTTTTTTCGGAGTTTGACTTATTATTTGTCCCTCTGGTACACTATCGCTAAAAGCTTCGCTTTTATCACTAATCTTAAGTCCAAAGGATTTTAAAATAGTAGTTGCAGTATCTATATCATACTCCTTCAAATCAGGCATTTTAAGTTTTGTTGCTCCTCCACTTACAATAACTCTAATCTGACTTTTTTCTTTAACCTTAGTTCCAGCATCCGGATTCATCTTAAGAATAGTTCCTTCTGGCTGATCGCTTGCTTCAGTTCCACCTTCCACTAAAACTAAATTTATAGCTTCAAGTGCTTTCTTTCCATCATCAACATTCTTTCCTACTATATTAGGAACCTCAACTTCTTTGCTGTTAGCACTAGCAGAACTAACCATTTTAAAAGCTGCAACACCTAAAACTATTAACAATAATGCTAAAACTACACCTATTGTTATTTTCATTATTCTCTTCTTGTTTATTCCACTGCCTTTTTCATCTTCATCGTCTTCATAGTAATAATCATCATCGTCTTCATCATCATAGTCATCATCTTTTTTATTAGGCAACTTTTCCTCTTGCTTTGCTATCTGTTCGGTCACAGCAGACATTATTATAGTATGATCATTGTCGTCTTCTTTATCTATCTTTGCATTAGGATCATCCTTTATTCTTTGGAGATCTGAGATCATTTCTTTAGCATTCTGATATCTCTTAATAGGATCCTTTTCCATTGACTTTAAAATTAATTGATTTAAACTCTCAGGAATCTTTGAATTAACACTTTTTGGCGGAACAACTTCTTCTTGAAGATGTTTTAAAGCTATAGTTACAGCAGTATCTGCTTGGAATGGGAGATTTCCAGTAACCATCTCATATAATACAACTCCTAATGAATATAAATCCGTTCTACAATCAATAAAATTTCCTTTTGCTTGTTCTGGAGAAAGATAATGAGCAGATCCCATTATTGTACTAGTATTTGTAATAGTTTCAGAATTTGATGATTTTGCTATTCCAAAATCAGTTACTTTCATAACTCCATCTTCTGTTACTAAAATATTTTGTGGCTTAACATCTCTATGTATTATATTGTTTCTATGAGCACAATCTAAAGCTTTGGCTATTTGAATTGCAACTGATATAGCTGTTTCATAATTCATCTTTCCAACTTGTTTTATAATATCTTTTAATGTTTTTCCTTTAACATATTCCATTACAATATAATTTATTTCATCCTGTGTTCCTACATCTAGTATATTTACTATATTATTGTCAGATAAGGCTGCAACAGCTGTTGCTTCACCTTTAAATTTTTCTACAATATCAGGGTTGTCGCAAAGTTCTTTCTTAAGTATTTTAACTGCAACAAACCTATTTAATTTATTGTCTCTTGCCTTAAATACTTCTGACATTCCGCCTTCCCCTATTTTTTCTAACAACTCGTATCTGTTTCCAAGTACAATTCCATCCATGCTACATCTCTCCTCCAAACAACAATACTGTTATATTATCTCTGCCACCGTTTTGCTTTGCCAAGTATACAAGTTTATTAGCAATGTTTACATAACTTTCTCCTTCAGTGACGACTTGTAGAATCTCTTCTTTAGTTAATTCATTTGTCAATCCATCTGAACACAATATATAAAGATCATATTCTCTGTTCTCTAACTGAAATATATCTACATTCACATTAATGCTAGTTCCTAATGCTCTTGTAATAATATTTTTCTTAGGATGATTTTCCGCCTCTTTTTCACTTATACTCCCAATATCAACTAGTTCTTGTACTAAAGAATGATCTTTAGTAATCTTCTTAATTTCATTATTTTTAACTGCAAAACAACAGCTATCACCTACATTTGCAACCTGTATAAAATTTTTAGTCATAAAACAAGTTGTAACAGTAGTTCCCATTCCACTTAAATTTTCGCTAGTGTTAGAAAAAGTAAATATATCTTTATTTACTTTTTCTATAGCTTCTACAAGCAAATTTTCTGCTCTACTCGAAGAAAAATTTTCTCTTACATAGTCAACAATATTTGTTGCAGCCATCTGACTAGCGACTTCTCCTGCATTATGTCCACCCATTCCGTCTGCCACTACATAAATTTTGAATTCGTCTCTTTCTAAATACGAAGCAGAGTCTTCATTTAATGTTCGCCTTAACCCAACATCACTAACTAAACCTACCATTTTGCTCCCCCTCTATTTCTTGGGTATTTATGTAACTTCTTCTAAGTTGTCCACACGCTGCATTAATGTCACTTCCCATTTCACGTCTTGTAGTAACTTCTATTCCATGATTTTTTAGTATTTCTGAAAAATCTTCTATTGCCTTTTTTGAAGATCTCTTATATGTATTTTCTTTTATTTCATTTACTGGAATCAAATTAACATGACAAAGCATACCTTTTAACAATTTGCCTAATGCCTTTGCATCTTCTCTGCCATCATTCACGTCTTTCACTAGCGCATACTCAAACGTAATTCTTCTATTAGTTTTATTTATATAATATCTGCAAGCCTCTAATATTTCCTCAATGCTATACCTATTAGCTATAGGCATAATTTCTTTTCTCTTATCATTACTAAATGCATGTAGTGATAAAGCTAGAGTTATGCTAAGTTCCTTATCTGCTAATTCGTATATCTTAGGTACAATTCCACAAGTAGATAATGTTATATGTCTCTGCCCAATATTTAATGCATATTCAGCAGAAACTATTTCTAGAAACTTTATAACGTTATTATAATTATCAAGTGGTTCGCCACTTCCCATTAATACGACGTTAGAAATCCTTTCATTGATATAATCTTGAACAACCATAATTTGCGATAAAATTTCTCCAGTTGTAAGATTTCTAACTTTACCTTCAATTGTGGATGCACAAAATTTGCATCCCATTGCACATCCAACTTGAGTGGATATGCATATGGAATTTCCATGCTTATATCTCATTAGTACGGATTCTATTAAGTTTCCATCCTTAAATCCTAACAAGAACTTTTCTGTACCATCTATATTAGATTTATATACTTCTATTATCTTTGGCAGACCTACAAAAAAATTTTCTTTTAGTTTTTGTACTAATGGCTTTGGTATATTCTTCATATTATCAAATTCTTTAACACCTTTATAAATCCATGATAATATTTGTTGACCTCTAAATGCACTTTCACCATTTTCCTTCATCCATGCTTTAAGTTCTTCTAAAGTAAAATCTAGCAAATTGTTCATTTATTCACCTACTATTGTCTTTTTTCTAATTTAGTCACAAAGAATCCATCCATATTTTCATTTGGCATAATAGTTAGAGAGCCATCTCTATTGTATACTAAGTTATCTTGTTTACCAATAAAGATCTTTTTCACGCTACAGTCTTTATGTCTGCTAACAAACCACTCAATATTTTCTTCATTTTCTTCTTTATTTAATGTACAAGTTGAATATATCATTATTCCATCCTCTTTTAAATACATCCATGCACATTCCATTATATCTCTTTGAACTTTTATAATTTCTCTTAACTCATTTCTTGTCTTGTTCCACTTTATTTCTGGTTTTTTTCTTATTATTCCAAGCCCTGAACAAGGAACATCTATTAAGATTCTATCACTAGATGCTATTAAATCTGGGTTTAATTTAGTTGCATCACTTGTATTAACTTCAACGTTAGTTATACCCAATCTCTCACAATTTTCTTTTATTAATCCAAGTTTAGATTCATGAAGATCATACGCTAATACTTTTCCAGTGTTTTGAAGTATTTCAGCAATATGAGTAGTTTTACCACCAGGTGCACTACACAAATCTGTAACTGTCATTCCTTCTTCCAATTCTAATAATGGTGCTATAATCATTGCACTTTCATCTTGAACTGTGATTTTTCCTTCTTGGAATAACGGATTATTTTCTATAGATTTACCACCTTTTATGCAAATTGCTTCTGGGCAAATAACACCTTCTTCAACTTCATATTCAAGTTCTTCTAATTTTTCAAATACTTCATCATAATCAGCTTTAAGTTCATTTACTCTAACACTTACTTGTGGAATTGAATTTAATCCAGACATTATTTTCTTTGATACATTTTCACCATATTGCTTTATTAAAAGTCTTATCATCCAAGGTTCAAATGAAAACTTATATGCATATTCGTCAATTTTATTTCCTACAACTTCAATATCATCAGGATTTTTAGTGAAATTTCTAAGTATTCCATTTACTAACTTTGAATCATTTTCTGATATTTCTTTTGCTTCCTCTACCGCTTCATTACAAGCAGCATAGCTAGGTATTTTATCCAAAAAGTTCATTTGGTATATTGCTACTCTTAAAATATTTAAGATATCTTTGTTCATTAACTTAAGATCTTTTACAAAGTTCGAAATTATAATATCTAATGTTTTTTTCCTTCTTAAAACTCCATAAACAATTTCAGTTAATAGTGCTTTATCTTTATCACTTAATTCTGCTTCATTTAACTCTTTTGCTAATACAATATTAGAGTAAGCCCCTTCATTTAAGACTCTTCCTAATATCTTTACTGCTAATTTTCTACAATTCATACGCTACCTCTTTACTAATCATTTCTTCTATTGCTTATAGCAATTAATCTTATTAATTGTGATACTGCCATTAATGTCGCAGCTACATATGTCATTGCTGCTGCGTCTAAAACCTTTTGTGCACTTTTAGTTTCGTCACCATATAGTATTCCTCTTGACTTTAATATATTCAAAGCCCTTGTTGATGCATCAAACTCTACCGGTAATGTTATTAGCTGAAAAATTACAACCCCTGAAAATAAAATTATTCCAAGTGTAGTTAATCCCTTAAAACCTAATAATATACCAACAAAGAATAGCATCCATGATACATTTGAGCCAATATTTACAATTGGCACAATGGAATTTCTTATTACTAGTGGAGCATACCTTTCTTTATGCTGCAATGCGTGCCCGACCTCGTGGGCAGCTATGCCTGCTGAAGAAATAGATGCACCTGAATATACCTCCGGAGACAATCTAAGGATTTTACTTGCAGGATCATAATGATCTCCAAGCTTTGAATTTATCAATTCTATTCTAACATCAAAAAGACCAGCTTCATCTAACATCATTCTTGCAACTTGTTGACCAGTATATCCATTTATTGTTCTTACTTGGCTATACTCGCTATAAGCGCTATTAATTTTGGATTGAGCCCAAAATGAAATTATTATAGCTGGAACTAATAATATCATTGTCGGATCAAAAAACGGATAAAAATGCATTATACATCAACTCCATTATTGTAAAATTATATTTTCCTCTATTTCATGTCCATTAATATATTGTTCTATCGTCAAAGGCTTACCATTAGGAAACTGTACTCTTTTTATTAATAGAACATCTTCCTTACATGAAACTTTTACTCCATTTTTGCTTACATCTATAATAGTACCAGGCTCTTTAGTGCTTTTTTCTTTTAGAACTTCTGTTTCATATATCTTCATTCTTTCGTTCTTATAATCAGTGTAAGCAATTGGCCATGGATTTAGTCCTCTAACTAAGTTATGAATCTCTTCAGCACTTTTATTCCAATCTATATTAGCGATATTCTTATCAAGCATCTTGGCATAAAAAGTCTCATTTCCTTGCTTTTCTGGGACTATATCGCCTTTTGAAATTCCCTCTATACTTTTTACAAGTAAATCTGCTCCTCTAACCATTAATATATCATGTAATTCACCAGTTGTCATATTATTAGTAATTTCAACTTCATCCTTAAGAATCATATCTCCTGTATCTAAACCAACATCCATAAGCATTGTGGTATTTCCAGAACTCTTCTCTCCATTTATTATTGCCCAATTTAGTGGTGCAGCACCTCTATACATCGGAAGCAAAGATGCATGAAGATTTATACATCCATATTTCGGTATATCTAATACTTCCTTAGTTAAAATCTGCCCAAATGCCACTACTATAATAAAATCTGGTTTTAGCTCTTTTAATTTCTCTATCAAATCTCTATCGTCTTTTAACTTTATTGGTTGGTATATTGGGATTTCATGTTTTAATCCTTCTTCTTTAACTGCAGAGTACGCCATTTTCTTTCCTCTACCCTTTGGTTTGTCTGGTTGAGTCAAAATAGCAGTAACATTGTACTCTTTAATCATTCTTTGCAAAGAAGGAACTGCAAAATCAGGAGTACCCATAAATACTATATTCATTATATTATCCTCCTATCAGTATTTATTTTTTTGAAGCTCCCCTACCTTTAACTCTATCTATAAATAGAGTTCCATTTAAATGATCATATTCGTGCAAAATAGCTCTCGCAAGTAATTCTTCAGCTTCTATTTCGAATTCTTCTCCCTTTTCATTTAAAGCTCTAGCTCTAACGTAATTAGGTCTCATAACTTCTTCTGTTTCCCCTGGTAAGCTAAGGCATCCTTCTTCGTCTATTTGAGACCCATTTGTTTCTATTATTTCTGGATTAATAAATACTAGTGGCCCATCTCCAATATCTACAACAAATAGTCTCTTTAATATTCCAACTTGAGGAGCTGCAAGACCAACACCATCAGCATCATACATTGTTTCTTTCATATCTTCAATTAATGTCAATAATCTATCATCTATTTTATCAACTTCTCTGCATTTCTTTCTTAGTACGTCATCACCATATTTTCTTATATTTCTTAATGCCATTTTGTATTCCCCCTAAGTCATATTGTTAGGATTAATATCTATACTAACCCTTATTTCATTATATACACTCTTATTTAATAGATAAAGTGTATCTTTAACTTTTTCACTAAACTCATCATCAAAATTTCCTTTTATTATTATCTGCCATCTGTAATTTTCTTTTAATCTAGAAATTATACAAGGAACTGGTCCGAGAATATTAAGATCATCTACTACTAATTTTTTCAAATCGGCTTCTAAAGTATACATAAATTTTGTTAATTTTTCTTCAAATTTTGAAGATCCAACAATTAATAATATTTTACCAAAAGGAGGATTTTCCATCAACCTTCTAATCTTTATTTCTTCTTTAAATAGAGATTCATAATCCTCTTCTTGAGCACACTTTAAACTATAATGGTTTGGCGTATAGCTTTGAACTATTACCTTGCCTTCATCTTCACCTCTTCCAGATCTGCCTGCAACCTGCGTTATTATTTGATATGTTCTTTCAGAAGCTCTGTAATCAGGCAGATTTAAAGACATGTCTGCCGCTAAAACTCCAACCAGTGTAACATTTTTAAAATCTAATCCTTTTGACACCATTTGTGTTCCAATTAAGATGTCTGCTTCTCCATTTTTAAAACAATTATAAATTGATTCATGAGAATTTTTATGTCGTGTAGTATCAACATCCATTCTTAATACTCTTGATTTCGGAAAATACTTTTTCACTTCTAATTCAACACGTTCTGTTCCTGCTCCAAAAAATTTCACATATTTACTATTACATTTTGGACATACAGTTTTTGATTTTTCTGCTCTTCCACAGTAATGACATATCAAATATCCATTCTTATGATACGTCATAGAAACATCGCATTCTGGACATTTGAATACATATCCACAACTTCTACACGAAATAAATGTTGAATACCCTCTTCTGTTTAGAAACAAAATTACCTGCTTTTTATCTTTTAAAGTTGCCTCTATTTCAGCCAAAAGTTTCCTACTGAACAATGATAAATTCTTACTCTTCAATTCTTCCCTCATATCTACTATTTCCATATGCGGCATTTCTTTCCCATTAGTTCTTTTATGCATTTCTATTAGTTTATATTCACCACGAATAGCTTTATAGTAACTTTCAATGCTCGGAGTTGCTGACCCCATAACTAATTTACAGTCCTTAATTTCACATATGAACTCACTTACTTCTCTAGTATGATATTTAGGATTATGTTCTGATTTATATGTATTTTCATGTTCTTCATCAATTATAATAAGTCCAAGATTCTGAAGCGGCAAAAACAAGGCACTTCGTGCTCCTATAACTAATTTAGCTTTCCCTTCTTTTACTCTATACCACTCATCAAATCTTTCACCATCACTTAACCTGCTATGAAAAAGTGCAACATTTTCTCCAAATCGTCCCTTAAATCGTTCAATCATCTGAGGGGTTAATGAAATTTCCGGAACTAAAACAATTGTACTTTTATTTTGACTTAACATTTCTTCAACCAGTCTTATATATACTTCTGTCTTCCCAGATCCCGTAACACCTTTTATTAGATATTTTTGATCAGGACTGTTTAAAATCGTATTAAGACAGTTTTCCTGTTCTCTTGTAAGTTTCTTATTACTATCAGTATCATATATTCGAGTATTGTATCTAAATACTGTTTGTTCTTCTGTTTTTAGTATACCTTTTTCTATTAACTTATTTAATAGGTATAAAGAAAAGCATCCATTACTAACAATTTCTGTTTTTGTATAAATCCCATTGTTGCTAGCTACGAAATCATATAATTTTTTGTAATTTTCTTTATCAAGCTGATCTTCATGTATTTCTTCATTTACTAAAACTACTTTTTTCTTTTTTTCCCTTAACCCCTTCATAATTCCAACAGGAATCATAAGTCGGATTGCATCAATAAATTTACATAAATACTTTCTTCTTAAAAATTTAATTACTTCCATATCATAGTTTGTTAATATAGCATAATCATCGCATATATTTAAAATCTCTTTCACTCTATAATTGAAATTAATTAAATCATCTTCCTGCAATATTGAAAATACAAAGCCTTCTATTGGTCTGCTTTTAGGCCCAAAAGGCACTTTAACTCTAAATCCTATTCCTATTTTATCCTGAAGTTCGCTAGGTACTTTGTATGTAAATGGCTTATCAATCTCCAAAGCATCACTATTTATAATTATTTCAGCATACATGATATTTATACCTACCACCTCACATCTAATCTTATATTAACAATATTCAATATTAGATAATTAACATTCTGATTATTACATAAAAACTAATAATCAGAACTATTTCATACTTATACATCTACCTTCATTTGCGTATCATATGTATAAGTATTTCCAATATTAATAAAAGAAGCGCAAATTCTAGCGCTTCTCAAGTATAATATCAAATAAGTTAGTTGCAATTTTTTCTTTGCTCATCTTATCTAAGTAAATTTCCTTACCTTCTTTAGACAAGATTATTACTTTATTATCTTCTGAGGCAAACCCAGTGTCACTTGCTGTTATATCGTTTGCTACAATATAATCTAAATTTTTTCTTTGTAGTTTTGACATAGCATTATCTTTTAACTCTTGGCTTTCAGCCGCAAATCCTACTAGAATTTGATTTTTCTTTTTGCTTCCAAGCTCCATTAGAATATCATTATCTCTAATAAATTCTATGCAAAGCTCTCCATCACCTTTTTTTATTTTTTGTGTGCTATAATTTTTAGGCTTATAATCTGCAACTGCAGCTGACTTTATTACTATATCTGCTTCATCAAATATGTTCATAACTTCATTTTTCATTTCTTCATTTGTAGAAACCTCTACAACATTAATATCTTTTGGAGCTATTATTGATGTTGGTCCAGATATTAATGTTACATTGGCTCCTCTATTTCGTGCTTCCTTTGCTATAGCATAACCCATTTTTCCAGTTGATCTATTTGTAATAAACCTCACCGGATCTATAGGTGCTATAGTTGGACCTGCTGTTACTACAACATTTTTATTTAGCAAATCTTTATTTTCATTTAATTCCATTAAAACTTTGTCAACAATAATTTCAGGACTTTCAAGTTTACCTTTACCGCTTGTTCCACAAGCAAGTCTTCCTTCAGCTGGGTCTATGAATTCATATCCAAGTGACTTTAATTTCTTAATATTTTCTTGGACTATAGGATTCTCATACATATTGGTATTCATTGCAGGCGCAAAAATCACTTTTGCCTTAGTTGCCATTATTGTAGTCGAAAGCATATCATCTGCTATTCCATTTGCAACTTTACCTATTATATTAGCTGTAGCAGGTGCTACTAAGAATACATCTGCCTTTTCTGCTAAACTTATATGTTGAATCTCCCAAGCTTTCGGTTCTGCAAACATATCGCATGTAACCATATTCTGACTTAAAGATTGAAATGATAATGGAGTCACAAATTTAGTAGCTGATTCTGTCATAATTACATTAACATTAATATCTTTTTTAACAAGTAAACTTACTATTTCTAATGCCTTATATACTGCAATTCCACCACTTACACCCAACACTAAATTCTTTTTCATTTTATTTAAGACCTTCTTCTAAAATTTCAAATTCAACTGCATCTTGATCTACTTCATTTATTGCAATTGTTAAAGGTTTATTTGATTTTATTGAAATCTGAGGTTCTGCACCTTCTATTATTTGTCTAGCCCTTTTTGATGTTAAAATTACTAAAGAATATCTGTCATGTATCTTTTCTAATAAGTCTACTACTGATGGACTAATCATAGAGTTGTTCATGAATAATTCCCTCCTTTGAATCTAATATACTATCTTTTATTCTATCTACTCTGCATTTTTCAGCAGATATTATAGCTTCTAATTTTTCTACAGCTATCTCTACTTTATCATTTACTACTGCATAATTATATTTTGAAATAAAATTAATTTCCTTATACGCTGATTTAAATCTCTTCATTAGAGATTCGTTAGTTTCACTGCCCCTGTTAATGATTCTTTGTTTTAACTCTTCCATAGATGGTGGAAGAATGAATACAAAAACTCCTTCTCTTGTGTTTTCTTTAACTTTTAATGCACCTTGTATATCTATTTCTAGAATAACATCTTTCCCACTTTGTAACATTTCTTCAACGTTAGATTTAGGTGTACCATAGTAATTATCATACACTTCTGCATATTCTAAGAAATCATTACTTTCTATCTTTTCTACAAACTGCTCTTTGGACATAAAAAAGTAATTAATGCCTTCTACTTCTCCAACTCTTGGAGATCTTGTAGTAGCTGATACAGACAACATTACATCCTTATTTTTCTCCATAAATCTTTTACATATAGTACCTTTTCCAGCACCAGACGGTCCTGATATAACTATTAATAGACCTCTCCCTTTAGTAATCATTATTCATCATCCTCATCAACTGCCATATCATCTTTTGTAGATAATCTATGAGCTACTGTTTCAGGTTGAACTGCTGATAAAATAACATGATCGCTATCTGTTATTATTACAGCTCTAGTTCTTCTTCCATAAGTAGCATCTATTAGCATACCTCTATCCCTTGCCTCTTGAATAATTCTTTTAATAGGTGCTGATTCAGGACTCACAATTGCAACTAATCTATTAGCAGAGACTATATTCCCAAAGCCTATGTTTATTAACTTTATTCCCATTTTTTACCTCCTAATTATTCAATGTTTTGAACTTGTTCTCTTATCTTTTCAATGGTATTTTTTATCTCTATTACTTTGTTAGTCATATTTATTTCTGTTGATTTAGATGCTATAGTATTAGCTTCTCTATTCATTTCTTGAATTATGAAATCTAACTTTCTTCCAATAGGTTCATCTAAATCTAACGTACTTTTCATTTGGCTTAAATGACTTCTGAGTCTTGTTATTTCTTCATCTACTGCTGCTTTATCTGAAAGAATAGCCACTTCTAATGCTATCCTGCTTTCATCTATATCAACACCAGATAATAGTTCTTCCAATCTTTCTTCAAGTTTCTTCTTGTAATTCTTTGGAATACTATCAGCTACCTTTTCTATTTCTTCAACATAATTCTCTATAATCTCAATTTTTGATAAAATATCAACTTTTAATTTTTCGCCTTCTTTGCATCTCATATCATTCATTAAATCTAGAGCCGATTCAATCAGAGGCGATATCTCGCTAAAAATATCATCTAAATCATCATCCAACTCTTCCAATGTAATAACATCAGGAAATTTAGCTATTTTAGTTGTAGATATATCATCAATAACGTTCAATTCACTTTGGATTTGTTTTAAACATTTATAATACTCTTCAGCTAACTTCATATTTAGATTTGCTTTTCCAATGTTATTTCCATATGCTTTATAATTAATAAAAACATCAACTTTACCTCTATTTAGTCTTTTACTAATTATCTTTCTTATCTTCTCTTCTAAAGCCAACATCGTTCTAGGCATTCTTATATTTATATCTAAATATCTATGATTTACGCTCTTCATCTCTATAGAGAAACTTGACTTTCTTCCATCTTCGCTTTGAGCCCTTCCAAAGCTAGTCATACTTTTTATCAACTGTACACCTCCTTTTAACTTTTAAACAATTTGGAGTTTGCTTTACTAAGTATAATCATAATAAATTTCTATGTCAACATTCTGTTCACAAATTGTTAACATTTATATTTACAAACCTTATAAAACCTTAAATTCATCTCTTTACTAGAGATTAGTGAAGGGTTGTTCGGTTTGCCGTTTGTCATCAACTTGCTTGAAATCACGCAAAAACAAGTATAACCAATAATATTTTTCATAATTAAAGATAATATCTTGATTAGTGACAAGTTATTTAAAATAATTGTATCTAGTAAAGGTACATTATTATAAACTAGACAGAATACTCACTTTATATATAAAATTTAAAGGTTTCATATTTATGAAAAAATTTATTTATGCATTTATAGAGATACCTTATTGCAGTGGTTGCTAATTTAAATAACAAATGTATTTTAATACGATTGAATCCAAAGGAATATGTAACAATATTTACTAATTTCTGTGACATAATTGTAATATTAGCTATTTATAATTAAGGCAAATAAAAGCTAATAAACAAAATTTTATTGAAAAAGGTTTAGAAAGGAAGTAATCAATATGAAAAGTAAAAGCATAAATAGTAAGGTTATAACAGGAGCCATTTTAGCAAGCCTAATTATAGGATCAAGTAGTATAGGGGTATTTGCAGCAGATACATCTAATACGACAAGTGATACATCAACAACTCAACACCAAAGAATGCAAGGTAGAGGATTTGCAACTAAGTTAGATGCATTAGTTACAGCAGGAACTCTAACATCAGATCAAGAAACAGCAATAGAAAACACTCTAAAACCACAAGGTAATTTCAATGGCAGAGACCACAAAGACATGTTTAAGAATAAGTTGTCAGAATTGGTGACAGCTGGAACCCTAACATCAGATGAACAAACAGCAATAGAAACTGCATTAACTAATGCTGGTAATGAAAAAGGTGGATTTAAAGCAGCTTTAGACAGTTTAGTAACAGCTGGAACTTTAACATCAGAAAAGGAAACATCAATAGAAAATGCTCTAAAACCACAAGGTAATTTCAATGGCGGAAACCACAAAGACATGTTTAAGAACAAGTTAGCAGAATTAGTAACAGCTGGAACCCTAACATCAGATGAACAAACAGCAATAGAAACTGCATTAACTAATGCTGGTAATGAAAAAGGTGGATTTAAAGCAGCTTTAGACAGTTTAGTAACAGCTGGAACTTTAACATCAGAAAAGGAAACATCAATAGAAAATGCTCTAAAACCACAAGGTAATTTCAATGGCGGAAACCACAAAGACATGTTTAAAACTAAACTTGATGCATTAGTAACTGCTGGAACTATAACTGCAGACCAAGAAACTGCTGTATTGAATGAATTTACTCCCTCAAAATAATATTCTTTATGGAATATATACAGAACGTAACATTATAGCATAGGTTATTCAACAACTAATTTTTGCAAATAGTTAATTGAGAAAATATTCTTAGGAATCAAAGATTCCTAGTATTCTATAAATAGCAAAAGATTACTTAACAACTATTTATTAAACCATTGTTAAGTAATCTCTCTAATATAATTTATTTTTTGGCAGGTCGGCGTATCCTGCATCTCTGATTACTAAGACTAGCGCGTGAGGAGCCTTTTCTCACCTCAAAAAACAAAATTTATTTCAAAATTAATTATAATATATTTTCTTTTAATTCACTATCTTCAACTTTTATTAATCTTCCTTTATATATTCTAGCATTCATTTTTGATAATGTTATTGGATACATAGTTGCGACATATATATATTGATCTTCTAAATCAACTTCCAATCCTAAAAGTAAGATAATATTATCAACCTTCTTAACTAATTCAAGAGAGTCACCAACTGATCTCTTATAATTCACACCAACATATTGTGGATCTTTAATCACTTTTTCTATAGTATCTATTATATTATCCTTGATTTTTTTTGTGAATTGCCTACCATGTCTTTTTTTTATATGGTTTACAACACCTGGAGAGGCATAAACTATTCTAGGTAAATCAAGCTCTAAGAGCTCACTTATAGAGATTTTAATTTTACCAACTTTCTTATAAGCTTTATACTCTCTTTTCATAATACCCCTCATTTATATCCTTTCTTTTATTATATCCCAGTAGTATGTATTTTTCCACCACTTAAATAAAAAATCATGGTAAAAAAAGTGTTGATTTTATTACTTTACAATACATAAGGCATATACGAGAAAAACGAACCCAAGATACCATGATCATTTTCATTAGGCATGGAAGCAGATTCCTCTTATATCTAGCCTATTTTGGTTCTCTGCCTCCGTGAGCCGAGAACCAAAACCTATGATTAAGTGTAAATCGCTTGCTCATGGACCTTAGAGAGTGGAGCCTCCCCATGTACTTGAAAATAGGCTTGGCATATGCACTCGTTATTCTCTTTATTATGCCTAATATGTAGTATCACTAATATAACTAATTTACTTAACTACAATATAAAATCAACACTTTGTTAGGATTAAATTATAAAAATCTTTATATCAGATTTTTTAAAGTATTATACAGATTAATCCACCATTACCTTCATTAATAATTTTCTGCAAAGTTTTTTGAATCTTAACTTGAACATCTTCTGGCATTTTATATAGCTTATTTTGTAATCCTTCTTTTACTAACACTTCTAAAGATTTTCCAAACATATTACTTTGCCAAAGAAGGGCTGGATCTGTTTCAAATTGTTCTAGAAGGCCTTTTACTAGTTCTTCGGATTCCTTTTCTGATCCCATTATAGGGCTTATCTCAGTTTTAATATCACACTTTATAAGATGTAAGCTTGGAGCACTTGCCTTTAATTTAACTCCATATTTATTACCTTGTTTAACTATTTCAGGCTCCTCAAACTTCATTTCCGAAAGTTGTGGTGCAACTAATCCATAGCCACTCTCTCTTACATCTTCTAATGCATCTTTAACCTTATCATATTCACATTTTGCATGACTTAGGTCATTTATTATGCTTAGTAAGTCACTTTCTGAACCAACTTCTAAATTACATATCTCACTAAGAACCTTATAGAAAATTCCATCCTTAGGTTTCATAGATATTTTTGCTGTTCCACTACCCAAATCAACTTCATTTATGGTTGCTTTTCCCATAAAGTCTTCATTTTCAAAATCATTTAAGCAGTATTTTATGTCTCTTACCTTAGAGACATCTTGACTCATGTTCATAATTATGTTGAAAAAGTCTTTTTTTAGCCAATGGTTACATTCCAATTTTTCTAACCATTCAGGCATATCAATATTTATTTCTTTTACAGGGAATTCCTTAAGTACGTGTCTAAATAAATCCTCAATATCTTGTTCTTCCATATTATAAACATCCATAACTTGAACAGTTACATTATATTTATCTTCTAATTCTTTTTTCAATGCCTTAGTTTCTTGAGAATTAGGCTTATTAGTATTAAGAACTACAATAAATGGTTTATTTAGTGACTGTAATTCATATATTACCCTTTCTTCTGGTTCTACATAGTCATTTCTATCTATTCCAGTTATACTTCCATCAGTTGTAATTACTAATCCTATTGTTGAATGGTCTTTTATAACTTTTCTTGTCCCAATTTCTGCTGCATCCTCAAAAGGTATTTCGTAATCATACCATGGTGTATGAACCATTTTAGTTTCCTCACCATCTAGATATCCTAATGCTCCTTTTACAATATATCCTACGCAGTCAACCATCCTTACTTTAAATTTTATTTCATCCCCTAAATTTATTTCTACTGCTTCATTAGGTACAAATTTAGGTTCTGTTGTGTGAATATTTTTTCCTGAGCCACTCTGTGGTAACTCATCTTTTGCTCTTTCCTTTTTATAAGTATTATCAATTTTAGGTATTACCATAAGATCCATGAACTTTTTAATAAATGTAGATTTCCCTGTCCTAACTGGTCCTACGACTCCTACATATATGTCCCCTTGGGTTCTATCGGCTATATCTTTGTATATGTTAAAATTGTCCACATTTTTCCCTCCCATATTCTTTTTTCCAATATATATATATTCATGCTTTATTTAAAATATACAAATATAATAAATAAAAAATTTTAACACAATTCTAATCACTAAATATATGATTAAAATATTATTAAAATTCCTATCTTTAAAATTAAACATTAACATTAGGCATAATTAAAAAAGAATAAAAAAATAGTGGCCAACATATTCAAACATACTTGATCTACTATTTTTATAGCGTGTATAAAATATCACTATATATATAACAATTCTTCATAATAACTCTGAAGACATTGCAAAAATTTTAGCCGTAATTGTGAAATGTGAATTACAACATATATATTTTTTCAAGTAACTTTTCACACAACCTATTGAGGAATTTAATCAGACTATAATTTACTAACATTTGAAAATACAAAACCAGCTATATAAAAAATCAATCTTTTTTATATAACTGGTACAAATAACTTGAAAATAAATTCCTAAAATATACTCATATTCCAATACTATAAATATTAAAATAATTCACTCTTTTTGTCTCTATTCATGAGTTCATCAACAATAGACTTGGCATTCTTTCCTTCAAATAATCCTTTATAGAGTCCATCTGTTATAGGCATTGATATACCTATTCTTTCCTTCAGTTGATAAAATGCTCTACAAGCTTTTACTCCTTCAACAACCATTCCTACTTCTTTTAAAGCGTCTTCAAGAGACATACCTTTACCTATTAGTAAACCAGCTCTTCTATTTCTAGAATGCATAGATGTACAGGTAACTATTAAATCCCCCATACCAGTTAAGCCGTAAAAAGTTTCTGCTCTTCCACCAAGTGCTATTCCAACTCTAGAAATTTCCTTCATACCCCTAGTTAGTAGTGCAGCTTTTGTATTGTCTCCATACCCAAGGCCATCTATAACTCCTGCAGCTAACGCAATTACATTCTTTACAGCGCCACCAACTTCTACTCCTATTATATCGTCATTAGTATAGACTCTAAAATATGGTGTCATAAATAAATCTTGAACATCAGCAGCAAATTTCATTTCTTTAGATGTACTGACTATTGTAGTTGGTATTCTCATCACAACTTCTTCCGCATGACTTGGTCCTGATAAAACTACAACTGGATTATCTAATTCTTCTTCAATTACAACCGATAATCTTTTATCTGTGTCTTCCTCAATACCTTTTGCAATAGATATTATTGGAATATCTCTAGGGATCTTTCCCTTAATCGCTATACACATACTTCTAATTACATGGGAAGGTACTGATAAAACTATATAATCAGCACCATCTATTGCTTCTTCAATACTATTAAATGCAGTTACTCCTTTAGGAATTGCAAAATCTTTCATATACTTTTCGTTTGTTTTCTTAATGTTTATTTCGTTAACAACATTCTTATCTCTATCGTATATATTAACAACATTATTTTTTTCTGCAAGTAAAACAGCTAAGGCACTTCCAAAGCTTCCTCCTCCTAAAAAAGTAATTTTACTCATAACTATTCCTTTCTTTGTCTATATTCAATTTGTATTCCAGTTCCTTTGAAATCAAAACTATCTCTTAATTGATTTTCCAAATACCTTTCATATGAGAAGTGTCTTGCACTTTCATCATTTATAAAGAATACAAATTTAGGCGGTTTAGTTGCAACTTGAGTTGCATAGTAGATTTTCATTCTCTTAATTCCAACGATAGGTGGTTCCTTCATTAGTACAGCTTTACTTATGACATCATTTAATATACCTGTTGAAATTCTCTTATTGTAATTATCATAGCAATATCTTGCTAACTTAAGCACTTTATTAGTTCTTTGTCCTGTTAGTGCAGAGATGAATAAGTATTCAGCATAACTTAAGAACTTTAAATTTGATTGAAGATCCTTTTTAAATTTATCTAAAGTTTTATCATCTTTTTCAACCAAATCCCACTTATTAACAATAACCATAATAGCCTTTCTCAATTCATGAGCATAACCTATTATTTTTTCATCTTGTTCTGTAATTCCTTCTGTTGCATCAATCATAAGTATACACACGTCCGCTCTTTCTATTGCAGCGTAAGTTCTTATAACACTATATCTCTCAATTTCTTCTTTTACCTTGCTCTTTCTTCTAAGACCAGCCGTATCAACTAAAATAAATTTACCTTCTTCTGTTTCTAAATGACTATCTATTGAATCTCTTGTAGTTCCTGGAATATCAGAAACTATTACTCTTTCTTCTCCAAGCAATTTATTAATTAAAGAAGACTTACCTACATTAGGCTTACCAATCATTGCTATTCTAATATATTCATCATCTTCTTCATCATAAATAGATTTATCAAAATGCTTAACTACTTCATCAAGCATATCACCAAGCCCTAATCCTTGCCCTGCTGATATTGCCATAGGATCGCCTATTCCTAAATTATAAAATTCATAAGCATTATTTTCATCTTTTAAATTGTCGACTTTATTAACAACTAAAACTACTGGTTTTTTGCTCTTTCTAAGCATAGTAGCCACTTCATTATCTGCAGCAGTTAATCCTTCTTTACCATCAACTATAAATATTATTACGTCAGCTGTCTCAATTGCAATATTTGCTTGTCTTCTCATTTGTTTTATAATAATATCATTATTCTCTGGTTCAATACCACCTGTATCTATCATAGTAAAATTATATCTCAGCCATTCAGCCTCTGCATACACCCTATCCCTTGTAACCCCTGGTGTATCTTGAACTATTGAAATTCTTTTCCCTGCTAATTTATTAAATAACGTTGATTTTCCAACATTCGGTCTTCCAACTATAGCAACTATCGGTTTACCCATTAAAATTCCTCCTCTTTATATTTAGACATATTCAAAAATAACAAGCCAGCATGCTAGTCTATTTTTCTTCATATGCCTCATTAAGTTTTTCTATTAAATCTTCACCTGTGTAGTCAACTACTATTACCTTGACATCTAAAGCTGATTCAATATCTTTAATTTTAATATCATCCAGCATTATCTGCTCATTAGAATCAGATAATTCGTAGCCTTTTCTAAACATGTTATTAGACATTATTAAATACTTACTATTTATTATTCCCTTCATCTGATTTATTATATCAGTTCCAGTTAAAAGTCCTGCTATAGTAATAGTTTCTCCAAAATAATGATTCACTATTTTGTAGACATCAAGCTGTATCTTAGGATTTTTACATTTAATTTTATTGCTGGCTTCAAGCAATTCATTATACGCCAGCTCTCCTGTAACTATAGAAAAGCTTCCCTTCATATTTAAATCCAAGTCATCTAAAGTGCTATCTATGGCATCTCTAAAACACCTAACCATTCCTATACCATCTTCTATTTGATGATAATCATCATAAAATTCCTGATTTGGAATTTCTTTATCTGCGACTAAATAAAATTCATCAGATAATCTCACAAATGGCTTACCAGTTTCTTTAATATATGTATCTTGCAATTCTTTAATATTATTGATTTCCTCAATAGATTGTTCCTTTGTATACGTATTAACATGTTTAAGTCCTTGCCTAAACTTAGTAATACCTATTGGAACTACTGCTACATCTGAGACTTCTGGATAAAGTTTATACAAATCTTCAATTGTTCTTTTAAGTTCATTTCCATTATTTATCCCTGGAACACAAACTATTTGTGCATTCATTGTAATTCCTGCATCAGCTAGTCTTTGCATTCTTTCAAGAACATTACCTGCAAATCTGTTATTTAGCATCTGAACTCTTAATTCTGGATTTGTTGTATGTACAGAAATATTGATTGGACTTATATGATATTTTATTATCCTATCAATGTCCTCATCTTTCATATTTGTTAATGTCACGAAATTTCCTTGTAAAAATGATAATCTAGAATCATCATCTTTAAAATATAATGTTTCTCTCATTCCTTTAGGCAGCTGATCAATGAAACAAAATATACATTTGTTACTGCATGATTTTGCTTTATCCATAATTCCCCCGCCAAATTCTATCCCTATATCCTCACCATATTCTTTTTCAATTTCAATTTCCCATATTTCACCACTAGGTTTTTCTATCTCTAAAACAATCTCTTCATCTGCAGATAAAAATTTATAATCTATGATATCATTTATTTCCTTATTGTTTATAGATACTAAGATATCATTTTCTTCTATCCCGACTTCCTCTGCAATTCCATTAGAGGTTACTTTTGTTATAATATTTTTCATTTTTTCACCCCTTATTATAACATTCTTATCTTTGTTATATTACATTAAACCCTTAGTTAAGTCAACAATTCATATTGTTAAAACATGTTTAACCTCATTATAATTTCATAAAATAATAATGTTTTTTATTCATACCTTTTAAAAAAATAGCTTCAAAAGATTTCATTTCTCGTATAAATGATTTAACAAAACAAAAAATGTTCTTAATAGCAAAGAACATTTTCCTACATTATATAGTCCTATTCATTCAAATCAACATAAGCTCCTGTTTTTGAAAAGACAGTCCATTCACATATATTAGTCACATGATCCCCTATTCTTTCCAAATATTTTATTACAAACAACAATTGAGTTCCTTCTTGAAGTAAACTTTCATCTTTTTTTATTGCTTTAATAAAAGAAGCAAACAGCGATCTATATATAGTATCTATCTCATCATCCTTTTCGCAAATTCTATATGCCATTTCTTCATCATCATTGACGTGGGAATCTATAGATGCCTTTATCATATACCTTGCTTTTCTTTCCATATCCCATAGATCCTCTGAAACCTTTTTAAGAGAATTCACATTTTTGCCGATTCTTTTTGTTATTTTACAAATATCTACTGCATAATCTGCTATTCTTTCTAAATCTGTCACTATTTTCGAAACAGTGAACACTCTTCTCAAATCTGTTGCCAGAGGCTGCTCTGCTGCAATAAACTTAATACACTGTTCTTCAATTATTTTTTGTAATTCATCAACTTTATCATCAGCTTTAATAATTTCATCTGCTGCTTCTATATCACAATTCTTTAAACACAGCATACTTTCATATATCTGCTTTTCTACTAAGTCTGCCATAATCACTAATTGCCTATTTATATTCTTTACTTTAGTATCTTGTGATCCTCTTGTCATTCTTCCATTGCCCCTTTATACTTAAATTTATCGTTTACACCTAATTACACCTTAGTTACATAAATAAAATCCACATCGCATACTACATGTTTCTGCTACTTTTAAAAATCACCACAGATTTGCCTTGATTATAATTTTCTAAATAATAAAAAATAATTATTAACTAGATTCTTATTAAATTTCCGATTAACTACTATGAATCATTTCATTATATGATATATTTCATTTATGCTTTCAATTTATTTTTTTCATATTACATTAATATAATACCTAAGTCAAGAAATTCATAGCCAAATGATAAAAATGTCCTCAATAAATTAAGGACACTTTATAATACTTATACCTTATTCATTTAAATCAACATAGGAACCTGTTTTTGAAAAAATAGTCCATTCACATATATTAGTTACATGATCTCCTATTCTCTCTAGATATTTTATTGCAAATAGTAATTGAGTTCCTTCTTGAAGCAGCTTTTCATCTACTTTTATTGAGTTAATCAAAGTGGAAAATAAAGATTTATAGAATGCATCTATTTCATCATCCTTTTCGCAAACCTTATATGCCATTTCCTCATCTTCGTTAATATATGAATCTACAGACGCTCTTATCATAGCTCTAACTTTATCGTCCATCTCCCATAATTCTTCTGAGCCTTTTTCAAATGAGCTTATCTTTTTACCAATCCTCTTTGTTATCTTACATATATCTACTGCATAGTCTGCCATTCTCTCTAAATCCGTCACTATTTTAGATGCTGTAAATACTCTCCTTAAATCTGTTGCAAGCGGCTGTTCAGTTGCTATAAATTTGATACATTCCTCTTCTATCATTTTTTGCATATCATCAACAATATCATCATTCTTAATAACTTGCTCAGCCTTTTCTAGATCATATTTTTTTAAACTTAGCAAACTCTCATATATTTGCTTTTCAACTAGACTAGACATTTTTAGCAGCTCTCTATTTATATTTTTTACTCTTGTATCCTGCGATCCCCTTGTCATAATTATCATTGCCCCCTTTTAGCCAAATCTACCTGTAATATAATCTTCTGTTCTCTTATCTCTTGGATTATAAAATATGTCTTCCGTTTTTCCGAACTCTATAACTTCTCCATTTAAAAAGAATGCAGTTTTATCAGCTATTCTTCCTGCTTGCTGCATATTATGAGTTACAATGATAACTGTATATTTCTTCTTTAATTCATCCATAAGTTCTTCCATTTTTCCAGTTGATATTGGATCTAATGCAGATGTTGGTTCATCCATTAAAATTACTTCTGGAGAAACCGCCAATGTTCTAGCAATACATAATCTTTGTTGCTGCCCACCTGACATTCCAAGCGCACTTGATTTTAACCTATCTTTAGTCTCGTCCCAAAGCGCTGCTCCTCTTAAGCTTTTTTCTACTATTTCATCTAAGATCTTCTTATTTTTTGTGCCGTGTATTCTAGGTCCATATGCAATGTTATCATAAATCGACATTGGAAATGGATTTGGTCTTTGGAATACCATTCCGATTCTTTCTCTTAAATATATATCATCATAGTCCTTATATATATCCTTACCTTCAAAAAACACTTCCCCAGTTATTTTTACGATCTCAATCAAATCATTCATTCTATTTAAAGTTCTTAGGAAAGTTGATTTTCCGCAGCCTGAAGGTCCAATGAGTGCTGTAACTTCATTTTTATTTATGGACATATTTATATCTTTAAGAGCCTGATTATCACCATAATATAAGCATAAATCTTTTGTTTCTATAATATTCATAACTATCTCCTACTTCCCACTATAAGCTTTCATCAATCTATTTCCAATTAACCTTGCACAAACATTGAATAAGAGAACTGCTATTATAAGCACAGCTGCCGTTCCGTTAGCTATTTGAGCAGCATCAACCACTGCACCTTCTGAATTTAGCTTCCATATATGGACAGCTAAAGTTTCTGCTGGTCTAAAAAGTGAAAATGCTGAGCTGTTCCCAGCCATACTTATGGCATTGAAATTTAAATTTTTAGAACTTAATCCCGCAGTATATAAAAATGCTGCCGCCTCACCAAAAATTCTTCCTGCTGCTAGTATTATACCCGTTAATATCTCTCCCATAGCTGTCGGAACTGTAAGCTTCGCTAATGTTTGCCATCTAGTTGCTCCAAGCCCCAAAGATGCTTCCTTAACCCTTTTACTTGCTGTATTTATTGCATTTTCTGAAATTCTAGTCATTGAAGGTATATTTAATATACTTACAGATAAAGCACCCGCAAGTATTGAATATCCCCATCCTGCCATATTAACAAAAACCAATAATCCAAACATACCAATAACAATAGATGGAAGTGAAGACATTGTTTCAAGAGACATTCTTATAAATTTAAGAATAGGTCCCTCTTTAGCATACTCTGCCAAATAAATTCCCGCTCCAACACCAATAGGAATTGTTATAACCAAAGAAATAACAAGCATATAAAATGAATTAAATAATTGCGGTGCTATTCCTCCTCCTGCTCCTGTAAGCTTTGGATTACCAAAAAGGAATGACGGTTTTAACATACTTCCACCTTTATATAAAATATATAAAATAAATGCACCAAGTAAAACCACTATGAACATACTTATTATATAAAATATAACTGTCGCAATTTTATCTACTTTTTTTGCATTCATTATACCGCACTCCTTTTCTCAATTACTCTTACTATAACTATAAATATAAAAGAAATCACAAGTAAAATTAATGCTAATGTCCATAATGCATCATTCCATGGCGTTCCGCCGACAGTATTAGCCATATCCATTGTTATTATACTTGTTAATGTTGCCATTGAGGAAGTGATACTATCAGGTATCTTTACAGTGTTACCAATTACCATTTGAACTGCTAACGCTTCTCCAAAAGCCCTTGCAATACCAAGTACTACACCTGTTAATATCCCTGATTTGGCGCCTGGAACTATTATTCTATAAATCGTCTGCCACCTTGTAGCTCCAAGGCCATATGATGCCTCAATATGATCTTGAGGTATTGTTTTTATAGCATCTATAGATAACGTTGCTATAGTTGGTAAAATCATTAATGATAAAACTAAAATCCCTGCGATTAAAGAAAATCCCATTCCTCCAAAACTTCCTTTTATAAATGGTACTAACACAGAAATACCGACCCAACCATAAACAACAGAAGGTATTCCAACTAATACTTCTAATGAAGGTTTAATTATCTTTTTCCCAAATTTGCTTGATATGACATTCACAAATATCGCCAAAGCAATAGCAATAGGTGCACTTATAACTACTGCACCTATTGATACTAAGGTTGACCCTAAGATGAAAGCGAGAGCTCCAAAGGAAGGCTCTCCACCTTTGTTTGGCTTCCAATTATTTGTGAATAAAAATTCTGTGACACTATATCCATCTTTTGTGAATATTCTTATCCCTTTTGAAGCTATAAATACTATGATTGATATTGTTATCACTATTATTAATATTGCACATAGCCCTGCAAAGCCTTGGCCCAAATACTCATTTTTAAGCCTTTCTTTAAAACTTCTTTTTTCCATCTTTACTCATCCCTTAATTGAAATTATTTTACTTTCATTTCACTTCCTGAAACAAATCCTAAATTATCTAAAACTGATTTATCAACTTTATTTGTAACATAATCTATAAAACTCTTAGCTACTCCTGTTGCTTCGCCTTTAGTATACATATGTCCCCATGACCAGAACTTATATGATCCATCAGATATATTTGCTTTTTCAGCTGCAACTCCGTCAAGTTTTACTATTTTTATAGCATCCTTAGCTTCTTGTGTGTTCATATATGCAAGACCTAAATAACTAATTGCACCATCATTTTGTTTCATTGCACTTAAAACTGCTCCATTTGAATCTTGAGTTACTCCTAATGATTCGTTTTCTGCTGATTTATCTCCACCAAGAATTACCTTTTCGAATGTTGCTCTTGTTCCAGAACCTGCTGTTCTATGAACTAATAATATTGGCTTATCAGGTCCTCCAACTTCTTTCCAGTTAGTTATCTTGCCAGAGAATATATCTTTAATTTGAGCTGATGTTAAATTATCTATTCCAAGTGATTTGCTTACCGCAACACCAAAACCTTCTGCTACAACTTTATGATCAACTAACTGACTTGCTTTATCTTTATCTAATTTTTCTTCTGCAAAAATATCTGAATTTCCTATATCTACTGATCCATCTAGTACTTGAGTAAGACCTGTACCTGATCCACCTGCTTGAGCACTAATTTGCGCATCCGGATTTTCCTTATTATATGTTTCAATTGCTTGTTCCATTAATGGAAGCAATGCAGATGAACCACTCATTGTTATTGATCCACTTACTTTATCACTTGATTCAGTCTTTGTACCTGTTTCTGATTTATTTGATGAGCTTCCACACCCAACCATTGCACTTCCTATAACTGTCACTAACAAAGCCCCTACGATTAGCTTTAATGTTCTTTTTTTCATTATAAATTCCCTCCATCAATAAATTCGACATAAATTATGTTGGTTAAATTGTTTCTTATTACATATCTAATAATATACCCATTTAGTTAATCTATTATTAGAGAATTGTTAAGTTATATTAGAGTGGTGTTAAGAAAATTTAACATACCTTTGATAATAATTAAAAAATGCGCAAAGTTTCTACCACTTTGCGCATTATCTGTTATAAATATGGAATTTTTACTTCAAAACAAGTTCCTACTCCAAGCTCACTTTTAACATAAATCTCTCCGTTAAAAATTTTAACAATATGTTTTACAATTGCTAAACCAAGACCTGTTCCACCTTTCTTTCTTGATTTATCAACTCTATAAAATCTTTCGAAGATTCTTGATATATCTTCCTTAGGTATTCCTATTCCATTATCCTTTACTCTTAAACAATAATATCTATCTTCATCATAACTTAACACTTCGACTTTTCCAGAAGCATCCTTAGAGTATTTTATTGCATTTTCTATTAAATTCAAAGCTAGCTGATGGAATTTATCTCTATCTCCAAAGATCTTCTCACTACTATTATCTTTAAATTCTAATTTAATATTTTTATTAATAGCAGTTTTTCTCATTATATTAATTACTTCTTCAATTACTGACCCTGGCACAAATTCATGCATATCAACCGCTAAGTTACTTTCAATATTAGATAACACTAATATATCATTTATAAGTCTTGATAATCTTTCAGCTTCTTTATCTATAATATCTAAAAATTTCTCTCTTGTTTCGTCATCCTTAACAAATTTTAAAGTTTCAGCAAATCCCTTTATAGATGTTAACGGCGTCTTCAATTCATGAGATACATTGGCAACAAACTGGCTTCTCATAAGTTCTACTCTATTTATATCGGTTATGTCTTGAAAAGTTATAACCTTTCCTACGCCTTCCATTCCATCTACCATAGCTGATTTCTTAATTTTGAAATCCCTTTCTATTGGATGACGTATTTTTATTTCTTTATCATTTACATCATCTTGTTCTAAGAATCTGATTATATCATAGTCCTTTATATGGTCTAATAAACATTCGCCTACAATATTTTTTTTAATGCCAAGTAACGATTCTGCACACGGATTAATTGAAATTACCATATTGCAATTATCAACAGCTATAACTCCGCTTTCCATACTTTTTAATATTGATTCTATTTTATTTTGATTATCTATAACTTCACGAATCTTTATTTGTAACTGTTCCGCCATATTATTGAAGCTATTTCCCAAAGTCCCAAGTTCATCATTTGTATTGATATTGGCTCTTATTTTATAGTCCCCATGAGTCATTTTCAAAGTTACACTTTCTAACTCTTTAACTGGATCAACAATTTTTTTAACTAGTCTTAATGATAGAAATAAAGAAAATGGCATAACCACAAGTAATATTCCGAAACAATATTTAATATTTTCTTTAAGTATTATAGTAACAGAATTTATGCTTACAGAACTTCTAATTACAAAGTTATTGTTAAGCCTAGTAGCATAATATATTAAGTCTGACTTAATTGTCTCACTGTACCTCTTTGAATACCCTTCACCAGTTTCCATTGCTTTTTTAACTTCTTCTCTATCCCTATGATTTTCACTACTCTTTTGTTCATTATCGTATAAAACAACTCCACTATCATCTATAAGAGTAAATCGTACGTCTATACCATTTATTTTCGTATTATTTAATGCTTTTAACTCTTCATAATCATTTCTACTAATATCAGTAACATCATTAAGTTCAGACACTAGCAAATTTATGTTTCTAAGCTGTTCTTTTGTATTTTTAATTTGTTCTAAATTTATTATTGTGATAAAAGAAGATGCTACAATTAATAGTGCAAATAGCACAGTTATAATAACTGAAGTTAATATTTTGTTTTTCATTTTTACTCAGCTGGGTTAAATCTATAACCTACTCCTCTTATAGTTTCAATAAATCTCGGATTTTTATCATCTTCCTCTATCTTCTTTCTAAGATATCTTATATGAACATCTACAGTTCTTGTTTCTCCTATATACTCATAACCCCAAATCTTATCTAATAGGGTTTCCCTTTTTAGTATTCTACCTTTATTTTTTATTAGTATTTGTAAAAGTTCAAATTCTTTTAAAGTTAGATCAACCTTTCTGTCATTAACATATACTTCATGACGTTCAAAGTCCACTTTAAGGTTTTCTGAATTATATACATCATCTTCTGCCTCATTAAACGAGCTTGTTCTTCTTAAAACTGCCTTTACTCTGGCAAGTAATTCTCTAACCGAAAATGGTTTTGTTATATAATCGTCAGCTCCAAGTTCTAATCCAAGTATCTTATCCAGTTCTTCACCTTTAGCTGTTAACATTATTATTGATGTTTTTTTCATTTCAGAATCTCTCTTTATTTCTTTACAAACATCAAATCCATCCATACCTGGCAGCATTAAATCAAGCAATAACAAGCTCGGCTTCTCAGCCTTAGCTATTTTCACTGCATCAATACCATTATTAGCACTTAAAACCTCATATCCAGCATTAACTAAATTAAAATGTAATAATTCAACTATATGTTCTTCATCATCTACAATCAAAATTTTTTCATTAGCCATATTTCATCTTCCCCCTTAACGTGAAATAATAAAAGAAAACATTCTACCATAGGAACCCTGAGATTTTCTGTATGAATGCAATTTAATATCACTACTACAATAAGTACACAAATCTAAGCTATTTATATTGCACTCATTTATTCCAGATTTCCTTAGATCGTCTATTATGCACGCTTCAAGATTAAGATTATTTCCATTAAATAGCTCTTTTTCATTTATTGTATCTTTCTTTTCAATAAACTTCTGCTTTAAATCTTCTGAAACTTCATAACAACATTTTCTAATATGTGGTCCTATATAAGCCTTAATATTTCTTACATCAGATCCAAATTCATTTTTCATTTTATCTATTGTCTTCAATGTAATAGACTCGAAGGTACCTCTCCATCCACTGTGTATCGCAGCTGTAACCTCTTTTTCCTCATCTACCAATATAACCGGTACACAATCAGCAGTAAAAACCCCAATAATAACATTTTTTTCATTTGTTATTATTGCATCTCCCTCTTCATCTATAATATCTTTCCCATTACCTTCATATTTTAATATTCTATCACTATGAATTTGCTTTATATATATTATATTATCTGCATTAAATTCTTTTTTTAATGAATTTAATTCTCTAACTCCCTCTTCTGTATTTCTATTAAAACTTCTTCCTTTTTCTGCATTTGTGAATATAATTTCAAATTTTTTACCATTTATTATTGTAAAATCATCTTTAATTTCTAAGTCTTTCAACTCTAACGTATTCACTCTAATCCTCCAATAAATTAATACTTTTTTAATAATGTATATGAAAATAAAAGTCACAAAGCCACCATGAAATCTTCTTATATACAGCTAGATACTTTTTATAAGAATAAAATGCTTGTTCCATTTAATTCATTTTAATTCTTTACTTAATATTAACATTTTATTAGCTGCTTGGCATCTTTATTAACTGAAGTTTAACTTATATATAACATTTTTCATTATAAAAAGGACATTGAAAACTTTTCAACATCCTTAATTATGTGATTATGTTCTAAGATTTTTTATTTCTTCTAGGAAAGTATCTATATCCTTAAATTGTCTATAAACTGACGCGAATCTTACATATGATATTTCATCTAACTCTTTCAATCTAGCCATAACCATTTCCCCTATTTCATTTGATGGGATTTCAGTGAGCATACTATTAGATATTGTTTTTTCTATATCATATGCTATTTCTTCGATTTGCTTTCTAGATATGGGTCTTTTTTGACATGCAATAATTAATCCGTTAATTATTTTTTCTTTGTTGAAATTTTCTCTAGTTAAATCTTTTTTAATTACTAGGATTGGAAAATCCTCTATTTTTTCATATGTAGTATAACGCTTATTACATTTTAAACATTCTCGTCTTCTTCTAATTGTTGTATTGTCATCTGTTGACCTTGAATCAACAACCTTACTTTCTTCAAATCCGCAAAATGGACATTTCATACTTTCATTCACCTCTTTGCTTTCGTATATCAAAACCTATACTTATTATAACTATATTTTTGAAATATGGCTATACATTGTTTGCATTTACTTTTTCTTTATCTTTTGCCTTCACCAATATAACATCTGTTCCTATTTTTACTATATCGCTCCACAAAATCTCTTTTTCATCTTCTTTTGCAAACCATGATTTTATTTCTCCTGGTAATATTAACGCAACTATTTTATTTTCATCGCAGTCTATCTTAAAATCTTTTATAAACCCGATTTTAGTTCCTGTTAATATATCTATAACTTCCATACTTCTCATAGCATTGAGTGAATGTAATTCAAGTTCCATAATTATCCCCCACCATTATAATATTATTAAACTCTCATTCTTATACGTGTTTTCTCATATGCTTTAGTGCTGTTTTTTCTAATCTTGAAACTTGTGCTTGTGAAATTCCAATTTCATCTGCTACTTCCATTTGAGTTCTTCCATTGAAAAATCTTAAATTCAATATAAGCTTCTCTCTATCAGTAAGTTTTTTCATTGCTTCTTTTATTGAAATATTTTCAAGCCAATGTTCATCTGTATTTTTTGCATCACTTATTTGATCCATTACATAAATGGCATCTCCTCCATCATGATAAATCGGTTCAAATAGCGATACGGGATCTTGTATTGCATCTAACGCAAATACAACTTCTTCTCTTGGCAATTCAAGTTCTTTTGCAATTTGCGATATAGTAGGCTCTTTATTATTGTCTTTTATAAATTTTTCTCTCATAATAAGAGCTTTATAAGCTATATCCCTTAAAGATCTACTTACCCTAATAGAATTATTATCTCTTAGGTATCTTCTAATTTCCCCAATTATCATAGGAACTGCATAAGTTGAAAATTTAACATTTTGAGACAAATCAAAATTATCTATTGATTTCATTAAGCCTATGCAGCCCACTTGGAATAAGTCATCGATATTTTCTCCTCTATTATTAAACCGTTGAATAACACTAAGTACTAATCTCAAATTTCCCTTTATAAAAGTTTCTCTTGCGTTCTTATCTCCAGCTTGCATTTGTAAAAAAAGCTGCTTCTTTTCTTTTTCTTTAAGTATAGGGAGTTTTGAAGTATTAACGCCACATATTTCTACTTTGTTAATTATCACAAGTATTCACCCCTTCGAAAGTAATAATCCATTGCATTAAACATTATCTCCGATAGGCAATACTTTTATACTTGAAGACAAGCTAAATCATTCTACTTATTTCTTTTTTCAATCTTTTAATTATTTTTTTCTCCAATCTAGAAATGTAAGATTGTGAGATTCCAAGCATATCCGCGACCTCTTTTTGCGTTTTTTCTCTTGTTCCATTTAAACCAAATCTAAGTCTTACTATTTCTTTTTCTCTATCATTTAAGCTCTTTAATGCCATAACTAATAACTGCTTATCTACTTCATCTTCTATCAAATTATAAACAGTATCGTTTTCAGTTCCTAATATATCTGATAACAGAAGCTCATTTCCATCCCAGTCAATATTAAGAGGCTCATAAAATGATATTTCAGCTTTTATCTTGCTATTTCTCCTTAAATACATAAGTATTTCATTTTCTATACATCTAGACGCATAAGTTGCAAGCTTTATCTTTTTCTCTGGATTAAAAGTATTTACTGCTTTTATTAATCCAATGGTACCAACTGATATTAAATCTTCTACATATACACCTGTGTTTTCAAATTTTCTTGCTATATAAACAACCAATCTTAAATTTCTTTCAATTAAAGTACTTCTTATATTTTCATCTCCACCATTTAATTTATTTACCAAATCTTCTTCTTCATCTTTTGATAATGGTGGTGGTAGAGCATCATTTCCTCCTACATAATATAATTTTTTTCTAAACAACTTGAACTTACATAATAATTTATTAAAAAACAGAACTAACTTTTCCATAAATATCCCCCTTATAAACTATTCCCCTTGATAATAAGGCATTAAATTCGCATTCTTTACTTAATTTTTCTTTACATGGACATATTATTGCATCGACTTCTTCATATAGATGATAATTATTGCTTATTTTTATGTTGTTAACTTTTATACCTTTAAGACTTCCTCCATATCCTATTGAACTGTAAAGCACATGATATGTATTGATACTATTAAAATCCACATCACTTATTAGGTTTTCTTCAATCAAAATACATGGAAGATTTGTAATTGGCTCTCTAAGCTCATTTCCAGTATCCAAAAAGCTTTTAATACTATATTGCTTACCTTCTATATTGAATTCAATCTCAAAAACAAAATTTCTTACAAACAGCTTGTCTCTAATGTATTCCACAAGTCTGCTAAAAATTATATACATAATCATTACTCCTAGCATAATATACTTAATTGAATACTTCTCTATTTTGAATGTAGTTCCTAATAAATATAAATTTTGCTTTAGTGAAAATAGAAAACATACTCCACTTAAAGTAAATGTCATCATTAGAAATATAATAAGAATCTTGATCATATTAAGAATGTTTGTTTTTCCATACACTATTCTAAGCATTATGAAAGCAACAATTAATTCAATAGGTAAACAAGAGAATATGTTTAACTGTGGAATAACTAAAACCAATGTATAAATTCCACCCAATAAACTGGAGCTTAAGAGCGCAATCACCTTACATTTATGCTTTATGCATTTCATAGTTACTGTTAACAAAAAGAAATTTACTATGCAATTTTCCAAAACCAAGGTATCAACATAAATTTCCATCTCAACGCCTCCAGTCTGTCTGGATTTTATTATATACTTCTTTCTCATAAAAATTTGTCACAATCACATTAAATCTTTTTGTTTTTTTAATTGAACTTTTTACATTTATTTACACTATATTTTTTTGTACTCTTTTTTATATTTAAAACTAACTTAATATGTAAAAATAAATTCTTTTATCTTATATAAATTTGCTAAAAATAAGTGGAATAAATTTTAAGTCATTCTATTCTAAATTTAATTATGTAATTTAAATTTATAGATAAACAATATATAACGTAGACTTATGCACTAATCCACCGAAAGTAGAAACATTGTTATTTCACAGGACTATGAAAATTTCACTGAAAGTGCTAAATTGCAGGTTGCACCACTAATGCTTGCTCCCAATTTCATTGTGACAAGCATTAGTTGAACAACCCACAATTAAGAGCTTTTAACAGCTCATTTTCAATGCCTGCTGCATAAAAATGTTTCTACTTTCTAGTATGGTATTTATTGAAAAGTGTAAATAAAATTCTTAAGTTGTTTATCCATAGATAAATAAATGAATTACAAATTATGTTAATCATAATTTAAAGATAATATCTTCATTAGTGACAGGTGGCAAGATACAAATGACAAGTTTCTGAGAAAAATACAACATACTAAAAAATAAAAAAATAGAATGAAAACTTGTATATCAAAGGTCAAAAAACTATTTAATAGTTTTTTGATCCCTAAAACAAATTTTCATTCTATTTAACTTTATTTCTTAATATTATAAATTCCGTTATTAATGTCTCTTTTGTCTTCTTAAGAAAACAGGTATATCTAAATCATCTGGCTCATAATTGTTAGAAGTCATTTCTGGTTCTTTTGCATCTACTGCAACTTCTTGCTGTTCTTTTGCGACTTCCTTAACTTGAGGTTGAACTTTTTTAGGTTCTTCTACTATAGAACCTAATGATAATCTGTTATTTTCACTTTCAAATCCAGTTGCTATAACAGTAATTCTAATTTCTTCATTAAGAGTTTCATCTATAACAGCTCCTACGATTATATTAGCATCTGGATCTACAGCCTCACGAACAACATCCGCAGCATCATATACTTCTAATGCTCCAAGGTCTGCTCCTCCAGTGAAGTTTATAATAACATCTGTAGCTCCATCTATTGATGTTTCTAAAAGTGGAGATGAAATTGCTTGTTTAACAGCATCTTGTGTCCTAGTATCACCTTTACCGAAACCAACTCCCATATGAGCTAGTCCTTTATTAAGCATTACTGCTTTTATATCTGCAAAGTCAGCATTAATTACACCTGTTATTGTGATTAAGTCTGAAATAGCTTGAACACCTTGTCTTAAAACTTCATCAGCTAACTTAAATGAATCCAACAACGTTGTTTTCTTATCAGCCATATTAAGTAGTCTTTCATTAGGGATTATAACTAATGTGTCAACTTTTTCTTTTAATGTTGCTATACCCATTTCAGCATGTCTCATTCTTCTTTTACCTTCAAAAGGGAAAGGTTTAGTTACTACTCCTACAGTTAAAATCTCCATAGATTTAGCAATTTCCGCTACTATTGGTGCAGCACCTGTTCCTGTTCCGCCGCCCATACCAGCAGTAATAAACACCATATTTGCTCCCTTTATAGAAGCTGTTATTTCTTCTCTGCTTTCTTCTGCTGCTTTCTTTCCTATTTCCGGATTAGCTCCAGCTCCTAGTCCTTTGGTTAGCTTTTCACCTATTTGAATTTTTTGATCTGCATTAGAAAGCATAAGTGCTTGCTTATCTGTATTTATTGCAATAAATTCAACATTTTTTAGTCCTTCAACTATCATTCTATTTACGGCATTACTTCCGCCGCCGCCGCAACCAATAACTTTTATATTGGTTAACTCTTGCATATCTGTCTCAAAATCTAACAAAACAATTCCTCCCCTTAAAAAATCTTATCAAAAAAAACTTTAACTTTTTTTAGAATATGATTTTCACCTTCATTATTGTGTAAATGTTCTTTTTCATTAATTACTTTATTATCATTATGTTTATTAGTTAGAATTATATTATCATCCTCTAATAAATTTAATCTATCATATACTTCTTTAGCAATAGCCATAGAAGTTATATTTTCTGAATTTTTTATTCCCAGATCATTTTTTCTTATAACTTTAGTTTTTATTTTGAAAATTTTACGAACGATTTCATCTATATCTTCAAAATAATTAACTCCATCTCCATATAGAATTATACTACAAATTCTATCATAATGACCAGTATTTTTTAATTTTATATTGATATGGCTTAATATTTCTTCAATTCTAGCATTTACCACTTCATAGAATAATTTCCTGGAAACTTTGGTAGTTCCCACCTCAATTTCCTCTTCAAGCGAATTATCTAGATATAAAGCTTTATAATTGCTAGAGTAAATCTTTTTCATATTATCTGCTTTTAAAAACGAAAACTTCCCACAAATTGCTAAATCCTTAGTTATATTTCTTCCACCTATTGGAATAGAATTTATACTTTTAGGAATTCCATCCGTAAATAATGCTATATCAGTAGTCCCAGCTCCAATGTCTGCAATCACTATACTTTCCATAGAATTTTTTTCATTCAAGAACACTTGCTTTCCTACTAATATATTCAATTTTATAGACCCAATATTATACCCTGTTTTTCTAAAAAGTTCATAATATTTTTCTATTTCACTTTTAGCTGCTATTACTAATGTAAGATTTATTTCAAGTTTACTTCCTTTCCAATTTAATATATCTTTACGTATTACTTTGTTATCTAATATATAAAAATTGATAAGCACATCTACTATACATTCATCGTCACTTAAAATAAAATCTCTTTGTGCATTTTTCAGCGCTTTTCTTATATCCGCACTTGTAACTTTTTCTTGAATATTAACTACAGTTGATACTTCAGTAATTCTTACTTTATTAGAAGAAATTCCAATGGATATTCTTTCACTTTTTACTGTCGTCTTTTTTTCTAAATCCTTTAATAAGCTTACTGCAACATCCCTGCATTTATCAATATCTAATAACAAACCTTTCTCTATACCTGCTGATTTGCATGATTGAACTCCTAAAATTTTAAGTTCGTCTTTCTCTCTAATCGCTACAGTAGCAGATAATTTTTGAGTACCAAAATCTAAGGACGTAATTATCTCTTGTTGCATGATTAAATCTTTCCCTTCTCTGCAGAAAAAAATCTACTAATTGCAATATATTCAACACATTTACTCAAATTCCTTTTTTTATTTATGCAATTATTATTTTTTATTTATTATTTCGTATCCATTTTTCATATTCTTCCCTCGATATAGTATTATTACTTACTAATCTTTTCAAATCCATCTCAATAGTCTGCATTCCAAATTTAGAGCCCATTTGAATAAAGCTGTTAATCTGCTCAAAATTTCCTTCTCTTATAAGATTTTTTATACTAGAGGTACATACCATAATTTCCATTGCAGCAGTTCTACCCTTTCCTGAAGCATTTGGCAATAATACTTGCGAAACAACTCCCCTAAGCAATGATGATAGTTGAATTTTCACTTCATTTTGATGGCCAGATTCAAAAGAATTTATAATTCTATATATACTATTTGCTGCTCCCATATTATGCAAAGTAGAAAAAACCAAATGTCCTGTTTGCGCAGCTCTTAAAGCTATTTCAATTGTCTCAGGATCTCTCATCTCTCCAAGCAGTATAACATCTGGATCTTGTCTTAATGCTGCTCTAAGTCCCATTGCATAGCTTTTTGTATCTTGTCCAACTTCCCTTTGATTTACCATTGATTTCTTCGTTTCATAGATATATTCTATTGGTTCTTCTAATGTAATTATATGCTTTTCTTTAGTCATATTTATTTCATTTACCATAGCCGCAAGTGTTGTACTTTTTCCTGATCCTGTTGGTCCAGTAACAAGAACCAATCCATCTTGTAATTCAGTGAAATCCTTTAAAACTGGTGCATCTGATATATCCCTAAGCTTTGGTATAGCTTCCTTTATAACTCTCATACATATAGCATAATTACCTTTGCATTTAAATGCATTAACCCTGAAGTTCCCTAAACCAGGCTTATTATATTTAAAATCTATTTCTCCATTTTCTAAAAACTCTTCATATTTACTTGGCATTAGATCTCTAATATATTCTCCAACAACTTCGTGTGGTACTGCATTTTCATCTGCGATAACCAAATCACCGTCTACTCTTACCATTGGTGGCAATTCTGAAGTTAAGTGAATATCTGATGCGCTAGTTAGATCAATTCTATCTAATAAGTTGTCTATTTTAGCCATAAGTTTTCTCCTCTATCCATAATTTTAAAAAGTATATCTTATAAAAAATAAGGTGCTATATTAAAAATAGCACCCTTGTTTAAAGTATGTCAATATTCTTTATATAAATATAGAATATTTATCCTTCCAACTTCTTTTAACATTACACTAATATGAATGAAAATGGATATTATTAAGTACATATTATATACTAAATAGCAGCGCATCGCTTTATAGTGATAAAGATTTATAATTCTCTATACACTAAATTAATTTTTAGTAAATAACTCTTTTTTTAATTTTTTTAAAGCTTTTTTTTCTATTCTCGATACATATGATCGTGATATTCCTAAATTTACTGCTATTTCTCTTTGTGTTTTGCATTTTCCATCAATTAATCCATATCTCATTATTATAATAGCACTTTCTCTTTTGGTTAATGACTCAATCAACTTTTTATATAGAGCTCTAACTTGTAAATTGCTTTCAACTTTTTCTAAGACGCTATCTTTTTCACTGCTTAGTATATCCATAAGACAAAATTCATTTCCTTCTTTATCGACTCCGATTGGATCTTGGAGATAAACTTCACTTTTTTGCTTTTTACTATTTCTAAACAGCATTAGAATCTCATTTTCTATACATCTAGAAGCATAAGTTGCAAGTCTAGTACCCTTACCTGCATCGAAAGAATCAATCGCTTTTATTAATCCAACAGTACCAATTGAAATTAATTCATCTACATCCTTATTAGGAAACGAATATTTTTTTACTATATGAGCTACTAATCTTAAGTTTCTTTCAATTAAAATACTTTTGGCATTTTTATCTCCTTCTTTAAATTTTTTCAAATACATTTGTTCTTCTGTTTCATCTAAAGGTAGTGGAAATGTATTATTGTTTGTCACATATCCAGTTAAGAATAGTGAATTTAATATTAGGTCTATAAAGCTATTTAATATAAACACCTTTTTCCTCCATAGCAGTGCTTGATATTATAATATGTTGGAGTACCAAAAAAGTTGCTTATACATTTTTATTTTTTATATTTATATTTTACTATATAGGTTCTAAATGATATAATTCACTCTTAATAAAGTTATTTGGTTTGTAGCGACCGATATTCCAATATATGTTCTTATTAATTAATTTTTTTAGAACACTTATATTGCAATTAAATTTCTATATCACAAGCTTAATTTACCACTTAGTTCACTAGAATTCTAAATGTAAATTTATTATCTCACTATATATAATATAGCAGTGATTAAATTTCACTACTTCGCATTTAAAGTTTTAACTATATCTTTAAATATTGGTGCTGCAGTATCGCCACCACCAAGATCTTCATTATTAGCATCCTTATCCATCTGTATGTCTGGAGTAAATACTACCATAGTATAGTTTTTTCCTCCTGCACTAAAATATCCAGCAAACCATCCATGAGTTTTACCTTCACTACCTGTCGCCGAACCAGTTTTACCACCTATATCAAGATCTGATTCATACGCTTTTATTCCTGTTCCTTTCAAAACAACCTGCTTCATTTCATTCTTAACTATTTTTGCTGTTGTTTCACTAAATACTCTCTTTTTATCAGTTTTAAACTCTTTTATTAAATTATCATCTTTATCCAAAATACCTTCGACTAAGTATGGTTTTTCATAAACCCCATTATTAGTTATAGAATTTATAGCTCCCAGCATTTGAATTGGAGTTACATTCATGCATTGTCCTATAGATATATTGTTTATTCCGGACTCCTCTTCTGGTTTCACCCCTTGTGCCTCTTTTACAATTCCACTATTTAAATTTAGTACTCTATCGTATAATCCTAATTTCTGTGAGTAATCCATTAATTTATCATAGCCAACTTTTGCTCCTATATCAGCAAATACATCATTAGAAGACTTTTCAAAGGCCTGCTCAACTGATAATTTACCATATACTTTTCTATCTATCTTACCTGCTCCAACAAAAGTATCATTTATATTTATAAGCCCCATATCTAAAGCTGCTCCGAGTGTTATCACTTTGTAAATAGATCCAGGTTCATATCCAATCTGCTGTATACCTAAATTTACATTAGCAGCGCTTTCGTCCTTTTGAACCATTGCCCTAATTTTACCTGTATCACTTTCCATTATAGTAACCCCTACATTGCTTAAATATGAATATTCCTCTTTATCCAAAATATCTCTTATTTTATTTTCAATATCACTATCAAGAGTTAATTTTAAATTTTTATTATCATCACTTATACTTACTGATTGTTTCGCATAAACAGCTTTATTATCTAAATAAAATTCACTTTTAGGTTTTTCATTATCTTTTAGATAATCATACATATCACCTTCAAGAGTTCCTGCTTCATGTTCCTCATCTAATATTTTAGATAACATACTGCTGACACTCCACGCTTTTTTAGTATCTACTTCATCAGAAATATAAGTATATATTCCTTTTATATTTTTTAGGTTATTAATTTTATTATATGTATCCTCTGATATGTTAAAATATAATTTCCCACTTTGTTTCATTATATCTGAATAACTAAAATCAGGATTTTCAGATTTCATTATGAAATTAAACGCCATTAAATCCTCAAGTGTTTCTTCATAGTTATTTAAACTGAATGGTCTTGTATCAATGACAAGTACGTATTTTTTGTTATACTTCATTAAATCTTTCCCATTAGTGTCTAAAATCATATAATTCATATTGCTAATATTTTCTTCTTGGTGATTTTGATAAGAACTCACAACTCTTTCAGATGGATATATTTGCAATATTGTTAAACGCGCTGTTAACATAACAATTACAGTCATAAGCATAGCTAGAATCTGAATCAATCTCTTATTTCTATCAAATTTTCCAGTAAAAATGAAAAACACCTCCCTCTCTAGCTTAGATTCTAGCCTTAAATAAGGTGTTTTATTCAAAATATCTGGACTTATATATTTATAGATATCCAGCTCTAAAGCTAAATTTATGTGGTAACTTACCGAAATCATAAATATTTTGTTCCGAAAAGCTATGAAAATATCGCTGAAAGCGCTAAAAATAAAAGCTTGCAACAACTTTAGCTTGCTCCGAATTATTCATTCGTACAAGTCAAAGTTGAGCAAGCTCCCATTAAATAAACTATTCTTTGTCTTTAACTATTAAATCTTTTTCTTTTAGAGGAATATCTACTCTTACTTTGTATATCATTTTCGCTCTATTTGCCGACTCTATTGGAGTTCCGTTTTCTTCTGTCATATCATCAAGAACAACTTCGAAATTATCTCCTTCTGGTCTTAAAACTTCTACTGTATCACCATTTAATACTTTATTTTTTTGTTCAATAGTTGCTATTTTTGTTTCTTCATCGTATGCTCTTACTATTCCTATTATATCTGCATGCCTTATATACGCTGAATCTTCGTATACTTGCTCTCCACTCTGGCCATAGTAAAAACCTGTATGATATACTCTGTGACTTACTTTATTTAAATTTTCCATCCACTTTGGATCGAATTTATAATTATCAGGATCTTTCATATATGCATCCACTGCCTGCCTATATGATTTAACTACTGCTGCAACGTAATATAAACTCTTCATTCGTCCTTCGATTTTTAGAGAGTATACTCCAGCCTTTATAACATCGTCTATATGTTGAATCATACATAAGTCTTTTGAATTCATTATGTATGTTCCATTCTCATCTTCAACTACTGGATAAAATTCATTTGGTCTCTTTTCTTCTACCAAATGATATTTAAATCTACATGCTTGCGCACAAGCCCCTCTATTAGCGTCTCTCCCAACCATATAATTAGAAATTAAACATCTTCCTGAGTAACTTATACACATTGAACCATGCACAAATGCTTCGATCTCACATTCCTCTGGTAAGTTATCTCTCATTTCTTTTATCTCAGTTAAGCTAAGCTCTCTAGCCATTACTATTCTCTTAACACCTTGTTCATACCAAAACTTAGCTGCTCTCCAGTTAACATTATTAGCTTGAGTGCTTAAGTGAATCTCTAAATTTGGTGCAACTTCTCTAGCCGCTGAAATTATTGCTGGATCTGATGCTATTATTGCATCAACACCTGTTTCATATAATTCCTTTATATAATCTTCTACTCCGCCTAAATCTGCATTATGAGGGAAAACGTTCATAGTTACATAAACTTTTCGATTTCTATCATGAGCGTATTCCACGCCTTCCTTTAATTGTTCATTAGTAAAATTATCTGCAAATGCTCTTAGATTTAATTTGCTTCCGCCAAGATATACAGCGTCTGCACCAAAATCTATTGCTATTTTAAGTTTATCTAAATTTCCTGCTGGTGCTAAAATTTCTGGTCTTATCATTTTAATTTACCTCCTCTTTGTAACTGCAATTCCATCTCCCATTGGTATAACAGATGTAATTAAGTTTTCATCTTGAGTAACTAATTCCAAATAAGTCCTCATTCTCTTTACTATTGTAATTTTTCTTCTTTTAACTAATTCTTGTGATGCCACCATACCTCTAAATAAAACATTATCAGCAACTATTACTCCATCTGGATTAAGTAGTCTCAAACAGTGTGGCAAAAAGTGGTTGTAATGTCCTTTGCCTGCATCCATAAAAATCAAATCAAAAGGCTCATTTAATTTTTCTAAAATCTCTAAACAATCGCCCTCTTCAATTTTGATCTTATGGTCTAAATTAAATTTCTTTAAATTAATGTTTGCAAGTTCAATCATTTTTTCATCACGTTCTATTGTAACAATTTCTGGTTCTGTCCCCGCAGCTTGATACATTAGTATTGATGAAAACCCTATTGCTGTTCCAAGTTCTAATATTCTTTTTGGTTTCTTCATACTAGTCATGAATTCAAGAAATACACCTGTTTCTTTTTGAACAATAGGCACCCCATTTGCTCTTGCAAAAGCTTCTATTTCCTTTAATGTCCCTTCTCTCTCAGGAATTAAACTTCTAATATATTCTTCCATATAGTCATATGTGATTTCGCTCATGAATTTCCTCCATAAATCTGTATTATAGATAAACAAATCAATAACTTGATTTATAATTTATATCTAATTCTTAAGTTGTTTATCTATAGATAAGCAATTTAAGAATTTTACTTATGCATTTGATTAGTTTTTCAATTTACTTGAGTTAGACTGGGTATATGTCAAGTTCTTGTTTTGGAAATCTATACATATCCAAAATTAAGTCTCTATATTATACTTTAGAACTTAAATTATCAATTCACAACTATCGATTGTGCATTGTGTGCATTACAGTTAGTATCCCAACTCTTTTTTCTTATTTAAAAAATCTTCATAGTTATTGGTAAAATAATGTGATCCATCATCTTTCATAATATAATATAAATAATCTGTCTTTTCAGGAAGCAATGCTGCCTTAATGCAGTCTAAACCTGGATTTGCTATAGGACCAACTGGCAGGCCTTTATACTTATACACATTATATGGAGAATCTACTTCTAGATGCTTGTTTAATACTACATCAACATGATATCCTAATGCATAAATTACGGCTGCGTCTATTTGAAGTTTCATATCTTTCTCTAATCTGTTGTAAATAACTGATGATATTAATGGCCTATCACCAGGCGCTCTTGCTTCTCTTTCTATCATGGAAGCTATAGTAACTATTTTTTCAACATCTTCATCACTTATTTCAACTTTAGTCTCATCTTCTGCCTGCTTCAGCACATCTTCAAATCTATCTAACATAGATTTAATTACATCATTTGCATTTGACCCTTTTTCTATTAAATATGTATCAGGATACAAATATCCTTCCAAATTATATCTCTTCTTATTATTATTTTTCACGAAACTAGGCAATTTATAATCTTTAACGTCTTTAATAAATTCGTCTTTAGAACAAATACCTTTATCTTCTACGCTTTTAGCAATATCTTCTATAGAATAACCTTCTGGTATAGTTAATTTAACCAAATCCTTATCCCCATCCTTATTTTCTAAAGATTTTATCAGTTCTTCTAAGGATGAATTTGTATTTATTTCATATATACCTTCTGTTAAATTTACTTTTCTCTTATCTATAGCCAGATTTACTTTAATAAGAAGTTTATTGGTCAATTTATTTTCTTTGTCTAACTTATCCAATATATCATAAAAACCTTCGCCTTGTTTGACTTCAATTATAATTGAGTCTTCAGTCGACTTTAATGGTTTTCTTATGGTACTACTATAAGATATTACAAACGTCAGAGTTATTACAAATAAAAATAATATAATTAACAGTATTAGCTTTCTAAAAGATTTATATTTATTCATAAACTTTTTCTACTTTCTCCTAGATATAATTAAAAGTAAATAGCCAAATAAAGACCATTTACTTTAATTATATTTATTTTATTTAATAGTTAAAGTATTTTCAGCAAATTATTTTTTGTTTCTGCTAATCATTCTTCTTCTTTCAGCACTATCCAATACTCTTTTTCTCATTCTTATATTCTTTGGTGTAACTTCTACCAATTCATCAGCATTTATAAATTCTAAACATTGTTCAAGAGACATTTCAACTGGTGGAGTTAATTTTAATGCATCATCAGCACCTGATGATCTTGTATTAGTAAGTTTCTTCATTTTACATACATTAATTTCAAGATCCTCTGCTCTTGCAGAAACCCCAACAATCATACCACCGTATACAGGAACACCAGCACCTATGAATAATTGCCCTCTTTCTTGAGCACTATATAATCCATATGCTATTGAATCTCCTGCTTCAAATGAAACTATTGATCCTCTGCTTCTTCCTGGAATATCACCTTTGTATTTTTCATAAGAATGGAATACGTGATTCATAATTCCATTACCTTTTGTATCAGTCATTAATTCACTTCTAAATCCAATAAGTCCTCTAGCTGGAACTGTGAATTCTAATCTTGTATATCCATTTACTGCAGATGTCATATTAACCATTTCTGCTTTTCTTGGTCCAAGCTTTTCCATAACAGGTCCCATAAATTCTTCTGGAACATCAATTGTTAAGTACTCAATTGGTTCTTCCTTGTGGCCATCTACTTCCCTAAATATAACATTTGCCTTTGAAACTTGGAATTCATATCCTTCTCTTCTCATTGTTTCAATAAGAACTGAAAGGTGAAGTTCTCCTCTTCCTGAAACTTCAAAACAATCTGGAGTAAGTTCTTTTACTCTTAAACTTACATTTGTTTCAAGTTCTTTCATTAATCTATCTCTTAAATGTCTTGATGTTACGAATTCACCTTCTTGACCTGCAAATGGTGAATCATTAACCATGAAGTTCATATTTAATGTTGGTTCATCTATTTCAAGGAATGGTAATGCTTCTGGCGATGATGAATCTGCTATAGTATCACCTATATTAGCATCAATAACACCACTTACTGCAACTATATCTCCCATTGAAGCTTCTTCTGCTTCTTCTCTCTTTAATCCTTTGTATGTGAATATACTAGTTATTTTGTAATTAGCGCTTGATCCATCATTCTTCAATAAAGCAACTGTTTGATTTCTCTTTACTGTACCTCGATGTATCTTACCAATTGCAATTTTCCCAACAAATGCATTTGTATCTAGTGTACTAACAAGCATTTGAAGTGGTTCATCAATATATCCTTCTGGTGGTGCAACATATTTTAATATTGTATCAAATATAGGAGTCATATCGTTATTTTGATCATCTACATTATATCTTGCAAATCCTTCTCTAGCTGACGCGTAAATAATTTGGAAATCTAATTGTTCATCATTAGCTCCGAGTTCTACGAATAGATCAAATACTTCATCAATAACGTCTGTTGGTCTAGCATTTGGTTTATCTATTTTGTTGATTATAACTATTGGCTTTAAACCTAATTCTAATGATTTCTTTAAAACGAATTTAGTTTGTGGCATTGGTCCTTCATAAGAGTCAACAACAAGCAAAACTGAATCAACCATCTTAAGTACACGTTCAACTTCTCCACCGAAATCAGCATGCCCTGGTGTATCTACTATATTTATTTTTATGTCATTATAAATTACTGCAGTATTCTTTGAAAGAATTGTAATTCCTCTTTCTTTTTCTAAGTCATTAGAATCCATTACTCTTTCTTCTACTTTTTCATTAGCTCTAAATGTATGGCTTTGTTTTAACAAAGCATCTACTAAAGTTGTCTTACCGTGGTCAACGTGGGCAATTATAGCAATATTTCTTATATCTTCTCTTTTAATTAATTCCATTATTATTCCTCCAAACAGCAAGCAAGCTGCGAATTTTTCTTTTATAGTTTCTCTTTAGTTTGCATATAAATTAGTTAAAATTTAAGTATACACTGTAAATAACTTCATACTGTTAACATATTATTACTATTATTATAAATAAATTGCGATTAAAATTATTCACATATAAATGTAAACCTATAACTGTTTTTCTCCAAAAGAAAATTGGATACTTAAAGTATCCAATTCCTACACAACTATTATAAATTCTACTCTTTTCATCAAAAAAAGTCAACCCTATTCCAAAGAATATATATTTAACAATTTAATATTTAGTTAATTCATAATTTAATTATCAATAACAAAATATATTCTTTGCAGTTTTAGAATCACTATTTTCTTTCACACTTCCAAAAACTTCTAAAACTCCATAATTATTGGCAATATCATAGGTTTTCTCTTAGTCTTTTCGTAAAGATACTCTCTAAGTTGATCCCTCATCTTAGATTTTAATGTAGCCCAGTCAGTAATCTGTTTTTCTTCACAAGTCTTTAATACAGATTTAACAATTTCTCTTGCTTCATCCATAAGACCTTCAGATTCTCTAACATAGACGAATCCCCTTGAAATTATATCTGGACCGGATACAACCCTTCCAGTTTGTTTCTCTATTGTAACTACTATTGTTAATATACCATCTTGTGAAAGATGTTTTCTATCTCTTAAGACAATATTTCCGACATCTCCAACACCGAGACCATCAACAAACACTTGCCCTGAAACAACAGTACCATTCTTTTTAATATAATTTCTTGCTACTTCGATAACATCACCATTCTCAGGTATTAATAAATTCTTTTCTGAAAGTCCAACTTCCATAGCTAATTCACCATGCTTCTTTAAATGTCTATATTCACCATGAACTGGCACAAAGAATTTTGGTTTAACTAAAGCCTGCATTAGTTTAAGTTCTTCTTGACATGCATGACCTGAAACGTGAATCTTTTCCTGAGAATCATATATAACTTGAGCACCCTTTTTAAATAGTTGATTTATAACTTTTGAAACAAATTTTTCATTACCTGGTATAGGTGTTGCTGAAATAATTACTGTATCGCCTGGAATTACATTAATTTTTCTATGCTCCGATGCTGCCATTCTTGCAAGAGCAGACATTGGTTCCCCCTGGCTTCCAGTTGTTATTACAACAATTTTTTCGTTTGGATATTTTGAAATTTGATCCACTGGAACAAGTACATCTTTTCCAACTGTGAGATATCCAAGTTCTATTGCAACTTGAACAATATTCTCCATACTTCTTCCTGAAACTGCTACCTTCTTTTCATAAGCTTCAGCAGCTGTAATTATTTGCTGAATTCTGTGAACATTAGATGCAAATGTTGCAACTATTAACCTACCCTTAGCCTTACCAAAAAGTCTTAGGAAAGTTTCGCCAACAACCTTTTCTGTCATAGTATATCCTGGTCTTTCAACATTTGTTGAATCCGCCATTAATACTAAAACTCCCTTTCTTCCAAGTTCAGCTAATCTTCCAAAATCCATCATTTCTCCATCAATTGGTGTGTAATCAATCTTAAAATCTCCTGTATGAAGTACTACCCCAAGTGGTGTATGAACTGCAATTGCAACTGAATCTGCAATTGAGTGATTAGTCTTTATAAATTCAACTGAAACACTATCAAGTTTAATTATATCCTTTGGCTTTACTCTTACTAACTCTGTTGAAGCTAACAAACCGTGTTCTTTTAGTTTTGTTTCAACTATTCCAAGAGTAAGCTTAGTGCCATAAACAGGAACATTTAGTTGTCTAAGCACATACGGCAACGCTCCTATATGGTCTTCATGTCCGTGAGTTAAAAATATCCCCTTGATTTTCTCTGAATTTTTGATTAGATATGAAACATCTGGTATTACAATATCTATTCCAAACATATCATCATCCGGAAATTTTAGTCCACAGTCTATAATAATAATATCTTCTTTATATTCTATAGCTGTTATATTTTTTCCGATTTCGTTTATACCACCAAGAGGAATTATCTTTATCTTCGCTCTTTCATTTTTCATACTTCCCCTCCTTCTTCTTAATATTATATTTATAAACAAAGGTTCTTTCTTTAGCATTAAAAAATAACAAGTCCTATGTGACAATATATTTCACATTAATATAGGCGACCTTAATCTACATTCCAATCTATAAGCCTACATTGCTTTATTTAGCATATAAGGTTTAGCCATATTAATTCACTTTAAATACATATACCTTAATAACAATTACCATTTGATACCATGCCCTTTTAAGCATGGCACTAAATGCATTTTCTTAGTAAATATATAAACCGTAAAATACATATCCTTACTTCATTCACGGCAAAATATCTGGCACACTTTTGACTTTATTTTATTTTTAATTTTCTATTAAAAGTCCTTTTATTCATCACTTAGCTTCTTTTGGCATTCATCACATACGCCAAAAAATTTTAAACTATGGTCTAAAATCTTAAACTTATATTGCTTTTCAATTCCAGATTCTAAATCCTCTAATAAATCATCCTGAACTTCCAAAACCTTATGACAGATATTACAAATAAGATGATGATGTCTGTGCGTTTCATTTGAATGCACTATTTCATATCTACTACATCCATCATTTAGATCTAATCTTGATATTACTCCTAATTCTTCTAGCAAAAGAATAGTTCTATATACTGTTGCTAATCCAATTTCCGGACAACTTTTTTTTACACTATCATATATTTCTTCCGCTGTTAAATGTTGACCTTCATTTTCAATAATAGTATCAACAATTGATCTTCTTTGTGGTGTTAATTTATAACCCTTTTTTTTCAAGTCTTCCTTCAAGGCATTCATATCAATTAAATTTGATGCATCCATACATGACACCTCACTTTTCATATTAAATGAATTGATTTTTCTCTAAATAAACATTAAAGAAAATATCATATTACTAGATTGTATACTATTCCTCAATTAAGCCATCTTCATTCATAAGAGTTTCATAAGTTTCTAATACCATTTCGAATTCTTCATCGTCATCTTCTAAAGCTATAAATATATCGCTTCCATCCTCATCTTTGAATATCTTAAAAGCATAAGCTTCATCAGTTTCTTCAAATGCAGGAGTTGCAATAATATATTGGCCTTTTAATTTTTCTATTTCAAAGTATATAACAACCTCAAACTTAACGTCATTTCCTTCTTGATCAGGTATATATACATATTTTGCTTCCTTATCCATAAATGTATCCCTTCTGTATTTTATTTTTATTTATGTTGCAATTCACAATGCACATTTCACAATTCACAATCGCGATTAAAATTCTTGCGATATTTTTAGAATTATGATAAGGATTATTTTTGCAATATATATTTATTAATAAAAGCATATTGTATAAGAAATTAATCTTATACATATACTCCTCAAAATTTCCTATTCCATCAGATATTTATTTTCTTGAAATCATATCTAAATATCCTTGAAGTATGTAAGTTGATGCAACTTTATCTACTATCTTCTTCCTCTTATTCCTTGACAAATCAGCTTCAAGCATTGCTTTATGTGCTGCAACAGTAGTTAAACGTTCATCCCAGAATTTCACTTCTACATTAAGTTCTTCTTCTATAACCTTTCCAAAAGCCATCGCAATCTCTCCAGATGGTCCTATTGTTCCGTTCATATTCTTGGGTAATCCAATTACAATAACCTTTGCATCATATTCATCACAAAACTTTTTTATTTCCGCTATATCTTTTTCTTTATTAGTTCTTCTAACTGTAGTCAGGCCTTGAGCAGTGAATCCTAATGGATCACTTACTGCCACTCCAATAGTCTTTGAACCCAAATCTAATCCAAGTATCCTCAAATCACAGCACCTCTCACAACATATAAGCAACAAATATCAAGAAAATCTCGATATCACGCTTTCTTTCATATACTAAAATTAAAAGTGCCCGTTATAAACGGGCACTCTCTACTTTATCTCTAAATAAGATTTTATAACTTCTTCTAGTATGTCATCTCTCTCGAGTTTTCTTACTAAAGCTCTTGCTCCGTTGTAATTAGTGATGTAAGTAGGGTCTCCTGAAATCAAATATCCAACTAATTGATTTATAGGATTATATCCTTTTTCCTGTAATGAATTATAAACCTCTGTTAATATTGTTTTTGTAAGAGCTTCTTTATTCTTACTTAAATCAAATTGCATTGTATGTTCAATATTATTACTCATAAAATTGCTACTTAAAGCAACTCACCCCCTTAATCATTTTATAAGGAAACGATATCCATATTTATTATTAACTTTATTTTTTAAATTTATTCACTAACTATAATTAGATTATAACCTATTTTTTATAAAAAGTATACTACTTTGCTAAAGTTTCCACTATTTTATATGATTCTTCAATCGCCTCTTGTATCTTTTCTGGCATCTTTCCACCTGCTTGAGCCATGTCTGGTCTTCCGCCGCCTCCGCCGCCAAGCATAGAAGATATTTCTTTTATTAACTTTCCGCAATGAGCACCTTTAGCTACTGCATCTTTAGTTGCCATAGCACAAATAATAACTTTTCCAGCATTTGCACTCATAAGTAAAACTATGCTATTTGGAGCTTTATCTCTTACTTTTTCGCATACATCTCTTAAAGTATCACTATCAACGTCTTTTAATTCATAAGAAATTACATTTATATCCTTAACGTTTCTTGAAGAAGATACTATATCATCTATTCCCATTGATGCGAATTTAGATTTTAGAGCTGTTATTTCTTTATCTTTTTCCTTAAGCTCCTTAACTTGTTGATCAAGTTTAGCTAATAATTCTTTTTCTGAGCATTTAAGCTTAGTTGAAATTTCTTTTAATAAATCTTTCTTTTCATTTACTATCTTATAAGCTTCTTTTCCTATTACAGCTTCAATTCTTCTTGTTCCTGCAGCAATACCACTTTCAGATATAATTTTGAATAAACCAATCTTTCCTGTGTTATCTATATGTGTTCCACCACATAATTCTTTAGAGTATTCCCCTGCACTTACAACTCTAACTTTATCAGCATATTTATCATCAAATATACCTATAGCTCCACTATTTTTTGCTTCTTGAAGATCCATAACTTCTGTAACAACTGGTGTAACACTTGTAATTGCTTGATTTACTAAATCTTCAACCCTACTTATTTCTTCCTCCGTCATAGCTTCAAAGTGAGAAAAGTCAAATCTAAGTCTATCATTACTTACATAAGATCCAGCTTGATGAACATGTGATCCAAGAACCTCAGTTAAAGCTTTATCTAAAAGGTGAGTTGCAGTATGATTTTTCTTAATGTTTTCACGTCTAACTTTATCCACCTCAATAGTAACTGTATCTCCTACTTTAAGTTCTCCTGATACAACTTCAACAAAATGAACTATTTTTCCACCTATGTTCTTTTTAGTATCAAGCACATTAGCCTTGAAACTATCATTGAATATTACACCTGTATCTCCTATTTGACCACCCATTTCAGCATATAAAGGAGTAACATCAGTAACTATAATAGCTTTATTTCCTTCTGTTATAGCATCTGTAAAGTCTTCACCTTCAATTAACACTTTAACTTCTGCATTTAAAGTATCATTGTCATATCCATCAAAAACAGTTTCGATTTCTCCTGGTATAATATCTAATGTTTTAACATCAGTTCCCATGTAATTAGAAACTTTTCTTGCACTTCTAGCTCTTTCTCTTTGAACTTTCATTTCTTCGTGGAAAGCATCTTCATCTAATGATAAGCCTTCATCTTCTAATATTTCTTTTGTAAGTTCCATTGGAAAACCAAATGTATCATATAATTTAAATCCATCTACACCACTAAGAACTTTTTCATTCTTTGCTTTTAGTTCACTTATAAATCCATTTAATATTTCCATTCCTGAATCTAAAGTTTCTCTAAATTTATCTTCTTCTATTTTAATTACTTTTTTAATATATTCTTTTTTGCTATTTAGTTCTGGATAAGCTTCACTTGAATCTCTTATAACAGTATCACATAAATTGCAAAGGAATGCTTCTTTAATTCCTAGAGTTTTCCCATGTCTTGCTGCTCTTCTAAGAAGTCTTCTTAAAACATACCCTCTACCTTCATTAGATGGCATAACATCATCTGAAATCATGAAAGTTATCGATCTAATATGGTCAGTTATTAATCTTAAAGATATATCTGTTTTTTGATTTTCTCCATATTTAACATTAGCTAATTTTGCAACTTCACTTAAAATATTTTCTAATGTATCAATTTCAAAAATACTATTCTTCTCTTGCATTATAGTTGCAAGTCTTTCAAGTCCCATACCTGTATCAATATTAGTATTAGCAAGTTTTTCATAGTTTCCTTTTCCATCACCATCAAATTGAGTGAAAACAAGGTTCCAGAATTCTATTATCTTATCTTCATCTGCTAATTTAACAAACTCATCAGCGTTAGTTGGTATTTCTTCTGATCTATTAAAATGAATTTCTGTACAAGGACCGCATGGACCTGCACCATGTTCCCAGAAATTATCTTCTTTGCCTAATCTAAATATATGAGTTTTATCCACATCTGTAAGTGTAGTCCAATATTCATATGCTTCATCATCATCTAAATATATAGTTACATATAATCTATCTTTAGGAAGTTCCAACACTTCTGTGATAAATTCCCAAGCCCAAGGAATTATTTCTTTCTTGAAATAATCTGCAAAAGAAAAGTTTCCAAGCATCTCAAAGAAAGTACCATGTCTACTTGTAATACCTACGTTTTCGATATCCCCTGTTCTAATACATTTTTGACAAGTTGTAATTCTTCTCTTTGGTGGCTCTTGTAATCCAGTAAAATAAGGCTTCAACGGAGCCATTCCTGCATTTATTAATAATAAACTTTTATCGTTCTTTGGAACCAAAGAAAAGCTATCCATTCTTAGATGATCTTTGCTTTCAAAAAATTTCAAATATGCTTCTCTCAAGTCATTGGTTTTCATAAATTTCATAAACTATTCCTCCATTTTTTTAGTTAACAGTTGACGATGATATTCCTTCGGAATATCTTTTATTTTATTTACAATCTTCTTATGAAGATTTAAGATTTCATAATTATTGGTGAAAAAGTCTTAATTTAAACATCGCTGCTCTTTTTAGCAGTGCATAACTACATTTTTCAAATTTGAAAAGATTCGTATTGCAGCATAGCTGCTTTTTTTATAAGTGAAAAGATCCTATTTGCAGCATAGCTGCTCTTTTTATAGGTGTATAATTTACCAAATAAAAAAAGCCCTCTCCCTAATAGATATAGGGACGAAAGCTAGAATTCCGCGGTACCACCCTAATTATGTATGATATAATCATACATCACTTAGTAATTTATAGCTCCTAGGTAGCTTCAAAATATATAGCCAAAAGTTTTCACCAACCACTTTTTCTCTGAAATGACTATGATAAATTTACTTATCCTATTCATCGCTTAATATTTAATTATTTCATCAAAATTATATTTCATATAGATAATTATGTCAATATTCAACTTTATTTGTACTACCCTAATGCATAAGCTTTTTTATAGATAACCCAACTATAATCTATACTTATGCGTATAACTCACTGAAATGAATAATATACTTTTGTTCCAGTTTCTAAGTAATTATGATGGGTGATTCTAAGGCTATAAAGTTACACCCAAAGTGCTAGCCTCAAAGAACAAGCGCTCACAGAGAAAGTTCGAAGAACGAAATATAAAATTTCGATTCTCACTTTTTGAACTAGCACATTTGGAACAACTTATAGCCAAAGTATCACATCCATCAAAATTACCAATGAAACATTCCACAAAAGTATATCACTCATTTCTGGTTGGAAGATATTTCATAGTTTATGTGATAACTTACCTAAATCATAAATATTTTGATTCCGAAAAGCTATAAAAATATCACTGAAGGTTCTAAGCAGCAGGTTTTATCCAATTTAGCATTCTCCAACTTTCCTAGGGAAGCTCAACTTATTACATTCGCTGAGCAAGCGATTCTCACCAAATCAAAGATGCACTGGGTGAAAGTTCTACTAACCAAATATAAAATTTAGAGCATCACTTTTGGTTTCTGGGCTTAAGTACCTTTAACAGCTCATTTTCAAATGTTTTCTTCATATTATTGCCCTTGTGGTTATAAATATATTTATAATTTCTAGTGCAAATACGAACTTAAGGTTTTAGCAACTTTGTAAAATGTTCATCTAATAAATCAAATTCTTAAGTTGTTTATCTATAAAATCTAAAACAGATAATAATTTATATCATCATATAAAACTTTTATAATGACAGCTATTGGCACCACTAAAACCATCCCAACAAATCCGCCAAATTTATCTCCTATAAGTAATAAAATTATTATAACAAATGGATGCATCTCTGTGCTGTCCCCTGTTATTTTCGGAGATAAAATATCGCCCTCAAGCTGTTGAATTATAAACATACCTACAATTACCCAAAATGCCTTTATTGGAGAATCTAAAAGTGCAACTATTACCGCCGGAACTGCACCAAAAATTGGTCCAAAATAAGGTATTATGTTTAAAATTGCATTCAATATAGAAATCCATAAAGGAAATTTTACTTTCAATAATAATAACAATATTAATGTTAATCCGCCTATCAATCCCGAAAGCATCAATTGACTTGTTATATATCTTGTTAACACTCTATCAATATCGCTTAATATTTTTTTAGTTAGCCCTCTTTTAGAAGTTGGCAATAGCAACAGCATTTTACTATATATTTTATTACCATCGCAAAGAAAGTAATAAACCATAATAGGTATTATTGCTAGTGACATTGCATTATCTCCAATGCTCATTAAATTTTCCACTGCATTTTCTGAAAAATTTATCCAAAAAGCATTTCCTTTTTCTAAAATTTCATTATAAATTACATTGGTGGTAGAAAAGTCATCTAAGTTATTTTTTTTCAACATTCCTTCCAGTAAACTTCTTACGTTATCAAATATATTACTGATATTGGATATCTCATTAAATAGCGTAGGAACTATAACAATTACACATGCAGTTATGATACCTATAATTATTAATATAACCACTATTGAGGATATTTTCTTACTTATTCTAAATTTTGCCTCAAACCCATCCCTAATAGGAGTCAAAGTATAAGCTAAAATAAAAGATGCTACAATAATATTTATTATTGAATTTATTGATTTGTTAAAAATGTAAGCTAATATTAAGCTAATAAAGCATAATAGGGTTATACCTAGAAGAATTGCTTTTTTATGCTTTCTTAATTGCATTGTGCCTATCCATATTATGAGGTAAAGTTTTAAACATAACTCTCTCATTTCCTGTATATAATATATATTCCTCTCCGAGGATGCATCTATTTAATAGAATAATTTGCTTACCCTTTATCATTTTATCTACTAACCCTGAGCTTATAACTATTGCTTTAATTGAATAATCTTGTATATCTATTATAATATCCTCTAGAACTCCTTTAACATTCCCCAATGTATCAATAACTTCCATATACTTAATCTCTTTAAATGTAAGTCCCTCACCTTTTTTTATATTTTCTATTATTACATCTTCACCTATATCTATAACATCTTCCATGTCTATATAGTTATTTTTAGAGAACAGATGGCTATTGGATACCTTAAATCCTACAATCTTTCCCCAAAAGAAATCTATGTATAAGTCTTCTATAATGCCAATCTTTTTGCCTTTAATGTTATAAACTTTCTTGAAATAGAAGTCTCTAGTTTTAAACATTGTGCACCTCCAAAATAATTTTTAATAGAAAGTCCTTATGCCTGTTTATGTCTATACACTATATACTGTAGTGCTCCCCCTATATTCTCTAAAATAAGTAATATAGTTAATAAACTAAATCTAGTTCATTTGATATGGTCTCCAACAAGAGGAAAATTATTCATATTAATATGCTCAAATGTATAATTTTACCGCACAATAATTTTGCACTTAAAAAATCGTAGACGAATATGGTTAATTATGAAGGCTTTGCCTCTATGAGCGAGTTCCTACGAAAATACCAATACTTTCATCATACATTGTGGATACTTTGTCTTCATGAGCAGTACTAGAGAATAAAAATAGTACCTACTATTTAGTAAGTACTTAATTTCAGCAATTAAAATTTTTGAGATAAAATCTTAACATCCTTAGAATTTGGGTGAATCTATTCAAGAATATACAACCGTTTTCTTTAACTTTAATAAAAGAGACACTACCATTATCAGTTGTTAGAAAAATTAATGTAAGTATAAAATATTCATTCTAAATGCCAATTTAGAAATGCAGCTTTTTATTCGCTTCATGACATTACCCTCTTATTATTTAGATTTACTCCAATCACTTCCACTTATATCTTACTTCTAAGTATTCACCACCTCTGTCGTATCCTAATATGTTATATCCATTTTTGTTATATCCTTCTTTATCAAAACCTGCACTATTAAATCCATTTCTATCATATCCTTTTTTGTCGTATCCTTCTCTATCATACCCTTCCTCGTTATAATATGTCCCATTTCTATGCATTCCTCTTTTACCAAATCCATACTCGTCATACTTCGTGCCATTTTTATGAAATCCTTTAGAATTAAAGCCATGTTCATCGTATCTTTTTAACACCTTGAAGATATTCAAAAAATCACCTTCCAATTTTTTACTTTCAAAAATATTATATCAAGTATATCTTCATAAGTTAATACTATTATGTAAAATATAGTCAAATATTTTATCTCCTCTAGTTGGTAATTCATATTCACTTCCATTGTTTATTTATCCTAACTTTTTAGTATTATTTCTGTAAATTATCAAATCGGTATAATTACTCACAAAGTTCTTTTTAATTCTAAATCACATAGTTAATCCTCTCACAAAACGCGTGCCTTTCTCTGCACCTATAAAGCTTTTTACTGTCTATAACACTCCTCTGCTACTTGCACATTGAAATATTCTGCAACCTCAAAACAAAAACAAAAAAACGAGAGCACTTACGCACTCTCATTTTTAAAAATATTTAAATTACAATAACTCTTTAGATTATACTTTCTATTATTCCGCCGCCAACTACTATTTCATCATCGTAAAATACAACTGACTGACCTTTAGTTATTGCCCTTTGCTTTTCCTTAAAGATAACTTTCACCCTACCATTTGGAAGTGGTATTAAAGTAGCTTCTGCTGGTTTTGCAGAATATCTGATTTTCGCTGTAACTTCTATTTCTTTTTCGAGTTTATCAAAAGGAATAAAATTCACATCAGTTGCAATTAATTCTGTTTTGAAGATATCATCTTCAGAACCTAGTACAACTTCGTTGGTTTTAGCATTAATATTTGTTACAAATACTGGCCTTCCAAGTGAAAGTCCAAGTCCTTTTCTTTGTCCAATAGTATAATACACAATTCCTTTATGCTTACCTAGTATATTACCACTCTTATCGACAAAGTTACCTGGTTTAACCCTATTTGGTTCTGCTTCTGAAATATATTTTCCATGATTATTATCAGAAATGAAACATATTTCTTCACTATCTTTTTTATTATGAACAGCAAGACCAATTTCTTTCGCTATTTCTCTTATTTTTGTCTTTTCATAATCTCCACAAGGCATTAATGTATGTTCTAACTGATCTTGAGTAAAATTATATAAAGCATACGTTTGATCTTTTCTATCATCATCAGATCTGATTAAAAGATATCTATCATCTCGCTTTTCAATTTTAGCATAATGACCAGTAGCAACATAATCTGCCCCTATACCTCTTGCTCTTCTTAAAAGTTCATCAAACTTCAAATGTTTATTACATTCAATACAAGGGTTTGGAGTTTTTCCGTCTATGTATTCTTGAACAAATTTATCAATAACTTTTTCCTTAAAATAATCTCTAAAATTCAAAACATAAAATGGTATATCAAGTTTGTCGCATACTCTTCTTGCATCATCAACAGCAGAAAGGGAGCAGCAGCCCCCTTCCCTTTCTTCAAATTCCTCATCGTGCTGCCAAATCTGCATTGTAGCACCAATGACGTCATATCCCTGCTGTTTTAATAAATATGCAGCAACAGAACTATCTACACCACCACTCATACCTACTAAAACTTTTTTCTTCATAAATTCACCTATTACTCTTCTCCATGTACAGCAGCATGTAGATCTTCATCACTATGTTCTTCCATAGGTATTACTTCTAATCCATTTTTTGCTCTGTAATCATTTATAGCCTTATGAATTGCTTCTTCTGCAAGAACTGAACAATGCATTTTTACTGGTGGAAGACCATCTAAAGCTTCTGCAACTGCTTTGTTAGTTAATTCCCAAGCTTCATCTAATGTTTTCCCTTTGATTAATTCTGTAGCCATTGATGATGATGCAATAGCTGATCCACATCCAAAAGTCTTAAATTTAACATCTTTAATGATATTATCTTCAACCTTTAAATAGATTTTCATTATGTCTCCACATTTAGCGTTTCCAACTTCACCTACGCCATTTGCATCTACTATTTCTCCAACGTTTCTTGGGTTTTGGAAATGTTCCATTACTTTTTCACTGTATATCATATTAATTTTCCCCTTTCTTTAAAAAGTCATCCCATAATGGTGACATATTTCTTAATCTTTCAATAATTGGTGGTACAACTTCAAGAACATAATCTACATCTTCTTCTGTTGAACCTTCACCCATACTAAGTCTTAATGATCCGTGAGCAATTTCATGAGGAAGCCCGATTGCAAGTAATACATGTGATGGATCTAAAGAACCTGAAGTACAAGCACTACCGCTCGATGCACAAACCCCTTTAAAATCTAATGATAATAAAATTGATTCACCTTCAATAAATCTAAAACATACATTAACATTTCCAGGAAGTCTCTTATCTCCTCTTGGTCCATTTAATTTAGTGTATGGAATTTCAAGTAAACCAGCTATTAATTTTTCTCTTAACGCAGTTAATCTTTTCATATGCTCTTCTAAATTATTAGTAGCAAGTTCAAGAGCTTTACCAAGTCCAACGATAGAAGCAATATTTTCTGTACCTGCTCTTCTATTCTTTTCTTGAGCTCCACCGTGAATTAAATTATCAATTTTAATTCCCTTCTTTATATAAAGAACTCCAATACCTTTTGGTCCATAAATCTTATGGCCTGCAAGTGATAGCATATCTATATTCATTTCTTTAACATCAACAGGAACATTTCCAACAGCCTGAACTGCATCTGTGTGGAAGAAAACTTTCTTTTCTCTACAGATTTCTCCAATTTCTTTTATAGGTTGAATTGTTCCTATTTCATTATTAGCAAACATAATACTTACTAAAATTGTCTTATCAGTTATAGCATTTCTTAAGTCATCTAATTTTATGAAACCTTCTTCATCAACATCTAAATATGTAACATCAAAACCATTCTTCTCTAAGTATTCACAAGTATGAAGAACTGCATGATGCTCAATCTTAGTTGTTATTATATGATTTCCTTTATTCTTATGAGCTGATGCAATACCTTTTATAGCCCAGTTATCAGCCTCTGATCCGCCACCTGTAAAATACACTTCATCAGGTAAACAGTTTAACGCTTCTGCTATCTGTTCTCTTGCCTTATCTATAGCTCTTTTTGTTTCTCTTGATATTCCATAAAATGAAGATGGGTTACCAAACTTTTCAGTAAAATAAGGAAGCATTTCTTCTAATACTTCTGGCTTTACATAAGTTGTAGCTGAATAATCCATATATACGTTCTTCATAATCATTCACTCCTATCCACTATCTTAATATTATTCTTATTGTTTTTAATTGTCTCATAATCATCAAGTATATCTTGTAATGTAATTGAGTTCATAACATCGTCTATGCTTCTTTTGATCTTCTCCCAAACTGCTTTGGTTGCACAGCAATCCGAGCTATCGCACTCAACACCATCAATACAATCTGCTATCTCAACTGGCCCTTCAAGAATAGTCATAATATCGCCAACTGTTATGTCTTTTGGCGCTTTACATAGAACATATCCACCTTGAGCACCTCTTATACTTCTAATCATATTAGCACGTCTAAGTGGGCTAAATAACTGTTCTAAATAGTATTCCGAAAGATTTTCTCTCTTTGATATAGTTTTTATTGAAACTGGGGCACCACCATAATTAGATGCTAAGTCAACCATAGCTCTAACTCCATATCTTCCTTTAGTTGAAAGTTTCATTATTTCTTCACCCCTTTTCGTTTTTTGTTGATATTTCTTTGTTTTTCTAGTATTATAAAAGATATATTAAATTCGCTTATATCTTACCAAAATACTCGGCTTTTGTCAAACGATAATTGCTATTATTTTTTTATTTCTGCCCAGTATTTCCTCAAACTCTCTTCATATTTATTATTTTGTTCATTATAATAAATCTTTCCAAGCAGTTCTTGCGGTAAATAACTCTGTTTTACATAATGATTAGGATAATCATGAGGATATTTATAGCCACCAACACCAAGGTTTGCTGCTCCAGAGTAATGAGCATCCTTTAAATGCATTGGAACATCTCCAAAATTCATGTTTTCTAGATCACTCATAGCAGAATCTATAGCTAAGTATGCACTATTAGATTTAGGAAGCGTTGCTAAATATACAACTATTTCTGAAAGAATTATTCTTGCCTCTGGAAGTCCAACCTTTAACGAAAGTTCTATTCCTGAATTAACAACAGATAATGCATTTGGAAATGCAAGACCAATGTCTTCTGCTGCAATAACAGATATTCTTCTAATTATAGCAGTTAAATTTCCTCCTTTAATCGATCTAGCTAGATAGTGCACTGCTGCATTAGGATCACTGCCCCTTATACTTTTTTGAAGAGCACTTAATAAATTATAAAATTCATCTCCACTAGAATCAGCCCGCATACTTGATTGGCCTAGACTTTCAATATATTCGCTCGAAATAACTCTAACCTGCTTAACCTGAGAGTTTACAGCCAGCTCTAAAATATTATAAGCTTTTCTATAATCACCTTGAGAGATTTCCCCTATATACTCCAGCGCCTCATCTGAATATTCTATTTCTATCCCTTCATCTATAAGCTTTTGTATAGATCTCTTAAGACCAACTATTATGTCACCTGTAGTTAAAGGTTTAAAAGAGAATATATTACATCTGCTTATTATAGCTTTATGTATAACGAAATATGGATTTTCAGTTGTACTTGCAATCAAAGTTATTCTTCCATCTTCTATAAATTCTAACAATGCCTGCTGCTGCTTTTTGTTAAAATGTTGAAGCTCATCAATATATAAAACAACTCCATTATAATTTAATAAGCTATCTATATTATTAGTTATGTCCTGAATATCCTTAACCGATGCAACTGTTGCATTTAATTTATAAAATTTCTTATCTACATAATTAGCCATTATATTAGCTAAAGTTGTTTTTCCAGTTCCTGGTGGTCCGTAAAATATGCAATTACATATGTTTTTTCCAGATATCAAGTTATATAATGGCTTTCCTTGCCCTAATATATGCTGCTGTCCTACAAAATCTTCTAATTTATTAGGTCTCATTAAGTCTGCTAATGGTCTCACCTTTTCCACTCCTTTCTGCAATTATCGTTTTAAGACGTAATTCAAAATAATAATAAATCTCACTTTACGCATTCGCTCTCAGAGTAAAATCTCAGGCGACTACTGAGTCAGATGTTTTTTATAAATCTGACTTTTTAATCCTTTGGATAAAAATCTCAAAGACTAATTTGACATTCTATTTAGCAACAGATATATCCTTAGCAATGCCGCTCTTACTGCTATATTACTTATGTCTAACCCAAAATCTTCTTGGTAGTTTTGGACTTCTCTTTTTCTTTAATGCCTCTTAACTTATATATGTTGCAATTCACAATGCACCCTTCACAATTACGTCTAAAATTCTCACAATATCTTTAGAATTATGACGAAGATTTATTTTTGCAATATATATAATAAACTTTATTTTATATAAAGTAACACTTTCCCCAATATTTTTCTTCGCTAGAAATAAAAATAGCGACAAGTAATATTATAGCAGATATAAAAAAATAAGAAAGCAGTAAGAATTCAAAATTCTTACTGCTTTGCTTCTGCTATTAATGAATAAGTATTACTATTACATTTGATTATAAAACTCTTAGTTTAATACAAATATAATTAATAATTCTCAAATCTTTATATTCGTCTATAAATTCAGCTATTAAGCTTGGAATGTTGTAGCTGAAGAACTTACATAATATAACTGTCCTGTTTTAGTATTTAATAAAGAAATAACGGCTGTTACTGTTCCTTTAGTACCTGGTTCAATTATATATTCTCCTAATCCAGCTTGTGTTATACCTGCATCAGTTCCATCATTTGTATTTATATCTTTCTTAACAAGACAAGTATCTGAATTCATCGTTATAGTTTAATCTGTCAGCCAGCCTTTCTCGTGAGCGGAATTGTATAAAATAGTTGTAAATTCAAAATTTCATATACTAAGTATATACCTTAATAAGAAAAAATATTCAATCTTTATTTAAAACTATAATAGTGCAGTTTTGCTTGAATAATTTTACAGTTGAATAAAAAAACAGATTATTAAGCTATTTTTAATTACTCAAAAATTTTTTCTATCGGCGTACCGCTTGCGGCAGCTTTGTAAATATATATTACTTTGGAATTCTCTAAATTTTTTTAGCAACTTTATATCCAGTATTAAAGTAAAGAAAATCAGTACAGTATATTTTGCAATAAGTATAATTTACTAACATTATGATTAGATATATATTAATGCTTTTCCCACTTCTTACTTGATATCCATCTAGTCCTAAGTACGTTTTGCAATCTCTAAAAAATGGTTCGATTGCCCATCGGTCAGTATATTGAGTTAAAATATCTAACTGTGCTAATGATTTCTCTAAAGAAATAAAAGTTTTCAATGCTCCATCTTTTTGGAAATCATCTTTAGGATAACTTAAAACAGCAGAAACAATCTTTCTATCTTTTAAGTTGCCAACATAATTGTAAATGTGGTATTCCTTATCTTTGACGGTGACGAGGTCAAAGTCTTCAATCTTTAATAATGTAGCAAACTTATGAAGTTTTATCCTAGTCTTTCATGGCCATACGGAAAAATAACCTTATTAGTTTTTAAAGCACCAATATAGCTATAGCCGGCTTTTTCAGAAACATTAAAAATATCCTTACAACTATCTGCTAACACATAGTCTTTATTTTCAGGCTTTGGAAGTGTTGTAATTAATTTTTGAGTTATCTTTATCATAGATATCAATTGAGTATGGCAGCACTAATCCGTCACACAATAGTAAAGAAACTACCATTTGATGACCATATACATTCTTACCTTTTAAATGAGAATTATGAAACGAATACTTTTCAATTGGATTTTTAGCCTTTGACGATGGCTTTGTCTTTTCAGAAATAGTGTCATAAATGATAAAGTATATTGGCTGTTTGGATTCTCTTGATTTAGCCCAAATAAGTTCTATGATATATGCTTTTAATGCTCTTTCTAAAAATTTTTCATTCCAATTACTATTTGAAAAAAATCTAGTAATACTAGTTCGATGTTTCGAATGAGCAAGCTCCGCTATGTCAGAAATTTTACAGTTATAAACTTTTGATATCATAGCATTCATTATATTTTCTAGATGTTTTAATTGAGGCTTAGTTAAGTAAAAATCAAAATTTAGTTGTTTTAAAAAATTGTATATTGATAACTCATCTGATATAATTGTGTTCTGAAACATTTATGTATAGCTCCTTGCTGTCATTGTTGTGTGGTAACTCAATTATAACAAGGATTTATCATAGATGTTTTTTTATTTTATTTAGTTGTAAAATTATTCAAGTATTTTTGCACTATTATAGTCAAAACTATTTCTTTTATAAATCTTATAATAACAAAAGTAAAATAATCCCAATCCAATCATCGCTCCCATAAAATCAACTAAAATATCACTAACTAATGAAGTCCTTCCTGGTATAAAATATTGATGAAACTCATCAGTTACGGCATAAAATAAACAAATAAACAATATATAAATTATCATACCTTTTCCGCTTTTATTATAAGAAAAAAGTGCACCGCAAACTAGAATTGCTAGTACCATATACATAAATGCATGAGCATTTTTTCTTACTATATGATCTAAATTACTTGCTTCTTCCTGCTTAACATTAATGCTATTCTTATTTACCTGTGAACTATCACTACTGCTTACTGCCTTATCTTTATTTTCAGCTTGTGATTTTTCTTGATTTCTTTGAGCATTTTCAATTATATTAACCACTTTAGTGCTTTGTTCATGAGAAATTGTTCCGTTATTTCCTGACATATAAAATATAAATCCCATCCAGAACAAACATAAAAGTATAACGATTTTTTTCAAGTGACCACCTCTTTTTAATTAGACCGTTTGTGAATTTCATTTCAATACTGTTAATAGTTATCTTATATTATACCCCATAAATCACTTGCTTAAAACAAAAGTTGCACTAAACATAATTTAGTGCAATAACTTTATATAATTATAATTTTTAATCTCGCCATTTAACTTATAATAAAATCTATTCCTCTAAAAGACGTTGTATCAAGTTAAAAATTGCTTCTGCACTGTTAAAATTTTCAGGAATTATTTCAATTGCAGGAACTTCAATATCATATTCATCATCAATTACATTAACGATTTCAACAATATCAAATGAATCTAAAATCCCTTCATCAACTAAAGTTGTACATGTACCAAAATCAACATCATCTCTAACACCTTGTAATAATTCAATTAACTTTTCCATAATATCTCTCCTTGATTGTATGATTTTACATATTATATAAACATATTTGTAAATTTACTAAAACTTTAAGTTCATATCTTCACTAGAAATTATAAATATATTTGTGTAGAAAACATTTGAAAATGAGTTGTTAAAGGTTCTTAGCGGTAGGTTGTTCCATTTTAGCTTGTCAAACTGAAAGTTGGAGCATGCTAAAGTGGATGCAACCTGTTGCTTAGAACCTTCAGCGATATTTTCATAGTTTTTCGGAATCAAAATATTTATAATTTCGGTAAGTTACAACATAAATCTAAATTTAATGTTGTTTATTTATTTTATATATTCTTCTATTAGCTTTTTACGATCTATTTTTCCATTCATATTGAGTGGCATAGTGCTTCTGTTATAGCAGACATTAGGCAACATATAACGAGGCAGCTTTTTCTTTAAATTCTGAGATAGTTTTTTAGTCTCAAGGCTTCCTGAATATACAGCAACAATTTGATCACTTTCTTTATTATATAAGCAGCAGCACATATCTAGACCTTCTAAGGCGCTCATTGCATTTTCTATTTCACCTAACTCTATTCTATTTCCCATATGTTTAATTTGAAAGTCTTTACGCGAAACATATACTAATTCTCTATTCTCATTCCAGTAAACTAAATCTCCTGTACAATAAACAGTTTCAGGATAGCTCTTATTTAGTGGGTTTTGAATAAATGCTTCTCTTGTTTTTTCTGGATTATTATAATATCCACAAGCCAAGAAAGATCCACGAATTAGTAATTCTCCAACTTTTCCACATTCTTTAACAAGTTGTCCATCTTCATCCACAATCAAAGCATCTACATTATCACATGGCACCCCTATTGGGATAGGTTCATCATCATTAAACTCTCTGTCAACTATATAGTATATTCCTATATCTGTGATCTCAGTTGGTCCAAACAAATTTGCATATACTGCATCAGGAACATGTCTACGCCATATATTAAGCTGTTTAGTAGGCATTGTCTCTCCTGCAAATAAAATCTTCTTTAAATCAGGCAGCTTAATGACATCTAAAGCTCCTAAATTAGCCACTATACTTAATGCAGATGGAACCCAATAAATCATGTTAATTCCTTTTTCATTTAAAAATTCAAGTAACTTTACTGGAAATGAAAATAACATTTTAGGAATAATATATAATGTCGCTCCACTTCTAATGGTTGCAAATATATCTAATACAGACATACTGAAATAAAATGGTGTCTGATTTCCAAAAGTAGTATTTTCATTCAACTCAAAAGTTTTAACTACCCAGTCTGCATAATCAATTACAGATCTATGGCATACAATAACACCTTTTGGAATCCCTGTTGACCCGCTTGTAAAAAGAATGTACAAAGGATCAGTATCAATCATTTGCCTTCTTGCAGTCTCTAGTTTTTCTTCATTTTTTGGTAACATATGAATTTCATCATACAATACCTTTATGCAATCTGTTTCTATAAGGGAAAGATATTTTTCTGTTTTATCGTCGTAAATTATAGCAGCTGGCTTCAATGTATCTAATATTATGTTAATACGCTCTACAGGCATTTGAGCATCCAGTGGCACATAAAAGCAACCTGCATATGCTGCCCCCATAAATGCTGAAATATTTCGCGCGCCTTTTTCCATATAGACAACAACAGCTTTACGCATACCTATGTTTTCTATCAAAAAACTACCAATACTTTTAGATTCTTCAACTAATTCATGATAAGTTAATTCATGTTTACCATCAGAAAAAGCAACTTTATTATGAAATTTTTTTTCTGATTTTTCAAGATAAGATAAAATGCTTTTTTCCATAATATTTCCTCCATAATCTATTTTTTCATAGCTTACTTTATATTATCTTTTATATAACTCTTCTTTGGAGACATCTTCATCATAATGACGAATAGCTTCATTATTATTAGATCCTTTTGCCCTAGCATTTACTCGTATTTTAAACTTCTTATAAGACTTGGAATCAAAAACGAAATCCGGATTTTTATCATAATCTCGTATGATATGCTGCTGTCCAGTTTCTGAATCTAGTAATACAAATTGGTATTCTGGTGTAACTTTAGATCCATGCAAGGAATCGGCTTTTAATGTTATAGTAGTATCACTCTTTTTCCAATTAAACCACGCAGATGAAACATAATCTATTGATGCATAATATTCATCTTGTTTATAAAAATATTTGCTCATATCATCACCATTTTCGCGCATTTTCAGGAAAGCTGCTAGAGATTTAGAGAAAGCCTCTGCTCCCTTAGTATTCAAATGCTCTGTATCACAAAGATAGTCATTTTTAAGCTTAAACAATTCTGGCTTTATTAAGTTATAATTGTAATATTCAATATCTAGATTCTTTGCTATCTCCTCCACCTTATTATCAAATTCAAAGTAATTTTTTACTCTGAGAATTTGAAATGTAGGAAATGGTGTTGTTAAAAGAATTAACTCACAATTATTTTCCTTGCATAATTGAGATATCTTCTTTAAATATTCAGTATCTTTTGAGTTTATATCACCTATATTTTTATTAGCCGGAGGTAATTTCAAATTATCGTAATTTAGAGTTCCTTTTTGCTCACTAGGATCGACCTTGTTGAATCCTTTTCCAACATAGCCATTCTTATTGTTTTCCATAGCTTCTACCTGTCCTGGTTTTGGATAATCTGTGTAAAAAGAATCAAACTTCCCATAAATATTTTCCACCACATCAAGAGGTGATTTCACATCATATCCACGCCACGGAAATAGCCTGTCTAAATAAGAACCATCTTGAGACGATGCAAAATAATATTCAAGCTTATTTAAAAATGATTTCATATATAAAGAAACTGAAAGAAATACTATTGGCTTTTCTTCCTTGCTAGTAAAAGTATCTGGATCAACTGTCAAAACAATTAGTTTAGGTTTATGGTAAGAAAATAGTTCTTTCAGTGAATAATAAGTACCAACAAACATTTGCTGAGAAAATGCATAATTGAAAGTATTTTCTCCTAATTCCTTATCCATAATATACGGATTAATGTCTCTTTGAGATAGTGATGCACCTGCAAATACCACATCAAAATCTTTCTTCTCAGAATACATTTCACGCATGGTCATTCGCGAATAATTGCCTTTTGGTACAAGTGCAAATGCTAAGCCATAACTTAAAATAATAAAGACCATTATAAATATAATTCCACTAAACCATTTATATTTAAAATTGCGCATACATAAATCCTCCTAGGAGATTTCCAGAACTAGCATCAAAACTTATGACAGCAAAAATTAATGCATAAAATACTGCCCATCTAAAAACTAAATTTTGCTTAGATAAAAATTCACGTATTTTTACTCCTCTTTCTTGCAATACACTTACTGCAAATAAAATAACCGTTGCCCAAAATAAAATTCTAAAATCCTGTTCTTTAAGCCCAAGTTTATAAATTGTACCATCAAGTAATTGAGTGATTTTAAAATTTGCTACGGTATTATGTAACATGTAAAGTGAAGAGTTCAGATTACTTGCTCTATCAAAATACCATCCTAAATTTACAATAAAAAACGTTCTTAATATCCTAAATAAATGATATGAGAAGCATTCAGTATTTACTTTAGTCACTCTTTTTAACCACTCATAAAACGGCTCTACAATAGTGCTAAAGGCAATAACAATTCCGTTATATAATCCCCACGCTACGTAATGCCAATAAGCTCCATGCCAGATACCAACAACTAAAAATACCACTAAGTTAGAAAAGGCAACTGGAATGATTCTTCCTGCTTTTCTTCCAAGATGTTTATTTGCTAGTTTTAATACTTTAGACATTTTTTTTGAAAGAGCTAGAGGATAAAATATATAATCACGCATCCAAGCACCTAAAGAAATATGCCATCTGCGCCAGAATTCTGATAGTGAGGTTGAAAAATACGGTCTTCTAAAATTCACAGCCATATTTATTCCTAGTAATTCAGAGATACCCATAGCCACATCAATTCCACCTGAAAAATCTGCATATTGCTGTAATGAATAGAATAAAACTCCTACTACTGTAATTGCACCACCATAATTATCATAGTTCTTAAATGTTTCATTAACTAATGTGATTGCTCTATCTGCAATTACCATCTTCTTAAAAAGTCCCCATAAGATCAATTGGAGCCCATATTTAAATTTCTGCCAATCAAACCTGTGAGTTTTATATAGTTGTTCTGATAATTTATCAAATCTATTAATAGGGCCTTGTACAATTTGAGGAAAAAATGAAATAAACAGTGCAAATTTAAATAAGTTTTTTTCTGCTTTATATTTTCCATTATATACATCAATTAGGTATCCCATAGACTGAAACGTATAAAAAGATATTCCTAATGGCAACAGTAAATCCAACTTCATTGGAACTGTTCCATGATGCGTTACCATGTTAAACAATCCAACAATGTTTTTTGATAAAAAATCAAAATATTTTAAAAACGCTAAAATTCCAAAATTACTTAATAAAACACACCAAAAAATTATTCTCTGCTTCTTCTTTGCCAGAGCCTTTATTTGTTTCTTACTTTCAGGTGTCAGTGTTTCTTTTTTTTCAGTTAATTCAATTTTCATATTTTCGCTAATTTTACTTATAATAATTGTTCCAACCCAGACTGTCAAAGTCGTAAAAATTATATATCCAACAGTCTTTACACCAGCAGATATATAAAAAATGTAACTTCCAATAAGTAAGCATATCCATTGAACCTTCTTAGGTAAAATATAGTATGCCAAAATCAATATAACAAAAAAAATACAAAAATTAAATTGCAAAAACGACATTATTCCACATCCTTATAAAGAGCTTAATATACATGTTTCAAAAAGTTTAATTCATAAAAATTTATCTTAAACTATATACTACAATTCACAATTATGGCCAAAATTCTTGCAATATTTTTAGAATTATGATGAAGAATCATTTTTTCAATATATAGTTTTATAAAGAATGAATTATACTATTTAAACTTATATATGGCAAAAAATATTTAATATCCAAACATTTTTTATTATAGCACTTTATAACATTTGTTCCATATGTAAAATAACAAATATAAGAATTTTTTAATACTTTTGTATAGATAACCCAACTAAGACCTGAACTTATGCATATAACTCGCCGAAATCATAAATTGTTTATCTATAGTCCACATATTATTCCACAAAAAATGCGTTGTATCGACGGTAAGTGATATTCCCGTCGGTACAACGCATTGCTATTTCATATGTATATTGAAAATATTTTTATTTATGTAATATCCTGATCTAAATTTCAGTGTGAAACTATATATTAATTTTGGATTATTTTTTAATCCATATTTAATTCTGGCTTCCATATGGTTACTTGATTCTTTCCATTTCGTTTTGATTTTAATGATGCTTTATCTGCATTTTTTATTAACATTTCCTTATCATAATTAACATCAACTAAAGAGCTAATTCCTACACTAATAGTAATATTAAAAGTATTAGATATAGACTTAGATTTGCTTAGTCCAACTTTTTCAGAAATCCACTTCTTAAAGATATTAGAATTAAATAATTTTTCCGATTTGAACATGCTTTCTTTTATCACTTCTACATCTAATGCTGTTTCTTCTGTTTCTTCTTCTTTATCACCAATTTCAAATTTATAATCACTAATAATATTTTTTATTTGTTCCATAATAGCCCCTGCATCTTCACTATTAGTATAAGGCAAAATTATCGTGAATTCATCTCCACCATATCTAAATATGACATCTTCATCACGCAAAATGCTTCTCATAACTTCTACAACCTTTTTTAAAAGAAGATCCCCTACTGGATGTCCATAAGTATCATTATATTTTTTAAAATTATCTATATCAATCATTGCCATAGATAGATCATTCTCATCCTTTTGAACTTTTATAATATATTCATCAAGCATATCTTGAAAATAACGATGATTATAGACTCCTGTAAGTCCATCTCTTGTAGCTAATCTTTCTACATTTTTGTATAAAAAGGCATTTTCTAGCGCACTTGTCAAAGGTGTTATGGTTCCATTTATAAGTTCAATTTCTTCTATTGTCAATTTATTTTTTGTGTTTATATGTAAAATACCCATACAACTTTCTTTTGATAATAGTGGAATAGAATATATGTATCCTTTATCTGTTTTTATTTCAGCCATATGTTTCTTTTTAAAAGCTTCTTCCACAGTTCCACTAAACTCCAAACCTTTTTTATCATCCCCATAAGATGAAATAACACTAATCTTATTTTCATCTACTTTATCAAATATACCTAAAGTACATGAATGAACTTCTATAATCTCAGTTACTATCTTAATACCCATATTAGATACCTCTTCCAAATCCATAGATGAGGTTATTCTTTTAGTTAGCTCAAACAGTCTTTGATTATTTTGATTTTCTTTTTGAAGCTTAGCAGTTAATTTGGCATTATTTATAGCAAGTCCAATTTCTCCAGATATAGTATTAATCAATTTAAAATCTGATTCTCCAAAATCTGAAGCTTTTTTACTTCCTAAAACTAATACACCCAATATTTTTTCATGCATTTTTATAGGAATTGTAATCTGAGCTCTTGTATCACTTATGCACCGTATATATCTAAAATCCTTTTGAACATCATCCGTGAGTAACCCCTGTTCTTTATAAAATGTCCATCCAACAAGACCTTCACCTATTCTGAAAGTTGTCTTCTCTAACTCTTCATATAAAACATTAGAATGTGATTTCAGTTTAAGTTCATCTTTTTCTAACAAAAATATTAATCCAAAATCTGCATTTGTGTGAGTTACAAGACGAGCTAATATAGTATCTAATAACTCTTGGATAGATGCCATATTATATATAGCAAATGCTGTATCATATAAAATACTATTTTCAAATTTTAATATTCTTATACTTCTATTTATTTTATCTATTTCATTGAATAGAGATTCTCCATCTATTAATTTAACATCATTAGAATATTTCCTATCTCCAATATTTAAATTACTTTTCATTTGTTTTAATTTTATATATACTCTTATAATTTTATTTACAATAATGGCTAATAATAAAATAATAGTAAACATGAAATAAATAAAATTGCTAATTTCCCATTTTTCAAAGGATATAATTATTTTTTGCTGCACTAAAATAATAAATAATGTAGGCATTAATATAGCAATAGTACTAAAGATTAGATACAGTTTAAATGTAAAGCTTTTACTCACTATTAAATCTCCCTTTTCGATATAATATATGTTTCAATGCACAATGCACAATTCAAAACACAAGCCACAGTTCATAATTTTCAATGCATAGTTCACAATTACTGCTAGAATTCTTGCAGTACATATTCAATTTAATAAATATTAATCAAATTTTTATCTTTCACTTTTAACTATTTCTGATTGCATACTTCATAAACTTTGGCTAAGCAAACACATCCACAACTCCATATATTTAAAATCAATGCTTCTCATAAATAATTATCCCCTCTTGCTCTAGATCCAAAGAGAATAACTTTATTAATACTTTCGTACTTATAGCATATGCGCAATATATCATCAACAATTTTCTGTTCTAAATTCAAACTTATCTCTCCTTTGGCTTGTCACACTTAACATACATAATATTATAACCTATAAATTATTTACTTAAAACAATAAATGTACTAAATGTACTAAGTACTCTTTTATGGCTGTCACTATTAACTTCTGCCATAATATATTTTATATAAATTTTCATTCATCTATCTCAAACCCTCATGTTTCCTATAAATATTTACATATTTAAATATTTTCCTAGGTAAATATTTTTCTATAAACATACTTACCTAGAAAAATATATTCCCATAAACCTATTTTCCTAGAAACATTTAAACCTATTTTTATTCTAAAATATGAACCTAGAAACCTATGAATATATAAAAAAATTTAAATTTTTTCATATTAAAGTATTTATATATTTTAATATTTGCATATATCCTATATGAGGGGGTAATTAATTCTGCATATGACAAGGCTTATATAATATATTATTTCTTCATATTTTAATACATAGGGAGGAATTATAAATGAACATGTCTGTAAAAAGATCTAAGGTAAAAGGCGAAATCAAGGATGATTTTTCCATTGAGGAAAATGAATCTTCAGATATATTTACCTTCTCAGAAGGAGAGCTTAAATTAGATGGGACTCTTATAAAATCATTTTCTTTTGATTCTGGTGAAGAACTTATTGAACATCCTGCGCCACCCACTATTCACGATACCAACAACAACAACAACAACAACAATAATAATAATAATAATAATAGCAATAATAATAATGATTACAGTAACAATGATAGCACTAATACTACACCTAATTTAAATTCTCATGATATTCCATATAATCCTGATGTCAAAAATGAAATTTTGGACCACAGAACTTTAAAAGTTAATCCAAATGGAAGAACACCATCTGTTGATGGCGAAGCTTTTGATATGGTAAGAAGCTATACTTTAAGACGTTCTACTGTAAGAATCTTAAGTAAAATTAAAGCCATTCATATTGATGATAATGTTTATTTAAATACCATTGTTGATGAAGCTATTCGTTACTATTATGAATACCTTAAAACTCGAGTCTGTCAAGACTTTCGTGTAAACTTCAAAAAGTAATATGTTTATTTTATAAGGTTGGAGGTAGAATAAAA
>NZ_JAKGTE010000039.1:0-42641 GCF_022324665.1 Clostridium sp. YIM B02500 | reverse complement strand
AGCCTGTGCTCCCTTCATTTGATAATTTATTATATCATTCTAATGAAGTTTACACAGACTATTTTACACTCTCATTCAAAAATATCACTTGAATTGTTATTTTTCTTATTTTAAACTATTATAATATTATCTCCAGCTTTAATATACCCCTCTTCTAGTACTTTAGTAAATATTCCTTCCCTGGGCATTACACAATCTCCTACCAATTTTCTAATTTCGCAGCCCAAATGACATTCCTTTCCTATCTGCGTAACTTCTAGCGTAACATCCCCAATTTTAAGCTTTGTTCCTATAGGAAGTTCATATAAAACTATTCCCTCAGTAGTGATGTTTTCAGCAAACTTTCCTGGAGTAAGTCCTTCGACTCCTGATGATTTCATTTTATCAATACTTTCAGTTCCAAGCAAACTCACCTGCCTATGCCACTCTCCTGCATGAGCATCCCCATCGAGACCATGATTAACTCTAAAAAAACCTTTTTCTATAGGATGTTTTATAACACCTTTTTTCTCACTTATATTCACTGCAATAACCTTACTCATCATAATCCCTTCCTTTCAAATACGCCTGATTTCCCTCCACTTTTTTTAACAAGCATAATATTGTTTATAACCATTTCTCTATCAATAGCCTTACACATATCATAAATAGTTAATGCTGCAGTGGATACTGCAGTAAGGGCCTCCATCTCAATGCCTGTCTTCCCTACAGTCTTAGTAGTTGCAGTTATTTCAATTTTATTGTTTTCAACGTCAATTCGAAAACTTATATCACAGCCCGATATCATTATAGGATGGCACATTGGTATTATTTGCGGCGTATTTTTAGCACCCATTATGCCTCCTACTTGTGCTACTGATAATACATCGCCTTTTGAAATGGTACCTTTTTTTATTCTTTCAATGGTTTCTCTTTTCATGGAAACTGTTCCAATTGCTACTGCTTCTCGTACAGTATCAAGTTTTTCAGATACATCAACCATTCTTGCTCTTCCTTCTTCATTTATATGAGTTAGTTCCATTTTTCTTATTCTCCTATCTTATACTTCCTAAGTTTTTACATTCTATTGATGCATACTGCTATAACTTTTCCAACAGTATTTATCCTCCTATTTGAACCATGTTTTTTAATTCTATATTTTCCGTACTGCTGTTATTAAAGCCATGGTGACTTGGTTTATTATATATTGCATTTTCAATAACTCTTTTTAATTGTTCTTTACTTACTCCACTACGTAGAAGAGGCTTTAATGCAACTCCATTATTATAATGAAGACATAATTTCAAATTTCCATCAGCAGTTAAACGAATACGATTACAAGTACCGCAAAATTCATTTGAAATTGCACTTATAAAGCCAATGCTTCCTTTAAAATCTGATAAATTATAATACACAGCTGGTCCATTACCATGTTTAATTTTTGAGCGTTGAAGAATTCCAAAATTCTGTTCTATCTGCTCAAATATTTGTTCATTACAAACAGGTGAATAACTTTTTCCAAAACCAATAGGCATAAGTTCTATAAAACGCACATCGATTGGATTTTCTTTAGCAATTTTCAATATATCTATTAAATCATCACCATTTAATTGAGATATTGGGACACAATTTATTTTTGTTTTCAACCCAAGCTCCACTGCTTTTTTCAATCCAAACTTCACTTTATCTAAGCAGTCCCTACGAGTAATTTTATTAAAGTTTATATTATTTAATGTATCAAGACTGATATTTACACTATCAAGACCAGCTTCAGCTAAACTATCTGCCATGTCACCAAAAAGTACGCCATTTGTGGTCATTGTTATCTCTTCAATGCCATCAATATCTTTGATTCTTCTAACTAAATTTACAATCCCCTTTCGTACTAAGGGTTCTCCTCCTGTAATTTTGATCTTGTGAATACCAAGCTGTGAAACAGTTTTAACTATTAGCATAATCTCCTTAAAAGTAAGTATTTCGTCATGTTCTAAGTTTTCAATTCCACATTCCGGCATACAATATACACATCTAAGATTACATCTATCTGTAACAGAAATTCTAAGGTATTCAATATTTCTACCACTATTATCTACCATTTTATTCACCTCATATCAACCAAGTTTATCACAGATAATTTTTAAATACTTATCCAAGATATTGAGCCATAGGAACACTTTCAGGCTGACCTTGTAATATTTATCTAATATTCATATGGGGATCAAGCCCCACCTTAATCAAGTTTCACTTGATTAAGCTTTGTTAGTCTTATTTCCCAAAACCACAATTAGGGAATGTACAAATATCGCATGAAAGACACAATCCACCATGCCCAAGGTTTGAAATATCCTCTAAAGTTATTTTGTCATCTACCATAACTCTTGGAAGAACCAAATCAAAAATAGTACGCTTGGCATACATTACGCAGCCTGGAAGTCCAATAACTGGAAGTGTATCATTATAATATGCTAGTAAAAACATTGCACCTGGAAGCACAGGTGCCCCATAGGAAACAATCTTTGCGCCTGTATTTTGAATTGCAGTCGGTGTTGTATCATCAGGGTCTACACTCATTCCACCTGTACATATTATTAATTCTGCACCTTCTTTAATAAAATCCTTTATAGCTTCTGTAATTAATTTAGGATCATCACTTAGAATCTTCTGCCCTAAAACTTCAACATTATATTCTGCAAGCTTTTCTCTAATAACAGGCCCAAATGTATCTTTAATTCTTCCATAGAAAACCTCATTACCCGTAGTTACAATCCCTGCTTTTTTGTGGATAAATGGAAGAATCTCCATTAATGGTTTGTCACCCGCCAATTTAACTGCCTCGTCCATTTTCTTTTGTTCAATTACAAGAGGAATAATACGTGTGCCTGCTAATTTATCACCTTTTTTTACAGGAAAATTACTGTGGCGGGTTGCAATCATCATTTCGCCAAGAGAATTTATTTTACGAAGCTTTTCGATATCAATTTTAAACAAACCATCTTCTGCCGCAATTAATTCAATTTTGCCTTCCTTCACCTTAGTTGCACTCATATAGTCACTTTTACATATTTTACAGAGAATTTCCGCTGCTTCATTTTCATGAAGTATTCCCTCCTTTTTTTCCCATACATAAAGATTATCTTTACCTATTGATAATAAAACTGGAATATCTTCTTCAGTAACAATGTGCCCTTTTTTAAACGCAACATCTTTTTTTTCTCCTTTGATAATTTGTGTAATATCATGACAAATTACATTACCTACAGCTTCTGTAGTTTTAATCTTTTTCATCTTTGTTCCTCCATCATTATTTGGTAATTTTGTATAAGTATAACGAATTATAAGTAAAATTTTTTTCAAAAATTTTGTTAAATATCAAGTGAAACTTCTAAAATAACCTTTCAAATTCATTCTTTGCATACTGGTGTACATTCTGTTCAAATTGCTGATATTTTTCCAAAAATTCAGTACCTTCTTTTGTAAGATAAGTTTTCCCACCATTGCTACCACCATGCTTTCTTTCAACTACTGCATAATCTAGTTCTTGTTCCAACTGATTTAACATGCTCCATGCTTTACTATAAGATAATGCCATATGTTTGCATGCACTTCGTACAGAATGGGTATCCTGAATCAGAATTAGAAGCAATTTTGTTCTTGAATCAAAAAACAAGGATTCTTTTTCAATGCTTATTTTAACAAAGGGATGAAGTATATGTTTATTATGTTTTATTAAAAGTTGATCTAATCGGTCAATATAATCAGTATCATATAGAATACCTTCATCTTCTACATCTATCCATTGTCTTTTAACTCCAATATTTTCAATGGCTCCTCGTAATCCCATATTCCCATTATATTTTAGAATTTTAGGAATCAATTCAGACGATATCAAAAGGGGATGCCCAGATTTTCCACGATATGCTGGTGAAAGTAATTTTTCATCATATTCTATCATCATTTGAAGCGTCTCTGGTGTAAACATAGGAATATTAACTGGAGTGAATAATACTTGGTCGCATTTATTCTGTAAAAAATTTAGTCCTATCTTTGCAGAATCGAACTTTCGCGAGTTTTCATATTGATCATTTCTCAAAAATACAACTCCATAATCAGCTAAATGATGTTCTATTTCTTCAGCTTTATATCCAGTAATCACTACAATTGGTGAAATTCCAGCTTTTTGAAACGTTAAAACAATTCTTTTTACGACAGTAATGGAACCAATTTTCAATAATGGATTTAATCCATTTCTTTCTGATGTTTTTCCTGCGGCAACAATTATACCGCCTGTTGTTCTCTTCTCTTTACTCTTCATATCTATACCTCTTGCTCTACTTAAGTAGTATTATCTTATTCTTCCACAAAACTCAAATAGGCTTGTACATATCATTCAAACTTTAACAAATTGATTAGTATCTTATATTTTGGTTATTAGATTCCAATTTGATCCTTTAAACCAATTGGTTATATTTTACTTTTAATACAATATTATTCTACACGTTTTTATAAAATAATTAAACCCTAAAAATACATATTATGGATTATTATTATATCAGTTTAAAATATATCCCCATTTATCAACAATTTTAATAATAATAATAAAAAGCATTCAATCCTGTTGAGATTAAATGCTTATATTCTATTTAACTTTACCTTATCTCTAGCCACTAAGATTCAGACGGGAATCAAATCATGACTAAATAAAATTTCATTTGATGCCCGAATTTTATATGAGTTAAATTCCATTACTTTCAAGAAAATCACGTAGTAAATTCATACACACAGTTTTTCTGTATTTTGCAGATACTCTACCCCTTATTGGAACAATTTCCTTTTCGTATGCTGCTAGATACTTATCCTTGAGAGCCTTAGCTTCTTCAACAGTCTTTCCTATAAGCATTGCATCAATATCTGGACGACTTATAACAACATCACTTACTGCACCAAATGCTGTCCTACAATTAAAAACCTTATCATCAACTATATTAATGATGCCAACGAAAGAAACCCTTGAAATTGCCAAAGCATTTCTTTCACCAACCTTCTTGTAATAGTAATTATTTAAATTATTTTTATTCATTAGAATCTCAACGAGGAGTTCATCTTTCTCAATCGCAGTATTCTTTCTTCCAAGGTAAAAGTCAGAAATAGGAATTACTCGTTCGCCTCTGTTGTTTGCAAGACGCAGTTTAGAGTCAGTGGCAAAAAAGATCAGTGCACTATCAGCCTTTGGAGAACCATTACATATATTTCCACCAACAGTACCAATATTTCGAATTGCTGGTGCTGCAATCTGTGAAACTGCTTCTTTCAGTACTGCTGGAATAAATTTATTTTCAATAATATCAGTATAAGTACATGCTGCACCAATACGAATATATTCTTTATCTTCTACAATATTTTTCATTTCTGCTACTTTATCAAGGAATAAATATGTGGCATTTTCATCTGGTTTAATCATCAAATCAGTACCTCCAGCATAAGGCGTAACACTTTCCTTTGCTAGGATGTCCAATGCTTCTTTTAAAAATGTTGGTTTATAACACTCTACCATAATCCTTTCCCCTCCTTTGCTGCAATACCAATAGCCTTAACTATGGCATTATAACCAGTACATCTACAAAGATTTCCAGAAATGCCTTCGCGAATCTCTGCTTCTGTAGGATTTGGATTCTTGTTAAGGATGCACTCAGTTGCAAGAATCATGCCTGGAATACAAAAACCACACTGTACAGCACTGACTGATGCATATGCCTTATCAATAACTGCAAAACGTTCAGTTTCTCTATAGCCTTCAATAGTGACAACAGTACTGCCTTCAATACTGCCCATAGCCACCATACAAGAATTAACTAACCTGCCATCAAGAATTATAGAACACGCTCCACATTCACCTTCTTTACAACCGCACTTTACGCCAGTAATACGAAATTCATTTCTAAGTACATCTAGTAAACGCTCATTTGCTTTGGAATTTGATGCGACCTCTTTACCATTAAGAATAAATTTTATCATTATTTATGCACCTCCTGTAAAACCATCATTGTATCTTCTGTTGTGAATGGAACCTTATTTAAATTTCCACCAATGGCATTTTCCATAGCTTCAACATAAGCTGGAGCTGCACCTACTAGAGGTAGCTCACCTGCACCCTTTGCTCCATATGGACCATGTGTATATGGATTATTGATTATTTCAGTAACTAGATTTGGTACATCTACTGCTGTAGGAATAATGTAATCACTAAAACTATTATTTCTAATCACACCTTTATCGTTGTAATCCATTTGTTCCATAGATGCATATCCAATCCCTTGAAGGAATCCGCCCTGCATCTGTCCTTGTATAATATTCATGTCAATAGGAACACCAACATCAAAGCTACCCCATGCGCCCAATATCTTTGTAGTGGCAGTAAGTGTATCTACTTCAACTTCAATAGCATTTAATCCCCAAGAATAGGTTGGATATGCATCTCCCTTAAATTCATCAAGACTAAATGGAATTACAAAATCAGGTTCAACGAAATGTTCTTCTATAACTTGAACTTCTCCTGATTTCCATTCTTTTTTAAGTCTCTCTGCTGCACGCCTTAATAATTCTCCAACTGTCATAAGCGAACGACTTGCAACAGTTGGGCCTGAATCAGGAACAAGATCTGTGTCTGGATTATTAATAAATACTTGTTCATAGGAAATGCCAAGGGTATCCGCAACAATTTTAGAGAAAGTAGTTTTAAGGCCTTGACCTATATCTGAATTACTTGCAAGAATATCTACAGTATCATCTGAATTTTTCCTTATTTTTGCAATGGCTTTAATGAAATCACGTTCTCCACTTCCAGTAAAACCGCATCCATGGAAAAATAAAGACATTCCAATACCTTTACGATATCTGCCATTCTGAATCTTATACTGGTCTCGTTTTACACGGTAATTGCAAAGTTTATCAATCTGTTCAATCATTTCAGGTAGAGGTACATGGAAATGATATTTGCCACTAGTAGACGTAGAATCACCTTGTTTAGCAATATATTCTTCCTTAAGCTTAAGGGAATCAACACCCATTTCTTTTGCAATATGATCCATAATCATTTCTACTGCAAAGAACGTCTGTGGTGCACCAAATCCACGGTATGCGCCACAAGGTACAGTATTGGTCTTAACAGCACGTCCCACAACGCGGAGATTATCTACACGGTATACGCCGTTTGCACAAATTAAGCCACGCTGTAAAACAACTGGAGAAAGTGTAGTGTATGCACCACTATTAAATAAAACATCAATGTCCATGCCAGTAATCTTGCCATTCTTAATAGCTACCTTATAGGTAGATATAGATGGATGACGTTTTGAAGTAAACTCCATGTCTTCTCTTCTATCAAATATAACCTTAACAGGTCTATTGGCCTTTTTAGCAGCAACTGCAACCTGGCAGGCAAGTATTGAAGGAAATGCCTCTTTTCCTCCAAATCCTCCACCAGTAACATCTTGAATTATTTGTATATCCCTTGCTTCATAACCCAATGCTTTTGAAACTGCTCCATAGACATAATATGGGCATTGCATAGAACCTCGTACAGTCATTCTTCCATCATGGGGATAAGCAATCATCCCCTGAGTTTCAAGGTAAGCTTGTTCTTGATATCCAGTCTGAAATGTTTCTATGAAAACACGATCAGCTTCTTTTAACGTCTTATCTATATCCCCTTTTGCATAGTTGTAATGGAAAAAAACTGTATCAGACTTACGCATATCCAAAATAGGAACTTCTTCTTCGTATGCTACAATAATCTCATTTAAAATTCTTTCAACTTCTTTAAACTCAGGTCCAACAACCATTAAAATCGGTTCCCCAACATACTCTACAGTATCTTCAGCATAAACCGGAGTATCATCCTCAACAATATGGACACGGTTTACACCTGTTACATCGTTCTTATCAACAACAAAATAACCTTCCGGTAATTTAGGAATCGAAATATTGGTGATTCGTGCTTTTGCCTTTGCTGAATGCAGTAGTTTACCATAAAGCATACCATCCATCACACGATCATCCACGAAAAGAGCACTACCCCTTATTTTAGATTCATGATCCTTTTTCTTTACAGATTCACTTATTTTTTCCATCCATAGCGCCTCCCATATATCTACTAATTATTTTTTGCAAAATTTCAAATTCTTTAACTTTATGTTATCTTACAAAAATATTTGCAATGTATTTCCTTACTTAAAATCCAATTTTAATATATTAAAATCTCAATTCTTTTCATCCATATAATGTACCAACCTATTGTAATCTTCCTTTGTATCTGCATCTATCGTACACCCAAAATCCTCAACAGGAACTGTTACTATTTGGTCTTCAAGCTGATTCCATAATTCTCTAAGACCACCATCTCCATGAAAATTAATAATAAAATCTATGCATTTCCAAGAAATCAAAGGTGGATGTTTTCGTTGTCCATTAATAGTAGGAAAAGCCACCATAGCACCTGTTCTGCTTATTGAATCTTTTACCATAAGGAAAGTTTTTGTTTTAATTGCTGGCATATCTCCCGGAAGAAGATAAAAGGCATCACAGTTATCCAATGCTAATACTCCAAGCTTAACAGATGCAAGCATATCCGTTTCAGCATATTTTTCATTGTATATAAATGTTAATTGTGAACAATCATATTTATTACGTAGTAAATTCTCAACCTCTTCAGCATTAAATCCCAAAACTACAACGATTTGATTCACTCCAGCATTAAGCATACTATCAATACTGTATTCAATTATAGTTCTTTCTTTCAATTTCAGGAGGGGTTTAAATGCCTTCATACGGCTAGATAAACCAGCAGCCACTATAATGCCATTAGTTTTCATCTAAGAATCTTCCTTTCTTAACAGCAAAAGAATAAATACTTGCTTTTATATATTATTTATTCTTTTGTTTTTTATAAAATGTATCTTTTAGTGGCAACTGAGCGCGGAATTTTCCGTCTAATCTGTAATAAGCAAGAGAACAAGCTGGAGCTGTTGGAATCAAGCATAGTTCTCCACAACCTTTGGCACCATAAGTCTCTGGAATTTTATTTTTGCTCTGCACAAGAATAACTTCAAGCTCAGGGGCCTCAGTCGCTCTCATAAGTCCTAGCGTGCCTAGTTTTGTCTTAGGATAACTTCCTTCAATTTTAAATTCTTCTGTCAAAGCATAACCTAATCCCATAACCATACCACCTTCAATCTGCCCTTCAACAGACTGAATATTAACAGGTGTTCCAACATCATATGCTGCAACTACTTTTTCAACTTTTCCTTCTTCATTTAAAATAACAACTTGAGCTCCATAGCTATAGCTTACATGACTAATTGGATTTTCTTTTATAGATCCCATTGGGTCTGTCTTTGCAGAATACTCGCCATAAAATTCTCTGCCTTCTAAATCATCAAGCCCTAAGCCTTTATCTAATTCTGCTTTCAATTTTTCAGATGCTCGTCTTACAGCTTCTCCAGTTACTACAGTTTGTCTAGAAGCTGTACTAGTTCCTGAGTTAGGTGTACGAATAGTATCTGGTCTTTCGTGTATGATAAGAACCGGATCTAACCCAGTTGTCTCACATAATACAGTAGTGCACATTGTTGCAATCCCTTGCCCCATACATGCTGCAGAAGTTCGAATATGAACTTTTCCATCTTCAATTGATAAGATACAACGCCCAATGTCTTTATTACCTACACCGGTTCCGCTATTTTTGAATCCAATGGCAATACCCGCATATGGATTTGATTCATATACATCCTTAACGGCTTCCAAACACTCTGCCATAGCAACACTTTCATCTGCTATCTGACCATTTGGCAAAACCTCCCCTGGACGAATTGCATTACGATAACGAATTTCCCATGGTGAAATTCCAACCATCTCAGCAAGTAGATTAATGTTATTTTCAGTAGCAAAGCAACTTTGTATTACACCAAAGCCTCTAAATGCGCCAGATACAACATTGTTTGTGTAAACTGACATTCCTAAGATATCAATATTCTGATAATTATATGGTCCAGGTGCGTGAGTACATGCTCTTTGTAATACAGGCCCACCAAGAGATGCATACGCACCTGTATCGGCAATAATAACACCTTTCATAGCTGTCAAGTAACCATTTTCATCACAAGCTGTTGTAAACTCCATTTCCATTGGATGACGTTTAGTATGATAATCCAGACTTTCCTGTCTCGAGAATTTTACTTTACATGGTTTTTTCGTATACCATGCCATTAATGCTGCATGATGCTGAACGCTCATATCTTCTTTACCACCAAATCCGCCTCCAACAAGTTGTGCATGACAATGTACCTTTTCTATTGGAATTTTAAGCATATTTGAAATCTCACGTTGCTCATCATAAACAGATTGAGAACCTGAATACAACAATATGCCATCTTCTCCTTCAGGCATTGCGATTGCACATTCTGGCTCCATAAATCCATGTTCCTGAAATGGTGTCTTATATTTTCTTGTTACAACATATTTAGAATTTTTAATTGCTTCATTAGCATTACCCCGTTTTAGAATATCACGGCTCATAATATTTCCATCAGAATGGATTAGAGGTGCATCTGCCTTTAAAGCATCTGTCGGACAAGTAATGGGTTCCAATTCAGTATAGTCAATTTCAACTAATTGACATACTTCATCAAGTTTGTCTTTATGGTAAGTTGCTACTAATGCCAATGCATCTCCTACATATCTAGTTGTATCTCCTTCAGCAATCATTACATCCCAGTCCTGCTTTATATGCCCAATTTTATTGTTTGGAACATCTTTTGCAAGTAAGACTTTTGCGCAGTCTGGATGCGCTTCTGCTTTCTTTATATCAATTTTATTTATAATAGCTCTTGGATATTTTGTACGTACTGCTTTTACATATAACATTCCAGGTATTTCGATATCATCTACGAAAATACCTGTCCCATTTATTTTTTCAGCTGCATCAACACGTTTAAATTTCTGTGCCATTTTTAATTCAGTAGGAGCAGTTGGAATTTTAAGATTGTCCCTAAAATATTCTGCCGCCATTAAAATAGCTTCTTCAATTTTCTTATAGCCTGTACATCTACAAAGGTTTCCATTAATTGCTTTTTTCACATCTATTCTTGTTGGTTTAAGATTAATATCTAATAATGATTTTGCGGAGATTACCATTCCAGGAATACAAAAACCACATTGAACTGCGCCTGCTTCTGCAAAACAATGTTCATAAACTTCCTTTTCTCTAGAGCTTAATCCTTCAACAGTTAAAATCTTTTTTCCTTCGAATTTTGATATCTTTTGGAGGCAAGCCTTTACTTTTTTCCCATCTACCAAAACAGTACATGCTCCACATGCCCCTTCGCTACAACCATCTTTTACAGAAGTAATTCTCAAATCATCTCTTAAAAAAGAAATTAAAGATTTATCAATTTCAGATACTTCATCTTTACCATTTATATTTAATTTAAACATAAATAACCTCCCATCTCATATCCTTTAACAGTATTTACTATAAATAGTATAAATCTGTAAATAATTTCTAGCAAATTATTTCTCAAAAGAACTTGCTAAAACTTTAAGTTCATATCTTTACTAGAAATCAACTACATTTTTGTGGAGCAGGCATTTGAAAATAAGCTGCTAAAAAGTACTTAATGGAAGCTTGTCTACATTAGCTTTTCACAATGAAATTGGGAGCAAGCTAATGTTGGTGTAAGCTTCCATTTAAATTTTCATAGTCCTAAGAAACAAAAATGTATTTGATTTTGGTAAGTTATCAAATAACTCTAAGTTGCATGCTAGATATCTGTAAAATTCATTCTGAAACCGAATTTTGCTTTATATTGCTTTCAATATTCCTATTACCATGATTCAGAAATGCATTAAGAATTACGGCAGTTACTGATGCCGAAACTATACCACTACTAAAAATAGACTTGAAAAATGTTGGTGTTTGGTCAAGTAACGTAGGTACAGCAGTAATTCCAAGTCCTATACCAATAGAGCAAGCAACAATCATCATATTTGCATTATTATTAAAATCTACACTTTGAAGCATTTGAAAACCTGCGACTGCAACCATTGCAAACATTATTGTTGTAGCTCCGCCTATAACAGGCTGAGGAATAATAGTAGCTAATGCTGCAAATTTAGGAATTAATCCTAGTGAAATAAGAATAATACCAGATGCTATAACAACAAAGCGGCTTTTTACTTTACTTAAAGCTAAAAGTCCTAGGTTCTGATTGAATGTTGTATATGGGAATGAATTAAAGATACCTCCTAAAAATGTTGAAATTGCTTCTGCTCTTAGTCCACGTACAATATCTTTTTCGGTGATAACCTTTTCACAGACTTTGCCAATTCCAAGAAATGTACCTGTTGATTCAATCATTACTGTTAACATAACGAATGTCATCATAATTATTGAACCAATATCAAATTGAGGTAATCCAAAATTAAAAGGATGAACAATACTTATCCATTTTGCATTTGTTACTACTAAAAAATCTACTTTTCCCATAAATGCAGCAACTATTGTTCCTAAAATAATACCATTTAAAACAGAAATTGCTTGAAAAAATCCCCTTAGAAATTTATTAGATATTAAAACAATGATCATTACAAATGATCCTAGTATAAGGTTGTCTACACTTCCAAAATCTTTAGCTCCTGAACCGCCACCAATACTAGTAACCCCTACATTTACTAAAGAAAGACCTATCATTGTAACTACTGTTCCTGTTACAACAGTAGGGAAAAACTTTAATATCTTTCCATACAATGGAGCCACTAATACAACAATAATTGCAGCTACTATTATAGAACCATACGCTGTTTGCATTCCTAAACTTTTACCAATAATAATTAGTGGACCAACTGCAGCAAATGTACAACCTAAAATTGCTGGCAGCTTAATACCAACATACGGACCTATCCCAATTGCCTGTATTAAAGTTGCAATACCGCAAGTAAATAAATCTGCAGCCACCAAAAATGCTAATTGCTCGGGTGTTAGACCTACAGCACCGCCAATTATTAATGGTACTGCAACTGCACCTGCATACATTGCTAGTACATGTTGTAATCCTAAAATAGCAAGCTGACTTACTGGTAGCATTTCATTTACTTTGTCATCTTTTTTAATATTATTTTGTGACATAATCAACCTCCTCAATAAAATTTAGTATTAATTAATGTTAAAAAATTAACTTTCCCTAAATTATTTCAATTAGCACTTCCATAGTTCCACCACATGCCATACCTTCAGATTCAGCCACATCACCGGTCATGTCAACTTGCTGTATATAAAAACCTTTTTCTCGCATAATTTCTCTTGCCTTTTGCAATACACCAGATTCACTGCATCCTCCGCCTATACTTCCGATATTTCTGCCATCAGGATAAGTCAACATTTTAGCTCCTGCTTTTCTCGGAACTGATCCTTTAGAAGACAGTATAGTTATAAGTGCTTTAGGTTCTGATGATTCTTTAGATATATTTTCTAATATTTCTGCATCAAACTCTGGAATTGCGAAATTTTTACCAAACTTGCTCATAGAGCCCTTATTTTTAAAGCTTATAAGCTGTGCTACTATAGAAATAGCTATTTCATCTGGAGTGATAGCATATATCTCTATACCTATTGGAGCATTAACCAATTCAAGCTTTTCTTTAGAAAAGCCCTCCTCTAATAGCTCGCTTCTCATAGCATTTACCCTGCGCCTTGAGCCTATCATTCCAACATAACTAAGGTCATGATTTAAGACTTGACGCAAAACAACTCCATCATATCTATGCCCTCTTGTTATAATAACTACATAATCGGACTTCTTTAAGTTAATTAAATCAAAGGATTTCTCGAAACTTTCACAAATAACTTTTTCTGCTTCATGAAATCGCACTGTATTAGCAAAGGAAGGTCTATCATCTATAACAGTAATAGAGAAACCTGCTCTTGATGCAAATTCTGATAAAGGTTTTGCTATATGACCGCCACCAAAAACAATTAAACGTGGTTTGGGGATGAATGGTTCAATTAAAATAGTCTCATTTTCTTCTATATTAAAAGATTCAAGTTTCCCACTTTCTAAACAACTACATATTTTTTCGTAAATATAGTCATTAAGTGAAAGAGACTTTTTTTCTATATCTTCCTTTGTTAAGATAACTTTTCTGACAATGGAACCTTGTCTTGCACTATGCAAATCAAGATAAGTTAACATTACGCACTGATTACGGTTGTTAACTTCAATTAATATTTGCTTGTATATGTCTTCAAACATTTTTTCACCTTCCACCGTAAATATTCTCTTAATAATATTCTCACCATTCTCTTATCACTTTTTATAAATCTATCGTAATATTATTCCATTGTTGCAATGACTTCTATTTCAATAACTGCGTCCATTGGTAATTTAGCAATTTGAACGCAACTTCTTGCTGGTGGATTTTCTTTAAAATATGTTCCATAAACTTCATTTACTGCTGCAAAATCATTTAAATCTTTTACAAATACAGTTGTTTTAAATACTTTCTCCATACTTGTTCCTGCTTCTTCTAATATGGCTTTACAATTTTCTAAACTTTGTTTAGTCGCTGTTTTTATTTCAGTTTCTAAAACTTTTGTTTCCGGATTTAATGGTAGTTGACCTGAAGTATATACTAATCCTTGAACTACCACTCCTTGAGAGTATGGTCCTATTGCTGCTGGTGCCTTTTGAGTATTAATTATTTTTTTCATTTTTAATTCTCCTAATCTTGTTATATTTTATTTTTTATTACACTTACTTTTAACAAAGATGTTCATTTCCAAAATATTTTTTGATTAAATTCTATCCCATAGCTTCCGACTTACTTTTCTAGCTTCATTTAATATTTCATCTTCATTAACATTAAGAAGCTTACCATCTCTGACTAAAACATTTCCATTTACTATAGTTGTATCCACAGATTTTCCCATCATTCCAAATAAGATATGTGAATTGTAATTACTTTCATTCATTGGCGTTAATGGATTGTAATCTACTATTATCACATCTCCATTAGCTCCTCTTTCAATAATCCCAAATTTTCCTGCAAAATGCCTTTCTGCAATACTTCTATTATTTTCAAATAGCATTAAAGGTACTTCACCCCAAGCTACTGATGGATCCTTTAGATTATGCTTATGAATTATATTTGCAACCTTCATGGATTCAAACATATCTTGAGTATAACCATCTGTTCCAAGTCCCACAGTTACACCTTTCTTTATAAGGTCAAGTGCCGGTGATACACCTACTGCATTGCCCATATTTGATTCAGGATTATGCACTACAGACGTATTTGTATTTAAAAGCAATTCTTGCTCATTTTCATTTGCATGTACACAATGAACTGCAATTGTTTTTTCTCCTAATATATTAAAATCATTTAGTCTCTCTACTATTCTCTTGCCATGCTTTTCCACACATTGTTCTTCATCTGCCAATCCTTCAGCTACATGAATATGATATCCACAATTTAACTTTTCAGCTTCCTTTACACATTTTTTTAAGGATTCATCAGATAAGGTAAAGCTTGCGTGCATTCCAAACATTGCAGACTTCATATTATCATGCTTTTCATTGCAATAATTTATATAATCTACATTTTCTTTAATTCCCTTTTCTAAAATTTCTTCTCCATCTCTATCAGATACTTCGTAACAAAGCGAAGTTCTTATCCCAAGTTCTTCTGCTACATTTCCAATTGTAAAAAGGCTGTCTTTAACAGCATTTGGACTTGCATGATGATCAAAAAATGTTGTTACTCCAAACTTTAAACTATCCATTAATGTTGTGTAAGCACTATACTTTATATCTTCTAGAGATAAAGTTTTATCTAATCTCCACCATAAATTATTTAATATATCTAAGAAGTTTTTAGATGTTGGACCATCTAAATTCATACCTCTTGCAAAGGCGCTATATATATGTCCGTGAGTATTTATAAGACCTGGCATAATAACTTTTCCTTTTGCATCTATATATTCTGCCTCATTATATTTATCTAAGATATCACCAGTGTTTCCATAATCAATTATCTTACCATCATTTATAACTAATGCACCATTTTCAAAAAATGGATTTTCCTTGTTTTGAGTTATTAGTCTTCCATTACCTACAATTTTCATAAAAACTCCTCCATACCTTTTTATACCAGCTTTCGCCTTTTTAAATTTTGAACAGCTACTTGATTATTTATCTGATGTCTAGCCGCTGTAACACTCCCACGCACTTTGTGAAAGCGACTATGCCAAATTGCAAATTTGGAATATCTGCTTTTCTATAAGTGGGCGATAACAGCGGCACGACCCTAGATAAGTTCAACTAAGATTCAGATTGGGATCAAACCCCACTTGAATCAAGTTTCACTTGATAAAACATTCATTGTGATCTAATTATTAATATCTACCATCCCAAACTATTTCTCTATATTTCTCTGGATCTGTATCTCCTTCTGTACTAAATAAAAGCACTTTAGAATTTTCATCTAACTCTAAAGCTTCTTTTAAATCTTTATATTCATCATTAGTCATAATTTCATATAAAGCACCAGTCGTTACTGCTCCTGATTCACCTGAAATTACGCCTGTATCTCCCTTTAATGGATTTCCAAGAATCCTCATTCCCTTAGCTGCTACCCAATCAGGGCATGAAATAAATGCCTTTGAATAATTCTTTAATATGGTAAAACCAATTGTGTTAACTTCTCCACAAGCAAGTCCAGCCATAATAGTTTGCATATCTCCACCAACTGATCTTGCTTCCCCATCATTTGCTATTGCTGATTTATAGTAACAATCGGCAAGATTTGATTCTACTACTACAGTTTTTGGGCAGTCGTCTCCATATTGCGAAGCAAAGAAACCTTGAACAGCTCCTGCGAGTGATCCAACACCAGCTTGCACGAAAATGTGAGTAGGCTTTAAAACATTAAGTGCTTTTAATTGTTCACTTGCCTCTAAAGCCATTGTTCCATATCCTTGCATTATCCATGCAGGTATTTTTTCATAGCCTCTCCATGCAGTATCTTGAATAATTACGCCATTATGTTCTTCTGCATATTTATTTGCGAGTCTTACAGCATCATCATAGTTTAGTTCTGTAATACTAGCTTCTGCGCCTTCAGCCTTTATGTTATTTAATCTTTTAATTGAAGAGCCCTTTGGCATGAAAACTACTGATTTTTGTTTCAACCTATTAGCTGTCCATGCAACTCCTCTTCCATGATTACCATCTGTTGCTGTTACAAAAGTTATATCTCCAAGTTTATCTTTAACTTCCTTGCAAGTCATTTTTTCATATGGTAAATCTTCTATATCTTCACCTAACTTTTCTGCCAAATATTTCCCCATGGCAAATGAGCCACCTAATACTTTAAATGCATTTAATTCAAATCTATAGGATTCATCCTTTAAATATATTCCTCCCAATCCAATCTTTTTAGCTAACTCTTTTAAATCTATTAATGGTGTTTCATCATATTCTAAAAAACTTTCATGAAATTTCTTTGCCTTTGATACTTCTTCTTTTTTAAGAAATTTTACACTTTCTTCTTTATCAGTTTTAGGTAAGGTATTTTCTTTCCATAATATTTTTTCCATTATAATTCCTCCAATTAAATTAATTCTTATCTTACTAAAAATTTAGTTACTTTATGCTAAGGCACGTGGGCTTGTTATTTTTTTGAATTTGCCCAAATATCATTCTCTCTGCCAGATCAAAATATTGATCTAGATCAAATTTCCCCTCATCAATTAAATATTGCAGTGAAGCACCTAGCATTAAAGACACTGCTAAGTACGGTAACATGTCCAAATTCATCATATCTTTATCTTCGATTTGATCACCTTTATATAAAACTTCACGAATATTGTCACGCCAAATTTCAAATGTATTTTTAAATTTTAGTTTTATTTCTTCATTTACTGTTCCTTGCACCCAATAATCAATTTGCGTATAATCAAATTCCTTTTTGTTGAGAATATCATTCTTTTTTTGATCAAAAAAACCTCTGATATTTTCAACTACACTTTTATTTTCTATATTAATATAATTCTTTCGATCATTAGAAAATTCTTCTTGTATCTTATCTAAAAGAGAAATCAATATATCATTTTTAGATGAGAAATGATAATGTAAATTCGCTTGACTCATATGCGCTTCATTGGCAATCATATGCATACGAGTACCACTAATTTTCTCTTTTGAAACCACTTTCATTGTAGCCTTTAGTATTTTTTCTTTAACGTCACCAGACATAATTAATCCCATCTTTCTTGTAACATTTTATTATGTAGAAATTTATGTTTATCCAATTGATTTTCCTCTTATCCGATAACTACCATCTGTAAACTTTCCCAATAGTGAATATTTCAAACTTACAGATACTTGTTCTATCTTTAATAGAAAATGTCATATTGGCTGAACTAGGTGATATAGTTTGTTTTAGGCACATAAAAATAAATAACAAATCCAAAGTTGCTATGATTATTTTTTTGAATGTGACTTATTAAATCTAAACACCTAGTCACCTTATTTGGCATAGACATTTTAACTTATCTCGCAAGTTTTGTGATTACTAACGTTTTAACTCATAATATATTTCCTAATATCATTAACTGGTATATAAGTTACTATTCCATGATTTTATTCAAATGGAAGTAAAATATACCTAAGAATGAATAATACTGCAAGTATATATACTATTGGATGGATTTCTTTTTGTCTGCCTGTAGCTATTTTTGTTATTGGATAAAAAATCATAGCGGCTGCAATTCCATTAGCTATACTATAAGAAAAAGCCATTAATGATATAGCAAAAAAAGCTGGAACTGCTTCTGTAAAATCGCTGAAATCTATATTAACAATTGCTGACATCATTAAAACACCTACTATTACAAGGGCTGGAGCTGTTGCTTGTCCTGGAACTATACCAACAAGGCCTGAGAAGAATAATGATAAAATAAATAATATTCCCACTACTGTTGAAGTAAGTCCAGTTCTTCCTCCTTCTGAAACACCAGCTGTAGACTCAATATATGTTGAAATGGTACTTGTACCTAAAACTGAACCAGCAGTTGTTGCTACTGCATCACAAATCAATGCTTTTTTCATTCTTAAAACCTTACCATTTTCATCAACCATTCCTGCTTTTGTAGCTGTACCTACAAGAGTTCCGATAGTATCAAAAAGATCGACTAAACAAATAGTTATAACAACCATTATAACGCTAAGAAATGCGCCTCCTATTGATGTTCCGCCTTTTGAAAAAAGTCCTGAAAAATCAAATGCTGCAAACGTAGGAGCAAGTGATGGTGGTGCACTGAAAACATGTAAATTTTCAAGTGATGTGATTTTGAATGGAATTCCTATTATTGTAGTTGAAATTATTCCAATTAAAATTGAACCCTTAATACCCCTAGCCATTAGAACAGCAGTTATTATGATTCCTATTATAGTAAGCAGTGTTCCTGGATTTGCAAAGTTTCCGAATCCAACTAATGTTGCTGGATTTGACACTACTACACCACCAGATTTCAATCCAATAAGAGCTATATAGAGTCCAATACCTCCGGAAATTGCATATTTTAGATTTTGAGGTATTGCATCAACTATCTTTTCTCGTATGGATGTTACTGTAATAAGTATAAATAATACACCTGACATGAATACGCATGATAAAGCCTGATGCCATGTAAAACCTAAGGTTAAACATACAGTATACGTAAAAAATGCATTAAGACCCATACCAGGAGCCTGAGCAAAAGGAAGATTTGCATACAGCCCCATTATTAATGTGCCAATGGCAGCTGCGAGACAAGTAGCTACGAAAACTGATGATACTATTGGATCAGAGCCTACACTAAACTGTGCTGCTGCATCTCCTACTGCATTTGCAGAATTCATACCAGCTATTTTTAATATATTAGGATTAACAAATATAATGTATGCCATTGTAACAAAAGTAGTAATTCCAGCAAGTATTTCTGTCTTTACATTTGAGTTATTTTCTTCCAAGTGAAAATAACTCTCCAAAAATGATGGTTTTTGTTTGGTTACATCTTTTTTCATGAAATGTCCTCCTTAAAATTATAGCTAGTGTTAGGCACATTCAAATAAATAACAAATTCATGTGCCTTATTGTTGTTTCAATTTTCTAAATCCTTGCCATACACTCCCCCTCTTGCAGTGGTACATAACCTCTTCGCTTGCTATCTATTTAATTTTTAATACTAAGGCACATTCAAAAAATGACAAGTCCATTTACTAGCCTATTTTCCATCATTAAAGGAGGTTAAATCGCATGCGCAATTTAACTAAGTTCGAGAAAACAAATACAAGATTTGGACTCTCACTTATAATAGGCCCACTATGAGGGCAATTTGCCTCCTTGCCTGATGAAAAATATCCATGGCAACTTTGGACTTGTTATTTATTTTCACATGCCTAAAGCATATAATCATACTTATCTATACACGTTTGAATTAGACTAGCCATTTCTTTTGAAACTTCTGATTGCTGCGAAGCAGTATAACTTATAATATCGCTTTCTTCAGTTCTTACTAGACAAATGCCTTTTTCTAAATTTTCAATAAAGAATCCTTTGTTATCACTATTTTCAAAATCTTCTTTACTCCAAAAAACTGTTATTTTATCTTTATATGGATTTCCTTTATGAGGACAGAAAATACCACAGTTACCGCACTCATTGCACATACCATCTAAATGTATAATCTGATGATTAGAAACAAAATCACTGTTTACATTAATCATTACGTTTGCTCTATTAGGACAAACATCAACGCATAATTCACAAATGTTCTTGCACCCTAAACATCTATCAGCTTCTTCTTCACAAGACTTTGAATCTCCTAATATTCCCTTCCTTCCATATAATATCTTTTCATCAGTACAATAACCTTTTTGCTTAAAATCAGAACTCAAACCTTCTTTTGTTAGAATATCTTTTGTAACTATTTTTGCATCTGCTATTGCATTAACAATTGTAGATGGACCTTTTTTTAAATCACCAATGATATATACATTTGCAATATTTGTTTCTAATTTTTCGTTAACAATAGGAAATTCATTAGAATCCAAATTTATTTCATTTTGTCTTAATAAATTACTATCAATTTTTTCACCTGTTGCTATAATAACTGTATCTGCATCTAATGTTGTTATTTCTCCAGTACCTACAGAACTTCTTCTTAAGGATGCATCTCTATCACCTAAAATCATTCTTTCACAAGTAAGTTTTCCATCATTAATAGAAATTGGCGTAAGGAGTTCTTTAAGTAAAATACCTTCAGAAATAGCAAGTTCTATTTCTTCATTATCCGCTGGCATATATTTTTTGGTTCTTCTATATATAATAGAAACCTCTTCAACACCACTCACTCTTTTAGCTGAGCGTGCTGCATCCATGGCAACATCTCCTCCCCCAATAACACAAACTTTTTTACCTAAAGCAATCTTTCCTTCTTTTTTCTTATATTTTTCTAAAAATGAAATAGCATTAATTGCTTTATTATCGCAATCGCTTAATGAAATTTTTCCAGGTTTCCATGCTCCTATGGCCAACACTACATAATCATATTCCTTTTTTAATTCCTTCAAATTAATATTTTCATCTATACAAAATTGAAATTTTACTCCTTGCTTTTTAACCATTTCCAAATCTTTTTTAATCATTTCAGAAGAAATTCTAAACTCAGGTATAACATGTTCTACAACACCCAATGCACTCTCCTTTTTATCCCTTACAGTAACATCTACACCATTTCTTCTTAAGAAAAGAGCTAATGAAAGACCTGCAGGACCAGCTCCAATAATAACAACTTTTTTCCCAGTTCTAATATCTGTTGGTTCAATAGACTCAATAAATTTATCCTGTGCATTTAAAACTGCAATTTGTTTTAAATCTCTGATTGAAACAGATTCATCATAATCAATTCTAGTACATTTAGTCTGGCATTTATGATTACAAATAGTTGATGTAATAGCCGGTAATGCGTTATCTATGGCAATTATTGAAAAAGCCTCATCATATTTTTTTTGTCCTACTAAAGCTGTATATTGTGGGATTTGCTGATTAATTGGACATCCTACAGAGCAAGGTGCAACTGCACAATCATAAAACTGAAGGTTAGAATTAAGTTTTCTGCTATTAACAAGTCGTAGTTCTTTTCGATAATGTTTATCATTAATAGTTTCCTTGACTATGTCCTCCAGAATTTCTACATTAATTCCAGAAATTTTACCATTAAGCTGTTTCTCAACTTTTTTAGCCATTTGAGTTATTCTTTCGTAACCACCTGGCTTTAAGATAGATGTTGCAAATGTTATTGGACTAATTCCTGTAGATAATATTTTATCAATATTAAAGAAGTCAGCCCCACCTGAATAAGAAATTTGTAAATCACCATTAAATTCTTTAGCTAATTTACTTGCTAAAGATATGGATAGTGGAAATAATGCACGTCCAGACATATACATTTCTTCTCCTGGTAATTCATTATTAGTAATTTTAGCTGGTAGTGTATTAGTTAGTTTAACTCCTATTTCTAAATTCAAGTTATTTGCGACCGCCTTCAAACGTTTTAGCATTGCAACTCCATCTGAGTACTGCAAATCATTTGTAAAATGATGTCCATTAAGAACTATATAGTCATATCCCATGGCTGTTAAAGTTTCTTTAACAAACTTTTCACCTAGTAATGTAGGATTCATTTTAATATAAGTATTTAATTTCTTTTCTTCAAGAAAATAGCTAGCAATGCTTTCAATTTCATTAGCAGGACAACCATGAAGTGTTGAGATCGTAATAGATGAACAAATAGTTGGTGAAATTTTTTCCAAATCTTCCTTTGCAAATTCAGAAAACATATCTATATGAGAAAGAAGTGTTTCTTGACATTCTGTCCAAATTTTTGTAGACGATGCGTCTTGCATCCCTTTAATATAAGTATCAATTTTAGAAGATTTTATGCCTTTCAAGTCATATCCTACGCTCATATTGAACATAAAATCTCTTTCCTTTGCAAATTTGAGCTCTTTCATTAGGACATGAAGTAAAAACCAGGCTTTTACATATTCATCAAAGGCTTCTGACACTTTTAATTCTGTAGACCACTCTACGTTGTAACCCTCATCTTGTGCATTGATGCAAGGTTTAGACACTGTAATATCTTCTCCATCGATAACTTGTACTGTTTTTAATTCAATAAAACGACTTCCAGTTAGATATGCACAAACAATATTTTGTGCTAATTGGGAATTTGGGCCTGCTGCCGGTCCAAGTGGTGATGAAAGTTTCTCATTAAATAAAGTAATTGATTTTCCAGTTTCATTATAATAAAATTTATCTTTATGCACGCCAAAAATAGATTCTTTTTCTTTTAACTCTCTAGTAATCCAAGTTAACATTTTTTCAAAATGAATGCGTTGCATTTTATCACTCATAAATAATCCCCCTATTTTCTATTTTTTTCTGTTTAAATTATATAGATAAATACAAGCTAGTACTTATTGACTAGTTAATCAAATTTTTATATAAAAAAATTCAATATTGTTTCGGTTCTTCTATCTTTTTACCTGCTACATATCTTTCCTTAATATTTCTGTCATCACCAGTGTAAATAAATTTTTCTAGTCTTTCTTCTACTGACAATGGCTTAAAGATGGATAGACTGCTATCGTCAATAATCAAGGCATCAAATTCATATCCTTCTTCAAAACTTCCCACTTTACCAAAAATTTTTCCTCCGCCCTTTGTTGCCAAATATAATAATTCTGCTGTAATTAAAGGCTTGTCTGCTTTATTACTTTCTAGCCATTTTAACTTTGACACCTGAGCACAACTAGCAATTACATTAGTCATCGATACACTGTGACCACCTGATATATCTGTTCCAAGTCCTATATTTAAACCTTTTTTCATCAATTTTCGAATAGGCGCAATACCACTTGATAAATTGCTATTTGAATTAGGGCAGTGGGCAACGAAAGCTTCTTTTCTCACCATTAGTTCAATTTCATCTTCTTCTAACCAAATACAATGGGCCATTATAGTAGGAAGATCTCCAAGCAATCCCGCTTCATTATAGACACTTGCATAGTTTTTTAATTTGGGATGTAGTTTTTTCACAAAACTGATTTCGCTCAAATTTTCACTCAAATGAGATTGCACTGGAACATTATATTTTTTTGATAATTCCCCAAGACTTTTTAAGAGCTCAAAGCTGCATGTTGGAACAAACCTTGGTGTAATAATAGGTTTCACTAATTCATATTTTTGCCCATATTCATCTAATAGTTCTTTAGTATTATGAATGGACTCCTCCGTACTTTCTAATAAATATTCTGGTGCATTTCTATTCATATTAACCTTTCCTACATATGCACCTAATCCTGCTTCTTCAAACAAATCCATTAATAACTTTGTTGAATTCTTATGAATAGTAGCAAAAACGCAAGATCTAGTAGTACCATATCTCCATAAACTTCTTACAAAAGCAGAATACACTTTTTTTGCATAGTCTATATCTGAATATTTTTTTTCTTCTGGGAAGGTATATGAATCTAACCATGGCATAAGTTCCTTATCTAATCCTAATCCTAAATTAGGAAACTGCGGTGCATGTGAATGAATGTCAATAAATCCTGGTATTATAAGTGCAGGTCCATAATCTAAAATCTTCAGTTTACTGAATTTTTCAGGCAGCTCTTTATAAACACCTTTAACAAATTTACCATCAATAACAATATATCCACTTTCAAATATTTCATATTTACCTAATTCTTTAGTAAAAATAATATTGCCTTTAACAATATACTCATCTTGCATCACAAGACCTCCTAATAAGGCACATTCAAAAATGTAATTTTCTTTCATGTACCCAAAATATACATTACTAATGATCAAAGGTTCACTTTTATGCATTAAATATAAATTAATAAGGAAACGTTTACTATATTGTCAATTTGACGAACTAGTCCTTTCTTGTTTTTATTATTACTAACTGACTAGTTGATCAATTTTAATTATATTCCATATTTTGGTATTTTTCAATCAATTTATATATGTCAGTAATACATTTTTCTAAGCTTATTTATTTTACATATGAGTTCCATTATTATATATATCTGATTTACACAGAATTATTACTTATTAAATTAATAATCTACAGAATGAAAGACTAATTGTTAAATTTTTTATTAATCCTTTCAAATATTTTACAGTAATATATTTAATCCTCATTGTTATTTAAATAACTGTAAAGTGAATATTTTGAAATATCATAGAACTTTGAAATTTTATCTCCCGATCTTTTAATTAAAAGCGCACCTTTACTCTCTAAATATTTAATGGCTTTCATTTTATCTTCTTTAGTCATAACCGCAACAGGTTTTCCAATTAATTGATACGATTCCTCAATTAAATCTTTGAGGAGTTGATTAACATCGGTTGGAATTGTAACATCACCTTCATCACTGCGTTCTACTTCCTTTATTGAAACAAAATCTTCTATAATCTTATTAGATACCATTAGCTGAGTGATATCATAATTAATACAAAGAAGTGCTTTCGCTTTACCATTTTCATCTGGAATACATATAGTAGTAGATTTCAAAATACGTCCGTCATTTGTACGGGTACTATAACTATAATGGTCTTTATGCTGAAGATTTGAGTGAATTGTTTCCATTGCAATTCGCGATGCAACATCCCCAACTTTACGTCCTGTAACATGACCATTTTCAATCGCTATAATGCTATGTTCATATCCTGCTTTTAGATCATGAATCGCAACTTCACAGTTTGGACCAAACTCTTCCGCAATCCCTTTAATAAGCCTTTTAAAAAAATCCAAATCATCATATACATTCATGCTTAAATCTCCTCTATCATCTTATATTTACATTACAATATAAATATGTTTTGTTATAATTCAAAGCATACAACCAACTATTGTGGCCACTGTGCTTAATATATTAAATAAACAATATACTATTATTCAATTACTTTTCTCTTAATAAATTTTCCATCACCTTTTTTCCCTAAAAACTTATTATTTTTATAAGCTACTTTACCACTCTGTATTACAATATCAATATCTCCCTTTAATGTCATGCCTTCAAAGCATGTGTAATCTACAGCTCCATGAAGCATACTTCTTGTAAGAGTATACTCAGAATTTGGGTTAATTATAGTAATATCAGCATCCCCACCTGGAATCAAAGAACCCTTTTTAGGATAAAGTCCATAAATCTTTGCAGGATTTGTACATAAAAGTTCTACAAAACGATTAATTGAAATTTTCTTTTTCATAACGCCTTCAGAGAAAATTACCCTTACTCGTTCAGCAACGCCAGGAGCTCCATTAGGGCATTTTGTAAAATCGTTAATACCCTTTTGTTTGTCACCCTTTAGATTGAATGAACAATGATCAGTAGCAATTATATTAATTACACCATCTTGTACACCTTTCCATAGAGCAGCAATATCATTACTTTGACGCAAAGGTGGAGACATTACATATTTTAGTCCATTATTGTCTGGCTCAAGATATTTTTTCTCTGTCATTGTTAGGTACTGAGTGCAAGTTTCAGAAAAAATATTCTTTTGCCCCTGCGCTCTTGCTTTTCTTATCTCATCCAATCCCTTTTCAGTAGATATATGAACAATATAAATTGGGGCATCTCCTGCCAATGCTGCAAGATGTAGCACTCTGCTAATTGCCTCGGCTTCACAATGGTCTGGTCGTGATTTTGCATGATATATTGTTTCTAAACAGCCATTTGAAACATAATTTTCTCTAAGGTAATTTATAACATCATTGTTTTCAGCGTGTACAGCAATAATTACTCCCAATTCTTTTGCTTTTTTTAATACTTTTAAAATTGAGACGTCATCCAGTTTAAAATCATATGTCATATAAATCTTAAAGCTAGAAATTCCTTCTTTAGCCAAAGACTCCATTTCAGATAAAACCTCATCATTTACATGCTGTACTACTCCATGGAATCCATAATCAATTACTGCTTTTCCATTAGCCAATTTATGATATTCGTCAATTTGGTGGCGAAGAGCACAATTTTTAGGACCAAAGGCTACATGATCAACAATACTTGTAGTTCCACCACAAACAGCTGCAACAGTTCCAGTATAAAAGTCGTCTATTGATCGACTATTTCCAGATTGCAAATCCATATGAGTATGAACATCCACTGCTCCAGGAATTATATACATTCCCAAAGCATCAATAATTTCTGCATTATCATTGGATAAATTTGTTCCAATACAAGATATTTTATTATTTTCTATCATAATATCTGAACAATAACTTTCTGATTCAGTCACAATAATTCCATTTTTAATAATAATCATTCATAAGCACTTCTTTCATTTTATGTTTTTGTGATTATTCCTTATATGTAGTTGTATTCCTCTCCTCCTAAATCTCTAGTTAAACTTATATCCTCAACGAGTACAATGTCCAACAGCTAGCTGTGGAGCAAAATATTTATGATTTCAGTGAGTTATTTCATAAGTCTAAGTTTTGTTTTGGATATCTATATAGATAAGCCAATTATAAGTTAGATTTATACTATGAAATATATCCCCACTAGAAATGGGTAATATATTTTTGTGGAATGTTTCATTGGTAATTTTGATGGATGTGATTCTTTGGCTATAAGTTGTTCCAAATGTGCTAGTTCAAAGCTTGTCCTTTGAGGCTAGCACTTTGGGTGCAACTTTATAGCCTTAGAATCCCATCAGAATTACCTAGAAACTGGAACAAAAGTATGTTATTCATTTCGGCGAGTTATATGCATAAGTTCAGGTCTTAGTTGGGTTATCTATAGCATAATGCATAAATTTAACTTTACATTTTAAAGTGAGTACCTGTTTTACCTAGAATTCCATCCTGTACTTTGCTTAGAAGCGTAATAATTGCATTCCTTCCTTTTCCTGAAGAAACAAATTCTAAAGCTGCTTGTACTTTTGGAAGCATAGATCCTGGTGCAAATTGGCCTTCTTTAATATACTTTTTAGCTTCTTCCACTGTAAGTGAATCCAGCCATTTAATATTTGGTTTACCAAAGTTTACAGCAACTTTTTCTACTGCTGTTAGAATAATCAAACTATCTGCATCTATCTCTTTAGCTAACAATGCTGCTACAAAATCTTTATCAATTACTGCTGGTACACCTTTTAAATGATTGTTTTCTGTTTGAATAACTGGAATTCCACCACCACCACATGCAATAACTATTTCTCCAGCCGATACTAGCTCTAAAATCGTTTCCTTTTCAATTATATCAATAGGTTTTGGAGAACAAACAACTTGCCTATATCCCCTACCTGAATCTTCTTTCATCACTATTCCAGTCTTCTCTAATTTTTCAGCATCCTCTTTTGAATAAAAACCTCCAATTGGCTTTGTAGGTGTTAAAAATGCGTTATCATTAGGATCCACAAGAGTTTGAGTAATGAGAGTTGTGACAGGGTTATTTAAATTACGTGATAAAAGTTCTTCCCTAATCGCATTTTGCAAATCATATCCAATATACCCTTGACTCATTGCAACGCACATTGTTAATGGTATTTGAGATTTTTTAACAAACTCCATTGCTGAGTTTATCATTCCCACTTGCGGTCCATTTCCATGAGTAATAACCACCTGGTTTCCACCTTCGATTAAATCTACAATACTTTCAGCAGTTAATTTTACTGATTTCATTTGTTCATCTAGTGTATCTCCCAGTGCATTTCCTCCTAACGCTATTACAATCTTACTCACCATATATCCCTCCAATTCTCTTTTTAAATATTTAGGCACTAGAAAGAAAATAAAAATTCAAATTATATGCCATGAAATATTCTTATATGCGGCATAGCTGCTCTTTTTAAATAAAATGTTCTTATATGCAGCATAGCTGCTCTTTTTAAATGTGTATATTTTTTTATTAGTTCCTAACCCTTGAATCTTATATCCTCACTTTGAGCCATTTTTTCTAAAACTTCTGCAGGATTCTTTACCTTTGCTAGAAGAATCATTGCTGCTATAATATATGGCTTATAGCTTGCTTCTTTATAAAGTGGAACTCTGTAACGGTCAAATACAGAATCTTCAACTTCACCTTTCTCACATGACAAATTACTAATATCAGCTGGTAAGCAATGTAAATAAAGTGCCTTTCCATCTTTAGTTGTTTTCATTAATTCCTCTGTGCATTCCCAATCTTTATGTTCTGCATTTTGAGCAAGAAGTTTTTTCTCTAATTCTTTAATACCTTCAGAATCGCCTTCTGAATAAAGATCAGTACGTTCTTTCATTGCTGCAAAAGGAGCCCAGCTCTTTGGATATACTATATCTGCATCTTTAAATGCTTCTGCCATATTATTAGTTTTTGTGAATGTTCCACCTGATTCCTTAGCATTATTACGAGCTATATTTTCAACTTCTTCCATTACTTCATAGCCTTCTGGATGTGATAAGCAAACGTCCATACCGAAACGTGTCATTAATCCTATAACCCCTTGTGGTACAGATAATGGTTTACCGTAAGATGGTGAATAAGCCCAAGACATAGCTATTTTTTTACCCTTTAAATTTTCAATGCCACCAAACTCATGTATGATATGTAGCATATCTGCCATAACTTGAGTTGGATGGTCAATATCACATTGTAGATTTACTAATGTTGGTTTTTGTTCAAGAACTCCATCTTCATATCCTTCCTTTACTGCATCAGCAACTGTATGCATATATTTATTTCCTTTTCCAATATACATATCATCACGAATTCCGATGACATCAGCCATAAATGAAATCATGTTAGCTGTTTCCCTTACAGTTTCACCATGAGCAACTTGACTTTTACCTTCATCTAAGTCTTGTACTTCAAGACCTAAAAGATTACATGCACTAGCATATGAAAAACGAGTACGTGTTGAATTATCACGGAATAATGAAATTCCAAGTCCACTATCAAATAATCTTGTTGATTTGTTATTTCTACGTAATTCTCTTAATGCATCTGCAACTTCATAAACTGCCTTTAACTCATCTGTAGTTTTTTCCCATGTAAGAAAAAAGTCATTTTTATACATTTGATCAATTTCTAAGCTTTTTAATGCATTAACATATTTATCTACAATACTCATAATTTTAATATCCCCCTTAATTTTCGCTAACAATATTTATTTATTTGAAGTATATATAGTTGGAACAGCAGCATAAACTGCAGCACATTTTACTAAATCTTTTTTCCATGTCTTTTCATTAGGAGCATGTGCTTGAGCTTCTGCACCAGGTCCAAATCCTATTACAGGAATTCCATTACGTCCCATAATTGAAACACCGTTTGTAGAGAATGTCCATTTGTCAGTAAGCGGACGAGCTTTTCTCATTGCTTCATTTTCACCAGCACCGACTCTTGTTGTGCCGTAAAGGCCTTTATATGCCTCTTCTAATGCTTTTGTTACAATATGATCTTCTGGAATTACCCAAGTTGGGAAGTAGCATTCAATTGGGTATACTAAACCAGTGTAACTTGGTCTATCGTAGTTATACATACTTACTGTTGCATTGTATTTTTTAACAGCTGGAAGTTGACGAATTTCTTCTAAACAGCTTTCCCAAGTTTCACCTGCTGTCATACGACGGTCTAATGAAATTGAACATGAGTCAGCAACGGCGCAACGGCTTGGGGAAGTATAGAATACTTGAGAAGTTGTAACAGTACCTCTTCCTAAAAAGTTAGCCTCTTTAAATTCTGGGTTGTATTTTTCATCTAACATTTTTACTAAGCCCTTGATTTCTTTATTATCAGCTACATCATTTTCGTTAAGGTCACGAATGTTCATTAATATTTCAGCCATTTTGTAAATTGCGTTGTCTCCTCTTTCTGGAGCTGAACCGTGGCATGAAATTCCTTGAACATCAACACGGATTTCCATACGGCCTCTTTGTCCTCTGTAGATACCACCATCTGTTGGCTCTGTAGAAACTACAAATTCAGGTCTGATTTTGCTTTCTTTGATTATATATTCCCAGCAAAGTCCATCACAATCTTCTTCTTGAACTGAACCAACAACTAATGCTGTGTATTTTTCATTTAAAAGGCCTAAATCTTTCATTATTTTTGCACCATAAACAGATGAAACGATTCCGCCTAATTGATCAGAAGTACCACGTCCACCTATTTCAGTTTCTGTTTCATATCCTTCGTATGGATCAAAGTCCCAGTTATCTCTGTTTCCTACACCAACTGTGTCAATATGAGCATCAAAGCCTATTAAAGTTTCCCCTGTACCCATATATCCTAAAATATTACCCATTGGATCTATTTCTACTTTATCAAATCCAACGCTTTTCATTTCTTGTTCTATTCTTTTTATAACACCTTCTTCTTCTGCACTTTCACCAGGTATTGCAACTAAATCACGAAGAAATTGGGTCATATCCTCCTTATAGTTTTCAGACTTTGATTTAATTTGATCAAAATTCATATTCTCTTCCCCTATCTTAATTAATATTTTATTTGGAATCATATTTATAACGGAAATAAATGCTTGTCTACTTTGTTTGTAATGATATTCAGTAGCCTATAAAATCCACTTCTGAAATATTATTATTAAATTAATCTCCTATATATTCTACAAATCATTTCCTTACCTAAAAAAAATTTTTTATACCAAATTTATTTTTATGGTAATATCATACATCTTTTCAATTAAATTGTAAATATTTTCAAGTTATCTTTTTTAATAATATTTCTATTATTTTTTTACTATAAGAAAACAAAATTAATCATATGTAATACACTATTGTATTTTTATAGAATTAATGCTAATATTATAAAAATCATAATAAAACCGAACTAAACATTATCAAACATGACTATATAAAACATATTTAAATATTTTATTATATATTTATTCTATTTTGCATTGATTTTTAACAATTGTAATCTACTATAATTAAAATTTTTTAGATTGACTGCTACAGAATTATGTTATATTTTTTGACAATTTTTTAGTTTGTCTAACTTTTAAGGAGGAATTAATATGGATTTTTCACCTTTATGGATTTCTATAAAAACTGCTACATTATCAACAGTAATAACATTCTTTTTAGGAATTATAGTTTCTTATTGGATGTCAAATTTCAAAGGAAAATCTAAAGGAATAATAGATGGGTTATTTACTTTACCTTTAATTCTTCCTCCAACTGTTGTAGGCTTCTTTTTATTGCTTATCTGTGGTAAAAATGGTCCTATAGGAAAGCTACTAGATCTCTTTAATACTTCTTTAATTTTCAGCTGGAGTGCTACGGTTATTGCTGCTATAGTGGTTTCATTTCCTATGATGTATAGAACCACACGTTCTGCTTTTGAGCAAATAGATATTAATATTCTTTCTGCTGCCAGAACTCTTGGCCTTAGTGAATTTAAAATATTTTATAAAATCGCTATTCCATTAGCCATGCCAGGTATTATAGGTGGACTAGTTTTATCTTTTGCAAGAGCTATGGGTGAATTTGGCGCAACACTTATGCTAGCAGGTAATATTCCTGGAAAAACTCAAACTATGCCACTTGCAATATTCTTTGCAGCCGAAGGTGGAGATATGCAAAAAGCAATTCTTTGGGTTATCATAATTGTTACTTTATCATTATTTCTAATTCTAATATTAAACTATTGGTCAGAAGTTCAGTTAAAGCTTATGGGAAGGGGTGCTAGATAATGTCATTATATGTAAATATAGAAAAACATCTTTCCTCATTTAATTTAAATGTGAATTTTGAACATAAAAGCGGTGTTCTAGGTTTCTTAGGTTCATCAGGATCCGGAAAAAGTATGAGTTTAAAATGTATATCTGGATTAGTTACTCCTTCTAGAGGAAAAATAATTGTAAATGATAAGATTTTTTTTGATTCAGAGAATAAAATTAATTTAACTCCACAGAAAAGAAAAATCGGTTATCTATTTCAAAATTATGCTTTGTTTCCTAATATGAATATAATTGATAATATTGAAATAGGCATTTCTAAGATGGAAAAAGATCAAAAGGAATCCTTAATCAAAGAATATATAGAAAGATTACATCTTGGTGGACTCGAAAAACGCTATCCTTGGCAGTTATCTGGCGGGCAGCAGCAAAGAGTAGCTTTAGCTAGGGCACTTATAACGTCCCCTGATATTTTACTTTTGGATGAGCCTTTCTCTGCTTTAGATCAACATTTAAGAAATGATTTAGAAAAAGAATTAATGTCTATAGTAAAAGATTATAGTGGTAATGTTATCTTTGTTACTCATGATATAGCTGAAGCTTATAGAGTTTGCGACAATATAATTGTTTATGAAAATGGAGTTTCTTTAGAAAATCGAGAAAAGAAAGACTTATTTAAACATCCTAAAAGTCTTACAGAAGCTACATTAACAGGATGTAAAAACATATCTAAAGCTAAAAAGACTGGGAAAAATACCATTTATGCTGAAAATTGGGGCCACGAATATGTTATTAATGACGAAATTCCAGACAATATCCAATATATCTGCATAAGAGCTCATGATATTGAAATATGTACAAACAATAATGAAAACATTAATACTTTTCCTTATACCATTGATACTATTATAGAAAACCCCTTTGAATTTACTATATATATGAAAAACAATACTAAAAAAGATGCAAAATTGATTGAATTTAAGGTAGAAAAAAAGAATATGAATTTCTCTCTAAACACTAGTGTATATCTCAACTTTCCAAATGACAATCTATTTTATTTTTAGACTTAAGTCATTTACTACTATATATATAATTAAAAAGTCCCATTTTAAATTTATGTGAATATACAAAAGGTGATGGATAAGCTTAAGTTAACTTTTCCATCACCTTTGTATAAAACTGCAAATCAAGACTACAATAATCTTCTTATATAAATAGAAAGAGGTGAATTTTAATATAATTTCTAAATTCATCTTTTTCTTAATAAATACTATTTAATAACCTTGAATTCATATCCCTGTTGTTTTAAATATTCTATAATTCCTGGTAATGCTTTTGCTGTTTCTTCTTTACCGTAAGTATCATGCATCAAAATTATTGCCTTTTCCCTTCCTGCTGTAGTTTTTATAACTTCCTGCTTTAATTGCTCTGCATTCTTAGGTGCACCTTCCGCATCCTGAGATAATGAATTCCAATCTATTTGATGATAATCTTTTTTATGTAAAGCCTTGTCCATAGTATCCATACCAACTGAATCTTTATTCTTCCAAGTCATATGCCCACCTGGAAATCTAATAGCTCTAGTTGAAAAATCTTCTCCTAAAACCTTTTTTAGAGACTCATTTGTTTTTTCAATGTCAGACATACAATTCGATAAGTTTATCTTTCCATTTGGATATAAATAATTATAATTATGTGAATAAGTATGATTACCTATAGAATTTCCTTCAGATAATTCTCGTTTAACTATATTTTTAGTGTTCTCATCTTTATCTAGTGATTTTCCCACAATAAAGAATGTTGCATGCACATTCTCCGACTTCAAAATATCTAGTATTTGAGGTGTAACTGTTTCCGATGGACCATCATCAAATGTTAAATATACTACTTTCTTACCGTCTGCTCCATCTGGCTTTTGCCCCTTCATTTGCTGATTCAAATACTTTTCAATAAATGAAGAATCTTCTACTTCTGAATTACTCTCAACATTCAGAGAATCTCGGTTATCCTTTTTATCATTTGAATTTGAATCTGAATCTCCACTTTGCTTAGTGTCATCAAGTGCTTGTACTTCTTGTCTATTTTTGGAAAACTTCGCTGCAATGAGAGAGCTACCTCCGACTATTAAAAAAACTATAGTCATAAATAAAATAATTATTCTAGCTTTTTTTATGTTATTATCTTTACTTTTATTATACCTATAATTTTTTCTCATATATTTATTTCCTCCTATAGCTAGATTAATTTACATTTTTATAAGTATATCATATTTGTTTTACTTATTGCACAGAAGTTCGACTTAAATATAAATTATGTAATTTTTTGTAATAATCTATATATTTTCTGTCGTTTTATTGTATACTTTTCCATAAAAATCACTTCACTACAATATACGACATTATTTATGCTAATTTAGCTATTTACAAGCTCTAATATATGTTACTAATAGTATATACTAACTCAGCATGTACAATACTATTATCAATTAGTATTCTAATTCCATATTACTTTAAAATAACCATAAATAATTTATTCAAATCCAAAACCGCTATTAAGAAATTTATAATTTTTCTTTTATTTTTTTAGTCTGCCATCATACTGACACAATGATATACTAAAATAAGTACATAAAGTTAATAAAATCTTTTTTTCATAAATATTTACCCTATAATATAAAAAACAAAGAGCAACATTCATATTACCCCTATGTATGTTGCTCTTTGTTTTTATAGTTTTAAATAATAATGCTAAAGCATTATTACAGTTTATCTTATTTATAATAAATATCATATTTTTATATTTAAAACCGAAGTGATAAGTGTTTTAAGCTTTATATACAATCTAAAGCCAATATACGCTGACGACTTTCTAGCTACTTCTTTATATTGATTGTCAAGCCACTCGTAATCATAAATTTTAAAAAACATATCATCAATTTCTTTATCATTCATTATCTCACCTGCTTATATATGCTCTCAATAAAATTGATAATTATTAATAATTTTCATATTTATTGCTATTTATATAATAATCTCCCTTTGCATGTCCTTCTTTTTCTCCTATATAAATGTCAAGCGCTCTTATACCTCTATTAGCTAGCTTTATAAATAATATGAATGCATATATTGATAAAGCAAATATTACTATTGATAATATTAAATATACTATAATTAGTATGACACTTAATATTGTAGTGCTTGTTGGATGCATAAAAAATTCCTCCCCAATCTATTATTAATTAAAATTGCATTTAAGATTATACCATTAATTACCTATAACCACAATCATCTATAAATATTATTATTAGGTTACTTCTATACTTTTTCTATATCAATTTAAATTTAAATTTAAAATAAAATTTTATAACGTCAAAAAGAACCCTATTTCTAGAGTTCTTAGTTAAGTTTACTCTCTATATCATTTCTCATTATTACACCTTGGCACAATAATATAAAACTTATTTAAAGCTTTACATTTGGGACATTTCACTTTAATATCATATTTCCCTTCTTTAGCACTTACTAGTTTAGCACTAGCTATTGATGAAGTCTCTCCTTCAAAATTCAATACTCTTTCTGTTTCTGGAGTCGTGTATTCCCATGCAAAACTTATATCACACTTAGAGCATTTCTGTATTGAACTTAATAACATTAATCTTCCTCCTCTTATATAACTAATTGTATATAAAGGCTACGCTATCCATATGCACCTTTCCTTTTTGACCATAAATATCGCCTCCTCTCATATAAGTTAATTATACAAAAGTTGGAATATTCCTTCTGTAAATTTTAATAAATAAATATTAATCTACAAATACAAAAATTCATCCTTAAATAAAACTTGCCACCAATTTGATAAGTGGTGGCAAACGGGTGGAAACTCCCGTAATATTTTTAATTAATTTCTTGTACAAATAACTATTCTCAAGCTCTTGGATGAGTATGCATGTATATATAGTTTATTTTATCATTATTGATTATCTCATAGTACGTATCCATATATGTTAATACCTGATTACCGAGTAACTTCTGAACAGCCCTAACATTTGCTCCATTTTGAAGAAGATGAACAGCAAATGAATGTCTGAAAGTGTTTAAATTAACGTCTTTATCTATACCAGCTTTTCTAGAGTATTCTTTAACAATTCTCCAGATACCCTGTCTTGTGAGCTTATTACCATTTAGATTTACAAAAAGATTAGACACACCGCATTGTGCAATCTTATATCTTATGCTTAAATATTCTGTTAATGCTTTACAAGCGCTTCTTCCTATAGGAATAAGCCTTTCATAATGCTTGTTATCTGTACATTTTACAAAATTTAAATCAAGATTAACATCATCTACATTTAATCCAATAAGTTCTGAAACTTTCATTCCAGTAGCGTACATTAACTCTAACAATGCATTATCACGAATTCCTTTTGAGCAGTCTTTTTCCACTATTCTAATTATCTTATCTACTTCTTCAATGGTCAAAATTTGTGGCAATTTTCTATTATTTTTTGAACTCTTATATTCAATTTTAGGAACTTCCTTAATTAAAGTTTCACTTTTCAAATATGAATAGAAATTCCTTAGACTTATAACTATTCTATTTATAGATCTTTCTGATTTTCCTTGATTAGTGAGATTTTGTATATATGACATAACCGTTGATTTATCACTTTCATATAAGTCTATCTTTTTTCTATTTAAGAATTTTAAATAGAGACTAACATCTGTTACATATGCATATATAGTATTCTCACTTTTACCACTCTCAAACAAATAATTTTTATAATTATTTATACTATTTATCATTATTAACTCCTATACCATTGATTATGATTAGCATTCGACCAAATCGTCATTTTTCTTTCCTTATTTAAAATCATCTTTTGTTTTATAAATAGAATTTATTAGCCACAAATCTTATCAAAGATGGTGATATATAAGTTTCAATTAATATGCCTATTGTAAATAATATTAGGATGACAATTAATTTATTTAATACACCATCTAAAAAAGGATCTTTTATCTTTCCATGTTTGAAAAATCTTCCCTTAAACCTTTCTGTAGACATAGATAAACTAATAACACTTAATGCTATGAAACATGGAATATATATTAAATTCTGAGGAACAATAGATATTAAGGCTAGTCCAATCCCTTTTCCTTGAAAAGTAGTTATCATGAAAGAAAAAGTATACCCTAATGTAAAACCTTTTAATAAGTCCAAAATTAATATTACAGGAGCTCCAAAAAAAGTTAAACCTAATATAAATATAGGTATAATAATTAGTATATTTTTCTTTATAACCTCGAATAATAAATTTCCATAATTGATAGGATGGCTACCTATAGAATTAGTAAAACTAAAAAAATAATTTGTTAAATCCGTTTTATCTGATTCCCCCATATATTTAACAGTGTAAAGCCCAAAAGATATTCCTAAACAAAACATTATCAGTACAATGAAAAAATAGGCTTTCTTATCCCTAAAAGTATCATTTAGTTTAGTAAGTAAAAAATTCATCTCTTATTCCTCCTTTAGTTACTCTACTTTATACTATGTTTTATATTTGAAGTTTATTCCAGCACCTAATTATAAATATGTAAATCCGAAAAAAAAAATCTTATGCATATAGAAAATAACTTCTATATACATAAGATTTAAAATATTTTTATAACGTATTAAATACTAATTATTATCATATCTCCATCCATTATCATCGTTATATATCATAAGTTTTGTCATTCCGCCATCTATATTAATATTTTCTCCATTAATAAAGCTATTTTCTTCATTACACAAAAACATAGCTGCTCTCGCTATATCTTTTGGATTCCCTATTCTGCCTGATGGATGCTGCAATAAATCACTCTCACTATACTTTGGTACATATTCTTCATCATAATAAGCACCTGTATCAATCCAACCTGGGCTAATCGAATTCACCCTGACTTTATTAGAAAGACTAACAGAAAGCCCATGAGTCAATGCCAAAATTCCGCCTTTAGCAGCTGTATAACTTTCTGTATCAGATTGTGACATATAGGCTCTAGTAGATGAAATATTTACAATTGCACCATTTTTATTAAAATTATTCATAAGTAACTTGGTTAATATGTATGGCGCGGTTACTCCAACTTTAAGTACATAATTAAAATCTTCATATGAACATTTAGAAATAATTCCTTTTTTATTAATACAAGCATTATTAATGAGGTAATCTATATTTTTATATTTTTTTATTATAAACTCTGCAAACTTATATAAAGTATCCTCTTCTGCAATATCGCCTAAAAAGAATTCAACTTCTCCACCTTTTCTTTTTATATATTCTACATTTTCATTCCCTGCTTCTTTATTTTTATCAATGAAGATAACTTTAGCACCGACATTTGAAAATTCTCTTGTTAAACATCTTCCTATCCCTAAAGCTCCTCCAGTAATTATGCATACTTTATTTTTATAATCCATAATATATCTTAGTGCAAGAGTTAAATCACACTAAAAATTCACCTCCGTAAATAAGTCAAAATAATAAACTATTATAGTTGCTAATATTATAACACACTAGTGAATTTTTAATGATCAATCTTATTTTAAACTAAATAATCATATTCGTGAACTATAAATGAATTATTTAAGAAAATGCTTTACATACCTATTATATGTGTTTCAGAATATCTTACACAGGTTGTAAAACTCTTAGCTTTTCATAAGCTTTTTGAGTATAAGGGGTAGGAACTCCCAAATCTTTTCCCATCCTACATAAATCGCCACAAAATAATTCAAGCTCAAATTTTTTTCCAGATACTACATCTCTATGCATTGAACTTATACTTTTTTTAGATAAGCTTTTTAGTGTACTTATTGCATTCTCATAAATATTAGGATGAAGATTTATTCCCTTACTTCTAGCAACTTCTTCACATTCCTTTGCTACATTACAAAATGTTTCAAATTTCATTTTATCTTCTAATATTCCTTTTACTTTCACATCGTAATATGAATCAGTTACATTAAAAGCACAATTAAATACGTAGTTATTCCATGCAAAAATTTCTGCATCTCTTCTTACCTCACATAAAATATTTGATTTAGTTAAAACATTATAGATCCGTTCTAAATCTCTCTTATACATAGGGCGTTTTTTATTAGATGATATAAATATTCTAGTATTTTGGCTAGTATGCTTAATAACTCCATCACCTTCAATTTTTGAGCTAATTGACATAATAGCATCTGTTACTTTTCCTTTTCTTAAGTAAGAATATAACTTATTTCCGCCGTCTACCCCATTAATTATAGGAATAATTAAAGTATGATCACCTACCATAGGTAAAATTGCTTTTGCTGCCGCCTTTAAAGAATATCCTTTTACGCAAACAAAGATAATGTCAACAACACCAATTTCATCTGAATCATCTGTTGCAAGTGTAGGAAAAACAGTAAAACTTCCATTTATTTCACTTTTCAATGAAATTCCATCAGTCTTTATTTTATTTAATGTTTTTCCATAAGCTACAACATTAACATTTTCTTTACTTCTACAAAGCATAGCAGCAATATACCCACCTATCGCTCCCATTCCAATTATTCCAATCTTCATAATATATTCTTCCTTTCTTTTATATTTTTAATATAAATTCAAATATTTTTCTAGCTTATTACTATTTTAGCTTGTCTTAATGTATAATAAAAATATATATTAGTTATGAATACTATAATTAGGAGTTATACTATGATTTTTGATCTAAATCTTTATAAAGTCTTTCTCACAGTGGCCAAATGTAAGAATATATCCCGTGCAGCTGAAATTCTTTTTGTTTCTCAACCTGCTGTAAGTAAATCAATAAAAACACTAGAAAATTCTTTTAATGTAACCTTATTTTCGAGAAGTTCAAAAGGTGTGACCCTAACACCAGAAGGAAAAATATTATTTAATCACATAGAAAATGCTTTTGATGAACTTAACCTTGGAGAGAATATTTTGGAAAAGCTAAAAAATAAAGAAACTGGTACAATTAACTTGGGTGTAAGCACAACCATTGGGAAAAATTATTTTTTACCTAGATTTCGGGAATTTATAAAAGAATATCCTTACTTTAAGACCAAGATAATAAATAAACCTACTTTGGACACAATAAAGTTAGTTCAAGAAGAGAAATTAGATTTAGGCATAATCGGTACTACTTCCACCCAAGATGATCTTAATTTTATAAGGCTTTGCAAAATTCAAGATATCTTAGTAGCAAGTGGTACTTATTTAGAAAAACTAAACTTGAATTCTGCTGATGATACATTAGCTGAAGGATCTTTTATGCTTCTTGAAAATCCTAACGCTACACGAGAACATATAGAAAGCTATTTTAATAAACATAATATCAATATCATTCCAGATATTGAAGCCAGCAATATGGATTTTTTAATTGAATGCGCAAAAATGGGACTTGGTATTACTTCTGTTATAAAAGAGTTTTTAAATGATGAGCTTGAAAATAAAATCCTTTTAGAAATTCCTCTAAAAGATGAGATCCCTCCCAGATACATAGGTGTGATCTATAAAAATTCAAATAATCTGTCAATAGCCGCTAAAACACTTATCGATTTCCTAAAAAAGTGATTTAAGTAATTATATAAAATTAAAAATTATGTAATTGAACTTTTATTCTAATAGCTTTAAAATAAGTATAAATTATTAAATAAAAAAATTTATAGGAGGCAAGCATATGTCATTCAAAGAAATTGAAATTAAAAACCTAAATATAAATCCATTCACTCTCATCGGACACGAATGGTTATTAATCACAGCTGGTACTGAAAATAAATTCAATACCATGACCGCAAGTTGGGGAGGACTAGGCGTATTCTGGGGTAAAAACTCAGCTACTGTATACATTAGACCTGGACGTTACACAAAACAATTTGTAGATTCAAATGATACATTTACATTATCATTTTTTAGCGAAGATTATAGAAAAGCTTTAAATATTTGTGGAAGTCTTTCTGGAAGAGATAATAACAAAGTTGAAAAAGCAAATTTAACTCCAATTTTTGATGAGAATAATACTTACTTTAAAGAAGCAAAAATGGTGGTAGTATGCAAAAAGATGTATCATACAGAAATTAAACCTGAGAACTTTGATAATCCTTCTTTTGATGAGAAAATTTATCCTGAAAAAGATTATCATACAATTTATATTGGAGAAATCGTAAAAGTATTGGTTAATGAATAGACCTGCTACAAAACAAAGATCATATCTAAAATTCTTAATTTAAGATATGATCTTCTAGATTCACACGATATATTTTATATTAAAGATTCTAACTTATTGAATATTTCTTTATTTACCTTCTTTAAGTTAATTATCTTAAAGTCATTGTTAACAAAAACATGTAATGTACTTCCTTTAGCAATTTCTTTTTGATCATTTTCTCTGATAACTGAATAATTAAACTCTACCTTAACAGGTGTTAGTTGCTTAACCCATGTTTTTATGATTAATTCATCTTCATATTTTGCTCCTATAATATATTTACAATTACTTTCAGCTAAAGGTATTAGTATGCCATTTTCCTCCATTTCACTGTAACTTATATTACTTCCTTTTATGAAATCAGTTCTCCCTGCCTCAAACCAAATAAAGTAATTAGAATGATGAACAATTCCCATTTTATCTGTTTCTGCATATCTTACTACAATCTTTGTTTCACTTATATACAATTAAAGCACTCCTTCTTATGATAAATATACTATTTATTTCATAATTTCTGTATAAAAAAAAGACAGTCATAATGACTATCTTTAATACTTACCTCGCAACGTCCTACTCTGCCACACAGTCTCCCATGCAGTACCATCGGCGCTATAGACCTTAACTTTC